>JBHPHS010000006.1:0-38282 GCA_042571305.1 Patescibacteria group bacterium | reverse complement strand
CCCATCTTGAGCCTCGCGTGCAGCCGTACACTACCCCGCACGTAACAAACTGTGACAATTATAGCATATAAGTTTGAGAGACCCATCAATTTAGGATAAAATACGTAGTTAAGGCAGGGTAGCTCAGTTGGTTAGAGCACCAGATTCATATCCTGGCGGTCGTGGGTTCGATTCCCACCCCTGCTACTTAGGTCCGCTTATTAAGCGGATTGTTTGTTAAAATAAAAATATGAAGAAGAAAAGAATTCTTACTGGCGATACGCCAACAGGCAAATTACATCTTGGTCATTATGTTGGGACACTGGAGAATAGAGTTAAATTACAGCATGAATATGAAACATTCATTATTTTGGCCAATGTCCATGCGTATGCAAGTTGCTTTGATAAATCAGAAATAATTAATAAGGATGTCTATAATGTCTTTCTAGACAATTTGGCTGTCGGTATTGATCCCGAAGTAGCAAAAGTGGGGGAAATGCAATTCTTCTTTCTGATGATAAAGAAACATTAAAGCAAAAAGTAATGTCGATTTACACAGACCCCAATAGAATCCATTCCACTGACCCAGGCAGGGTTGAAGGTAACCCGGTTTTTATTTATCACGACGTGTTTAATTCCAACAGGGAGGAAGTGGCAGATCTTAAAAGAAGATATAAAAAAGGAAAAGTGGGGGACATTGAGGTTAAGGAAAAACTTTTCGTGGCCCTCAATACATTTTTAGAACCGATTCGCGAAAAAAGGACATACTATGAAGAAAGGCCGAAAGAGACGAAGGAGTTATTGATTGAAGGAACAAAAAAGGCAAGGAAAGTGGTTAGAGAAGTTGTGGAAGAGGTCAGGGAGAAATCAAAAATAAATAACCTCATAGAAAAATGATTTTTAGTGCTCAATATTCAGGTTTTATTCCAAGGATATGGATTTAATAAACTACAAACAGTTTGAAAATTTAGACATTCGTATTGGTACAGTTACCAAAGCTGAGGTTCCTTCGTGGAGCCATTGGGTGATGAAGTTGACTGTTGATTTAGGTAAGGATATTGGTAAAAAAACCGGCTTTTCAGGAATTATGAAGTTTTTTAAGCCCGAGGAGCTTATCGGAAAACAATTTCCCTTTGTGGTTAACCTTGAACCCAAAAAGATAGGACCGAACAAAGAACCTTCCGAGGTTATGATGGTAATGGCGGTGCCTAAAGAAGATGAAGAAACACCTCCGGTTCTTTTCAAGCTTTCCGATAAAGTTCCTGATGGTACAAAAGTAAGGTAGGTGGTGTATAATTTTCCCGTATGGAACCAAAAAAAACCATAAAATCTGTTAAAGGAAAACTTCCTCAAGGGAAGAAACAGTTTAAATTTAAAGTTAGGTTTAACCTTTGGACTAGTCTTTTGATACTGGCAATATTGTTTTTTGTTCTACCTGTGATATTTACAGGAATCCAGATGACCTCATCAAGCAAAGTTGATGTATCCCAGCTTCTTGAGGATATAAAGCAAGATAAGGTTAAAAAGGTAACTGTTGAAGATGCAAAACTTATTGTTGTTTATAATGACGAAACCACAAAATTTTCAACCAAAGAAGAGAACCAAAGCTTTGCTGATCTTTTGGAAAAGTCAGGAATAGATGCCTCAAAGGTTGATTACACAATTGCCGATCAAAGCGTTTCCAAGGCCTTTGGAGATATATTAAGTATTGTTTTACCTCTTGGGCTTATGGCAGGTTTTTTTTATTTTATAATGAAGGCACAAAATAAAGGGGCACAAGACATATTCTCTTTCGGAAGAAGCAAGGCTAAACTTTTCGCAAAAGGTAAACAAAACGTAACCTTTGTTGACGTTGCCGGAATTGACGATGCTAAAAAAGAACTTGTGGAGGTTGTGGATTTTTTGAAAAACCCTGTCAAATACAGAAGAGTTGGTGCCAGAACCCCTAAAGGAGTTTTACTATTCGGTCCTAGTGGTGTGGGAAAAACCTTACTTGCCAGAGCCGTTGCGGGGGAGGCCGGAGTACCATTTTTCTCGATGGCGGGATCTGAGTTTATGGAAATGCTTGTGGGTGTAGGGGCATCCCGTGTTCGGGATCTTTTTTCTCAGGCAAAAGCCTCAGCTCCTTCAATCATATTTATAGACGAGATTGATGCTATTGGAAGGCAACGTGGAAAAGGGCTTATGGGGGGACATGACGAAAGGGAACAAACCTTAAATCAGATTTTGGTTGAGATGGATGGCTTTACACCAAATGACGCAGTTTTGGTTATTGCCGCTACCAACAGAGGAGATTTACTAGACCCCGCTCTTCTTAGACCAGGAAGGTTTGATAGGCGTGTGGTTTTGGATATGCCGGATAAAGAAGGAAGAGAAAATATTTTGAAAATTCATGCAAGAGGAAAGAAATTTGCCAAGGGGATTGATTGGGGGGCGGTGGCAGACAGAACGGTTGGATTTTCAGGGGCTGACCTTGAAAACATGCTTAATGAGGCTGCAATTATTGCCGCAGCGGGCAATAAAAGTGAAATAAACACAAAGGACGTAGAAGAGGCTGCAACAAAGGTTAAACTTGGTCCTATAAAGAAAAGACTTCAGACTGAGGAGGATAGAAAGCTAACTGCATACCATGAAGCGGGTCATGCAATAGTTACTCACTTCTTACCTAAAACAGACCCTGTTCAGAGAATTTCAATTGTTGCCAGAGGGATAAGTTTGGGTCATACACTTATTCCTCCAACAAACGACAGAACCCATGAAACAAAATCAAGAATACTTCAGCAAATTACCGCAATGCTTGGGGGTCGTGCTGCTGAGGATATCATGTTTAATGAAATGACCTCAGGTGCAGCAAATGATATTGCCCAGGCAACAAAATTGGCAAGGGCGATGGTTATTGAGTGGGGAATGAGCAATATTGGTCCTTTTAACTTGGGCCCCGATACAGGGATGGGAGATTTTGGACAGATGGAGTGGTATGAACAAGCCAAAGTCTCTCCAGCCATGCAGGAGAAGGTAGACAATGAGGTTAAGAAGATTTTAGATCAAGCCTACAAACAAGCAGAAGTACTTGTTAAAAAACACAAGAAACTTCTTGACACAACAGTTAACACTCTTCTTAAGAAGGAAACTTTGGAGAGAGAGGATTTTGAAAAGATTGTGGGGAAGAAGGAAAACGGGGTAAAATAACCCCGTATGAGCAAACTTGTTATTGTTGATGGAAACGCCATACTTCATCGTTCTTTCCATGCCCTTCCACCTCTGACAACAAGAGATGGAGAACCTATTAATGCTGTATATGGATTAGTTTCCATGCTTTTAAGGGTGGTTGATGATCTTAACCCTACTCATCTGGTGGTTTGTTTTGATGTAAAAGCACCCACCTTTAGGCACAAGGAGTTTAAGGAGTATCAAAGCCAAAGGCCTCCAACTCATGAAGATTTGTCAGGCCAGTTTGAAAAAGCAAGAGAGTTTTTAAAAGCAGCTTATATTCCTGTTTATTCAAAGAAAGGTTTTGAGGCAGATGATCTGATAGGAACACTTGCAAAAAAAACAAGGACTGACGAGGTAGTAATTGTAACGGGGGATAGGGACATTCTCCAGCTGGTTGATGATAAAAAAGGTATAAAGCTTTATATGCCTATTGCCGGTTTATCAAATGCCAAACTATTTAGCGAGAAAGAAACACTGGAAAGAATTGGGGTTATCCCCAAACTCATTACTGATTACAAGGCACTTGTTGGAGATCCCTCGGATAATTATAAAGGAGTTGGCGGAATTGGTCCAAAAACAGCTATAAATTTGCTTAACGAGTTTGGAAGTTATAAGGGAATTTATGCTAATTTGGACAAAATCCCAGCAAAACTGAGGGAGAAGTTGGAAAAAGGAAGGAAAGATGCCAAAATGTCACTTAAGTTGGCACAGATAGTTACTAATGTTGCCGGAAAATATGATTTTGAAAAAATGAAAAAATGGGATTTAGGTTCAAAGGATGTACTTTACCTTTTTGAAAACTTTGGTTTTAAGACTCTCACCAGAAGAGTTAAAGACTTTTCTAAAAAGAAACAAGAGGAAAGTCAAGAAAGATTATTTTAATGAAAATAGCACTTGTTCATGACTACTTAAAAGAATACGGAGGAGCAGAAAGGGTGTTGAAAACCCTTTCCGAGATCTATCCTAAAGCTCCAATTTATACAGCCTTTAGAGTTAAAGGTTCAACAGCGGATATTCAGTTTAGGGATAAAAAAATAATTGAAAGTTGGTTAGCACCAATTCTTAAAATTGGAAAACTTTACAGTCCTTTGAGATTTTTAATTCCTGTTATATGGGGAAGTTTTGACTTATCCGAGTATGATTTGATAATAACTTCGTCAAGTTGGTACATAACCCGCGGGTTTAAGGTTGGTCCCAAAACAAAGGTTGTTTGTTATTGCCACACACCACCAAGGTGGCTGTATGGGTATGAAACTTCAGTGGGCTTTACTCGCTACTTACCAGTAAAGATATATGCAGCGGTAGTTGGGCATTTTTTAAGAATCTTTGATTTCAAAACTGCCCAAAAGATTAATCTCTGGATTGCAAATTCGAAAAATGTTGCCCAGCGAATTAAAAAGTTTTACAGGAAAGACTCAATAGTTATTTATCCTCCCGTCGAGGTTAAAGAAATAATTAAAACAACAAGAGGAATAAATAAGAAAGACTTTTATTTAGTAGTTTCCAGGCTAGTTGGGGCAAAAGGAATTGAGACAGCGGCTGAGACTGCAATCAGTCTTGGAGTAGGTCTTAAGATTGTGGGAGAGGCCCATGGATTTTCGGATATCAAAAAGAAACTAGAAAGAACCAAAAAAGGGAAAGTGGAACTTTTAGGTTATGTTGACGATGACAAGAAATATAAACTAATGGCACAAGCTAAAGCTTTCATTGCTCTTGCCCGTGATGAGGATTTTGGTATGACGGTGGTTGAGGCTCAGGCCGCGGGAACACCCGTAATTGCTTTTAATGGTGGAGGATTTGAGGAATCTGTGATTAGTGGGAAGACCGGGGTGTTGATAGATGAAATAACCATGAAGTCTATGAAAGAATCAATCAAAAAAGTGGAATACACAAGGTGGAGAGGGGAAGATTTAATTAACAATGCCAAGAGGTTTTCCAAAGAAAAGTTTACTAATGAGATTAATGGTTATATAGAAAAACATGCCTGAATTACCTGAAGTTGAGTCGATTAAAAACCAGTTGGAAAAGTTATTAAAAGGGCACGAAATTGTCTCGGTTGAGGTTCTTAGGAGAAAAAACTTTCAAGGAGATGAAAAAAAGCTGTGGGGTTTAAAGATACTTGGTAGTAGAAGACTGGGAAAAGTAATTGTAATTAATCTTTCCAATAACTACTCGATTTTAACCCATGTCAAAATGACCGGTCAGTATATTTATGAAGGCCCAAATCTTAAAAAACCACACAAACTTTCAAAAAAGGTAATTGGAGGAGTTCCAGGGAAGCATACTTTGGTTGTTTTTAGGCTAGATAAAGGCGGAATATTATATTATAACGATGTCAGGCGTTTTGGTTGGATTAAACTGGTTAAAACATCAAAGGTTGGGGAAGAATCCTTTATCAAGAAATTAGGGCCAGAACCTCTTAAGGATTTAACCTTGGATAAATTTATGAACATTCTTTCAAAAACCAAAAAGCCAATAAAGGTGGTTTTGATGGATCAGGGAAAGATGGGTGGGGTAGGGAATATTTATGCAAACGATGCCTTGTGGCTTGCCAGGGTTAACCCAAAGAAAAAAGCCGACAGTTTAAAAATGAAAGAGATAAAAGATCTTTACGAAGCAATCCTTTCTGTTTTAAAAAAGGGAATCAAGTACGGTGGAGCAAGCGAGATTGCCTTTGTTACACCAGATGGTTCGGAGGGTAAGTATCAAGCACACACTCTAGCTTATGGTAGGCAAGGAGAACCTTGCGAAAGGTGTCACATAGCTACTTTCAAAAAGTTCTTTTTAGGAGGCAGAGGAACTTATTGGTGCCCAGTTTGCCAGAAATAGCATTCTAATTTTATTAGTAATTTAAAAAAATGAGCATTTCAAAAATACAACTTACAAATTTTAGGAATTTCAAGAAAAAAACTTTAATATTTTCGGAAGGAACCACTGTAATTATTGGTCCTAATGCCTCGGGAAAGACAAATATATTAGAAAGTATGTTTGTTCTCTCAACAGGTAAAAGTTTCAGAGCAAAGGTAGAAGAGGAGGTTGTTAACTACAAAGCCGATATTGCCAGAGTAAAGGGGAAGGTGGATGGTTTGATTCTAGAGGCTGTTTTAACCAGAGGTCTATTGGATATTGGTAACGGAAAACCTGAAAAAATTGCCAGGAAAAAACTGATAGTTGCAGGAGTTTCTAAAAGGCTTATTGATTTTGCGGGGAACTTTAAGGTTGTTGTTTTTGGTCCCTGGGATATGGATTTGGTGACTGAGTCTCCAAGCATAAGAAGGAAGTTTCTGGATTATGTTATTTCTCAGGTAGATAGGGAATATAGAAGAAGCTCTCTTTCTTACGAAAAGGGTTTAAGACAAAGAAATAAACTTCTTTTAAGAACAAGAGAAGAAGGCCTATCAAGGCTTCAGCTTTCATTTTGGGATAGACTGCTTATTAAAAACGGAGATTATATTTCTCAAAAAAGGAGGGAGTTTATAGAATTTGTTAATTTGCACAAATCTTTAGCCTCAAATCACAACACCCTCGAGTATGATAAAAGTGCCATAAGTGAGGCAAGGCTTGAGCAGTACGCAGAAGAGGAGGTTGCTGCAGCTACAACCCTGGTCGGACCTCACCGGGACGACTTTATCTTTAAAATGGGAAAGCGTGATTTATCAAGGTATGGTTCTCGAGGTCAACAGCGCATGGCGATACTTTGGCTAAAACTGGCTGAACTTTCCTTTATTGAAGAAAAAACAAACGAAAGACCAACTCTTCTTCTTGATGATATTCTTTCAGAACTTGACGATGAACACAGAGATATTGTAATGAGTGTTGTAAAAAACAGGCAGACTATTATAACAACAGCAGATCCACATCATCTAGCAAACCTTAGAAAAGTGGAAAAAATTAGATTGAATAACTAAAATATAGACATGGACGAACTCGGTGAAGTTAGTAGAACATCTGAACGGTTGGACCTTAAAGCTTATGAGTATCATGAAATTACAAGAATAAACATTAATGAGGATAGATATAAAGTGGTTAAACGGGAATTAAGACTAGCTGAACGTGAATTATACGGATTTTCAGTACCACTTACCAAGGAATTAATTGATAGTGCTATTTTTTTGACAGAGCAAAATCTATCAAAAGGGAAATTGAAAAAAGAAGCTATGGGGTGTGCTGGGGACATAAAGGCAGATAGGGAATTAAGAGGAGTGACTATAGAAAATGCTAGGGGAGGTATGGGTGTGGGCAGAAAAGGTGGAGGCCGAAAAAAAGAACGACGAACTTGGATAGACATAGTCTCTGGTAAGTATGAAGATTAGCAATAACTTCTTTTATCGAATTTAATACATCTTTATTTTCCGCAAAATAAGCGTTAATATTACTTTAAGATGTATTCTCCTAAGTACACAATCTCTAATAAAGTATTGAAAAATATTGGTGAAATTGAGGCTGCTCGTGAGGTAATTGAGAATGCTCCTTTAGTTCCTTCGTTTGAAAAGCAGTTTCAATCAGATGCAATAGTCAGAACCATATATCACGGGACACATATTGAAGGAAATGATCTGACAATGGTTCAAACCAAAAAGGTTTTGGAAGGACAAGATGTATATGGCAGGGCTCGTGATATTCAGGAGGTTATCAACTATCGAAATGTTGTAGAGATTTTGGAGGACTTGGCAGCAAAAAGAGGGGGATATGAACCCGGGATGTTAAATGAAATTCACAGAGCAACGGTTTATAATGTTGTAACGGCTGACAAAATTGGGGTACTTAGAAACACCGAGGTGGTTGTTAAGGAAGAGGATACCGGAAGGGTTATTTTTTCTCCACCACCCTTTGTTGAGGTTCCCTATCTTTTGGAGGATTTTTTTGAATGGCTTAATGACAAGGAAACCTCAGAAATACATCCTATTATAAGAGCAGGGATTGCCCATTATGTTTTGGTTGCAATCCACCCTTTTGTTGAGGGAAATGGTCGTACCGTTCGTGCTTTTGCTACCTTGATTTTGATGAGGGAAGGTTTTAACATCAAGCGTTTTTTCTCACTTGAAGAGCATTTTGATGATGATCCGGCAGCTTACTATGAAGCTTTAGCCGAGGTAGATAAACAGTCTAAAAACATAGGAGCAAGAGATGTAACTGCCTGGCTTGAGTATTTTACGCAGGTTGTTGGAGTTGAACTTGCAAAAATAAAAGAAAAGGTAAGAAAACTTTCAATTGACACAAGGCTCAAGGTCAGAATGGGGGATCAGATAGCCTTAACAGAAAGGCAGATGAGGCTGGTGGAGTACCTTTCGGATCAAGGTTCTGCAGGTATGGCTGAGCTTAAAAAGATTATACCTATGGTTTCAGAAGATACAATTCTAAGAGACATTACAGACTTGATGGATAAGCATATTGTTAAAAAACAAGGCAGAACAAAAGCGGCCAAGTATATAATGGCAAAATAATATGAGCTCAACTGACCCACAATTTTTATACATGATTTTAATTTTACCCAGCCTTTTTGGTCTTACCTTAATTGGTGAGGGAATAAACAAAATTGTTCATGAGGAGTACAACGGGGTGATAAGTATCATTTTTGGAGTGATTTTTGTGGGAATTGTTGTTTTTGCCTACCTTTTCTTCTCGACCTATCTTACCCGCCCCAGTGTATAATAGGCTTAAGATTAATGAAATTTAAGCAATTTGCCTCTTATCTTGAAAGGTTGGAAAAAACCTCATCAAGAATTGAAATTACCAAAATATTAGCTGAGCTTTTTAAAAAGGCAGACGCTAACGAAATTGACAAAATAGTTTACCTTTCTCTAGGAGAACTTGCTCCAAGTTTTCAAAATGTAATCTTAAATCTTGCAGAAAAAATGATGCTTAGAGTTTTTTCCAAAGCATATGGAAAAGACGTTAAAGAAGTAACACAAATATATAAAAAAGCGGGGGACTTGGGGGTTGTTGCCGAGAGATTAAACGTAAAAAATGTAAAAAAGGATCTTAGTGTTGGTGAGGTTTACCAAAAACTTTTAGAAGTTGCCAAAGATGGTGGAGAAGGAAGCCAAGAGAGAAAGGTCCAAAAAATGTCAGATCTTCTTAAAAGCGTAGATGCACACTCTGCAAGGTATATTGCCAGAATTCCTGTCGGGAAACTTAGACTTGGATTTAGTGACAAGACCATACTCGATGGCCTTTCTTGGATGCAAAAAGGTGATAAAAGTTCCAAAGCTGATTTAGACAAGGCATACCAGGTGTTACCTGATCCTGGGAAGCTAGCCAAAAAGGTAAAGACGGTTGGGATTAAGAAAGCAGTTGAGGGGACAACTCCTGTAGTTGGAATTCCGACTCTTACCATGCTTGCACAAAGACTAAGTAGTCCAGAAGAGATGGTTAAAAAGATGGGTGAGGTCTCGGTTGAGCCAAAACTTGATGGATTAAGGCTTCTGATTCACTTTAAGAAAGGTAAATTTGTGAAGGCATTTACTAGAAATTTAAATGAAACTTCATGGATGTTTCCGGAGTTAAAAGAAATTAAAGAGCATATTAGAGCTGACCAGGCGATATTAGATTGTGAGGCTGTTGGTTTGGATGAAGGAACCAAAAAGATGGCTAATTTCCAATCAACCATGACCAGACGTAGGAAACACAAGATTGAAGGCACTTCAAAAAAGGTGGGTATTGATTTTTATATCTTCGATATTCTAAAAGTTAACAAAGTTAACTGTATGAATAAGTTATATCTTGAAAGAAGGAAAATAATAAAAAGGGTTTTGCTTCCTGGTAGGTTTTTTAAGCTTGTTGATTATCATTTGACTAACAACACAAAAGAAATTACCAGCCTTTACAAAGAAAATGTTAAAAAAGGTTTAGAGGGAATAATTGTCAAAAAGACAAATGCAAAATATGTTCCGGGAAGAACTGCTTTTAGGTGGGTAAAAATGAAACATGAGGCTGGTCATGAAAGTAAACTTACTGATACTATTGACGCTGTTGTCATGGGCTACTCCCAAGGTAAAGGTAAAAGGATAGGGTTTGGGGTAGGACAGTTTTTGGTTGGGGTTGTCGATGGAGAGAAAATAAAAACCATGTCAAAAATTGGTACTGGTTTAACAGATGATCAATTCAGGGAGTTAAAAACCAGACTTACCAAGCTAGAAGTTACTAAAAAACCTAAAGAATATGTAATTCACAAAAACTACATTCCTGATTATTGGGTTGCCCCTTCTCAAGTTGTTGAAATTGCTGCGGATGAAATTACCAAAAGTCCAACCCATAGTGCAGGTTTGGCTCTAAGGTTTCCACGGCTTATCAAGTTTAGAGATGACAAGGGTTCGGGGGAAGCAACAACTGTTAAAGAACTTCAATATCTCTTCAAAATGCAAAAAGTAGTGTAATATAAATATATGATTCCAGGCCTTACACTTCTTCTGTTTTTCTTTTCATTTGTTCTTATTAAATCAGCAGATTTAATTGTTGTTGCACTAAGGCGTTTAAGTAGAAAATCAAGCTCAACCGCATTTGTTCTTTCAGCACTAATTCTGGCTTTGGCAACTAGCTTTCCTGAGCTTTCTGTAGCTATAACCTCATCTCTTGATAAAACCCCGGCATTATCACTGGGTAATATAATGGGAGCAAATATTGCCAACATTTCCCTAGTTGCAGGTTTAGCTGCTCTTGCCGTTGGCAAAGTTCGAGTTCATGGACAGTTTCTTAAAAGAGATGTACTAATTGCTTTAGTTGCGGGAATCATGCCTATAATTTTGGTGGTTGATGGCGAACTTTCAAGGGTGGACGGGCTTCTTCTTTTGGTGGCATATGGAGCCTATGCTTCGAGTTTTTTCAAAAGAAGGTTCATCGAAATTGCTCAGGAGCACAAAAAAGAAAGTTTTATTCATAGGTTTTTAAGGCAGTTTAATCACATTGACGGTAATAAAAGCAAAGAAGCGGGAAGATTATTTATTGGAGTTGCACTTCTTTTGGCTTCAGCCAATCTACTTGTGATGATTGCTCGTCAGTTGGCTATAGTTGCTAATATTCCTATTTTTCTTGTTGGTTTAATTATTATTTCAATAGGAACAACACTTCCCGAGCTTGCATTTTCTTTTAGATCCTTGGAGGATGGTGAACCTACAATGTTTTTTGGCAACATCTTGGGTTCAATTATTGCCAATTCAACACTAGTGGTTGGTGTTGCTGGGTTAATTTATCCCGTTAAGATTGTTGCGATTAACGAGTATTTTGTTGCAGCGGGAGCTTTTGTTGTTATTTTTCTTACCTTTTGGCTATTTATCAAAAGCAAACTTAGACTTGATAGGTGGGAGGCGGGTGTCTTGTTTGCCCTTTACTTTGCTTTTGTGCTGGTTGAATTTTTCCTTTAAATGTAAGAAGATGAAAGTAGTATATAGATAGGGGGTGATAAGTATGGCAAGTACAACAGGACTAAAAAAAGAAACTGCAGCAGCACTAGCAACCCTTTTGGGTCCTACCTTGATTGTTCCTGTTCTTTTTCTTCTTCTAGAAAAGGATGAATATGTTAAGTTTTGGGCGGTACAATCATTAGTTGTCTATGTTGCCCTTTTTGTCCTTAATTGGGTTTTGGTTCTTTCTGTCTTTTTGTTGATATTAACACCATTGGTTTTTATCTTGGGAGTAATTTTGTGGCTAATAATGACTTATAAAGCCTGGCAGGGAGAGACTTGGAAGGTTCCATTTTTGGGTAAGTTCGTAGATAAGTTTCTAAAAAAAGCCTAAAAAGTGTTTAAAGACAGGAGGCAAGCCGGAAGAAAGTTAGCTGCCAAATTAGCTTCTTTTAAAGGAAGAGTATCTTTAGTCTTAGGAATTCCTCGAGGGGGGATAGTGGTTGCTAAGGAGATTTCTGAACACTTGGGTATTCCTTTGGCTTGTCTGGTAGTTAAAAAAGTACCGGCTTTAGAACAACCCGAGTTTGCAATAGGCGCAGTAACCTCAGAAAACATATTTATAGGAAAGAAAGATTTAGCTTCAGAAAAAAAGGTTAAGGAATACACCAGCAAGTTCGGACAGGTAGGTGGAAGGGATATAATAGGAAAGTCGGTAATTTTGGTTGATGACGGGGTAGCAACAGGTGCAACAGTTAAGGTAGCTATCAAATATTTAAGAAAAAAGAAGGTCAAAGAAATAATATTAGCTGTGCCAGTTATTTCACCAGATATTTTGGAAGAGATAGAGCTTTCAGTAAAGAAAGTGGTTGCTCTTGAAACTCCAGAGGATTTTTCAGCAGTTGGCCAGTTTTTTCAAGATTTTCCCCAAGTTGATGATGAAGAAGTGGTACAATTGCTTCAGAAATGAAATTATTTATTGGTTTGGGTAATCCCGGTATTAAATATCAAAACACAAGACATAATGTCGGGTATTTAGTTGTTGATAAACTTCTATTAAGAAAAGTTCCTGCAGGTTTTGTTATTAGAAAGTCATCCGTTTTTATGAATGAGTCTGGATTATTTGTGGATAAATTAGTTAAACAATACAACGTAAAGGGAACGGATCTATGGGTTATTCATGATGATTTAGATTTACTCATTGGTACTTATAAAATCCAGTTTGGCAAAGGTCCTAAGGATCATAAAGGTCTTGCTTCCATTGATGAAAAAATCGGAAATAATGACTACTGGCATGTTAGGGTGGGTGTTGATAATAGAAGTGAAGACGAAAGAACATTAGGAGAAGAGTATGTTTTACAGGATTTTGAGAAGGAAGAAAAAGTTATTCTAGATAAAGTAGTTAATAACATATGCAAAAAGTTAGTGACATTGTAAAAAAATACAAACTTGATAATACTGATAAATATATAAGTCGAGAGTTTCAAAAGTATGGTTACGAATTAGCAAAGGAACTGGGAGATTTAAAGAGTGTTTCCCTTTATATAAAACTTGCTAAGATAACTCCAAGAGTTCTTCTTGAACAAGCGAGAAGTTTTGTAAAAGATGCTCAAAATGCACAATCAAAACCTAAATTATTTATGTGGAAGCTTAAGAAACTGAGGGATGAAGCTAAGATAAAAAAGATAAAAAGACTTTAAATGACAAAACAAAAAACCTCATTTTATAAACAAGCTTACAAAGAAGTTTGTAAAGTTCCCAAAGGAAAAGTAGTTACTTACGGGCAAATTGCAAAAAAGGTGGGAGTTGATCCCAGAATGGTAGGTTGGGCACTTCATGCCAATAAAGATATAAAGATTCCTTGTCACAGAGTAGTAAACAAAGAAGGAAAACTAGCCTCCAACTTTGCATTTGATGGAGCAAAAGAGCAAAGAAGAAGACTATTGGCAGAAAGAGTTAAATTTATTGATGAGATGCATGTAGATTTTAAGAGATGTCTTTCAGAAAACGTTGACTTGTAGTATATAATCTTTGCAAGAATGGTGGAGCATAAAAAGATTCAACGAATTTCAGGCGTACTTGGACGGATGAACATTAAAGACCCCGAGTTAAGAGCCTGGATTCTTGGAACTTCTAGCACAAGGGGTGAAGCATTAACTTCAAATCAGGAAAGCCAGAATATTAAGGAGCAAGCAGCAGATGGTCAGTTGAAAGGGGTTAAGAATAGCGAGTAATCTTCCTGTTATTTTAGTGTTACAATGGATTAGCTGCCATGAAGAGAGAACTGTTAATTCATATTGCCTTCCTCGTTTCTTTTTTTATTTTTGTGACTATATTTAAAGGGTGGTTTTCCCTTGCTTATTGGCCGTTTTGGTTGGGGGGTCTTGTTGGTACGTTTTTACCTGACGTTGATCATGTTTTGTATGTTTTAATGCTTAAACCGTATGAGCTTACCTCACAAAGGATTAGTTATTTACTTGAAAGAAAGGAACTAAAGAAAATTGTTGAGCTTTTGTATGAAACCAGAAGCGAAAGAAGGGGTTTGATTTTCCACACTGCTGGATTTCAGATGTTGTTTTTGGTTCTTACCTTTTGGATGGTAACCTCCTCAGGAAGTTTGTTTGGAAGAGGGTTGGTTTTGGCATTTAGCCTTCATCTTTTAATTGATCAGATAATGGACCTAAATGATATAGGAAGTATGGCCAACTGGAACACGGTGTCTTTGGTTGACTTAACAGACAGAAAGAAGGCATCGCTTTACTGGTTAGCTGCTGTTATCGCTCTTTGTGTTTTCGGATTTTTGATGTAGTATCAAGAATATGTTTTCTCCGTTTGAAAACGCCAAATACCAATTAGACAGTGTAGTTCCACTCTTGGTTTCTGAGTATTCCAACAAGGCACGTTTTAAAAAAGCTGTTGTAGATCTTAAAAAACCTCAAAGATTTCTTTCCAAAAAATTATCTATCAGATTAGACAATGGAGAGAAAGCAACTTTTCAAGCGTACCGGTCACAACACAATAACGCCAGAGGTCCTTTTAAGGGGGGAATCAGGTTTCGTCCTAATGTAAGTGTGTCTGAGGTTAAAGCCCTCTCTTTTTGGATGAGTGTTAAGTGTGCAGTTGTTAATATTCCTTTTGGTGGAGGAAAAGGAGGAGTAGTTGTTGATCCGAAAAAGCTATCAGCAGGTGAGCTTGAAAGACTCTCAAAAGCATATGCTAATTTTTTAGCTCCTTTTATGGGTTCAAGTGTTGATGTGCCTGCCCCAGATGTAAATACTGATGGGCAGGTTATGGCTTGGATGTTGGAAGAATATGAGAGAAAAGTAAATCGAAAAGAACCGGCTGCCTTTACCGGTAAACCCATTGGCTTAGGTGGTTCATTAGGCCGTGAGGAGGCAACAGGGCAGGGTGGGGTTTATATTCTTGAGGCGTATGCTAAAGCCAAAAAAATTAATCCCAATAAAACCTCTATTGTTGTTCAAGGGTTTGGAAATGTGGGTTATTGGTTTGCAAAACTTGCAAGCCAATTGGGCTTTAAGATAGTTGCAATTACAGATTCCAAAGGCGGAGTGTATAGCAAAAAAGGGTTAAATATCGATAAGCTTATGGATAGTAAGAAGAAAAAAGGAACCATAAATAAAAATATCTCAAATGAAAAACTGCTTGAACTTGATGTTGATATTTTAGTTCCTTGTGCCCTTGAGGATGCGATAAACAAAAAAAATGCTTCCAAGATTAAAGCAAAAGCGGTTTTGGAGATGGCAAACGGTCCAGTTACTCCTGAGGCTGAAGAGATACTTGTTAAAAAGGGAATTGATGACATTTGCGATGTTTTGGCAAATGCGGGTGGTGTTACGGTAAGTTATTTTGAGTGGGTTCAAAACACAAAAGGAGAGCACTGGGGCAAAAAGAAGGTTAATTCAAAGTTAAAACCTATTATGGTTAGTGCATTTAATGATACATATAAAGTGGTTAAAGAAAAAAAGATTACCTTTAGAAAAGCAGCCTACTTTCTTGCTGTTAAGCGAATAATTGATGCAATGATGCTTCGTGGGAAAGTGTAGTTTATTCTCTACAGCAATCCAAAGCTTTTTGAATTAATACGTTTAGTTTGCTAAACACAGTTTCTTCACCCTTTTTACCGCCTTTTTCATCGATAAATTTTACAGTATCTTTTTTGTCTTGACCTATTTCATCCATTTTTACTACTTTAAGGTTTATTCCCCAAAATAGGCTGTAAAGTTGATATGATTTTTCGAATAAGTCTTTAGCTTTTTTCTTGTTACCTTTTTTTAATTCTTTAGTTCCTACCTCCATCAGCCTCATAGAGGCAGCTAAAAGATGTTTGGACATACACCAGACCTCACCCTCATAATCTTTAATAATCTCCTTAAGAAGAGAAGTACGCATCAGCCTGACCTCACTAAGAAGTTCTAAGTATTTGTCACTTTTGGTTTTTTGAAAGGTATAAAAAAGATGCTCCTCAATTGAAATGAGATTCATTATTCCGATTGACAAATCCTCCCCTGAGGATAGATCCAGATCCTTTTGAACGGACACCTTCTCAACTTTTTTAACCAAATCCTTGTAGTTTTTTATCATCTGATTCCTATTTTAACAGAAGTGATTATGAAAAGAACGGCACTTGTAAGAAGCAGTAAAGCGACAGGAATTATAACTTTTTGAAAGTTAAAAAGCTGTTTTTTGTGAATTTCTCTTATTTTTCTGTCTAACCAAAAACTTAAAAGAAAAACCAAGCTCCCAAAGATTGTTCCTACAACAAGTTTGTCCATTCCCCAAAGGGTATTAAAAGGATGACCTAAAATTCCGGAGTAATAAAGAGGTATAAAAACCAAAAGGTAGAAAAACCCTGAAATCATCCAATTTAAATGTTTTGTTTTTGCACAAAGACCGTATTTGCTCCTCAACCAGTTTGCAAACCACAGAGATGAAGAGAGGGTAAGCCCTCCAATCCAGACTCCGCTTACCGTATCATCAATCCCGATCCATCTGGAAAGACCCAAGCCTGCTGCGACAGCGACGGTACAAACAGGACAAAAAGCCAAAACTGACTTTGGAGAAAACAAGTATATTAATGTAATTAAGAGAAAATAAGACAGCTTATTTTTTGTTTTTATCATAGGTTTAGGCTTTTGAAGAATTCAATTATTGGTGTATCTCCAATAAAACATTCATTCTCAGGTGTAATTAAAAGGGGAGTGCCGAGTTCATTTGACGGAATTTTACAGATGGTTGTTGCCTTTTCAAGCATTAAAGAAGCATTTTCTCTGTTGTTTCGTACTTCGAATTTTTCAATTTTTATCTTTTCTCTCCCGCTCCAATCCTTCATAAATTCATCAACAACCACGCAATGAGAGCAGCCAACTCCCCAGAAATAAAGATATGCATCAGCAGGGACAGAGGTGGGGGAAGATGCCGGGTTAGAAGAGGATGGTTTGGTGAGAAAAAATATTCCACCCACAATAATTCCTAAAGTTAGGATAGCTGCGATTATTGGAAACTTGTTCATATTACAAATTGTACTATAACTTTTAAGACTTGATATCCCCCCAGGGGGGATGTATAATAATGTAGAAGAGATTTATTTAAAATGCAAGAACCAAAAGAAAAAACACTACACAGACTCAAAATTGCCAAGGGACATCTTGGCAAAGTAATAAAAATGGTTGAGCAGGATGAATATTGTATTGACGTTGTTCATCAATCTATTGCCGTTCAGGCAGCTTTAAAAGAAGTTGACTCCTTGGTTTTGGACAACCACTTAAGAATGTGTGTATCAGATTCCATAAAAAAAGGTGAAGGAAATAAAGTAATTGATGAGGTTATTAAAGTACTTCGTAAAAAGCAGAAAGGCGGTGATTGATAATGAGTTGTAATTGTAAGTGCAAATGTGATTGCAAGAAATGTACATGTAAAAAATGTACATGTGAGGATTGTTGTTGTTCGTAAGGTATAATTTAACAGCCATAATTCTTCTTGGATAAAAGGTCAATATTAGTAGTTGACTGGGAGCGTGAAAGCCAGGTATAGTGATTAACGTATATGGCTACTTTTGGTATTACAGACAATGACTTTGAAGAAAAAGCTCTAAAGAGCAAAATCCCTGTTTTGGTTGATTTTTGGGCTCCTTGGTGTGGACCTTGTAGATTAGCCGAGCCGGTACTTGAAGAGCTTTCCGAAAACTACAAGGATAAAGTAGGGGTTGCTAAAATTAATGTAGATGAAAACCCAAATTCGACTTCTAAATATGCGGTTATGTCTATTCCAACAACTATTCTCTTTAAGGAAGGCAAAGAAATAGGCAGACAATCAGGATTTGCAGGAAAACAAACTTTTGAAGATTTAATCAAAAAGGGGGTGAGTTAATCTTGGATCCAAACGACAAAAAACAAACACCAGGTATGCCAGCAACTGACGCACCGGCAACAGATACACCAGTATCGGATGTGAATCAAATACCGGCAGATCCAGTTGCTCCTGTTGAATCAGTTAGTGAGCCCGTAGAGCCCGTAGCCACTCCTCCTGTTACACCTCCTGCTGAGGGGACAGAAGAAGGAGGTGGTACACCACCAGCACCAGCAATTTAATAATTTGCAAATGAAAGACAAAAAAATTTGGGATGTTGCAATTGTTGGCTCTGGCCCTTCTGGCCTGACTGCCGCTGTCTATACTACCCGCGGTGCAGTTACTACAATAATCTTTGCGGGTGAGGTGTGGGGAGGTCAGTTGATGCTGACAACAAAGGTTGATAATTGGCCAGGCTCTCCTGGGGTTCAGGGTCCTGAGCTTATGAATAAGATGCGTGAGCATGCTATTTCTTTTGGTGCTGAGTTTGTTCGACAAAGCGCACAAAAGGTTGATTTTTCTAAAAAACCCTTCAAGATTACCTCTAACAATAATGTATATTTAGCAAGGAGTGTTATTGTGGCAACAGGGGCAGAAACTAGGTGGTTGGAAGTTCCCGGAGAAAAAGAACTAATAGGCAGAGGGGTCAGCTCATGTGCACCTTGTGATGCACCTTTTTATAAAGGTAAGAGTGTTGCCGTTATCGGGGGAGGAGACTCTGCTATGGAAGAGGCATTGGTATTAATCAAATATGCTAGTAAGGTAACAATTGTTCACAGACGCGATAAATTTAGAGCATCAGCTATTATGCAGGAAAAAGTGTTTGATTTACAGAAAAAAGGAATGGTTGAGGTTATCTGGAATAGTGAAGTAGTTGGGTTTGTTGGGGAGGATAAACTCAAGGAACTTAAAGTTAAAAATATAAAGACAAACAAAATAGCCACAATAGCTTTTGATGGAGCGTTTGTGGCAATAGGACACACTCCATCAACTGATATTTTTAAAGGTAAACTTGAACTTGATGAAAAAGGTTATGTAAAAATTTACGAAAATTCAAAAACAAATATCCTCGGAGTTTTTGTTTCTGGAGATGTTCATGATTATCACTATAAGCAGGCAATTACAGCTGCGGGTTATGGTTGCCAGGCTGCTATGGAAGCTCTTGCCTATCTAGATGCTCAATGATTTTGTAGGCAACCACAGCCAAAGACCCCCAAACATTAAAAGATTTGTTTACCCCGTACATAGGAAGTTCAACCACCTTACCTGAGACCTTTAATACCTCTTTTGAGACACCTGTTGTTTCATTACCAACAACTATTGCACAAGGGAAGTTGGGTTTTAACTTTTTAACATCAATTGATTTTGAACTTTGCTCAACAGCTATGATTTGCACACCTTTGTTTTTAAGGTCTTTTACGGTTTCAAAGGTAGAGTCTGTTTTTTCCCAGGGAACCCATTCTTCGGTTCCTACTGCAGCTTTGTGAATTCTGGAAGAAGGGGGGTACTCCATATCACCGCACAGGTATACTTTCTTGGCAGTAACAGCATCAGCAAGACGAAAGATTGAGCCTATGTTGTAAGTATCATAGATTTCGTCCAAAACAAAGTAAATCGGATTTCTTTTGATATCCTTTAGATCGGTTTGAGATGGTTTTGTTTTTCTCAGTTGCTTTGCGTTAAGTTTCATCTTTGGCTATAATATCATAGCAAGTTTACTTGGCGCTATCGTCTAACGGTTAGGACGGCACCCTTTCAAGGTGCAAATCCGGGTTCGATTCCCGGTAGCGTCACCAAGGGCCGCTAGCTCAATGGTTAGAGCACCTGCCTTTTAAGCAGGGTGTTCTGGGTTCGAGTCCCAGGCGGCTCACTTCAGTGCGGGATCGTCTAATGGTAGGACACAACTCTTTGGAAGTTGGTATCTAGGTTCGAATCCTAGTCCCGCAGCCCAAAATTTTAGCCTTGAAAATTACCACCGAAGTGGGACAGCTCGAACCTTTTAGTCTCCGCTTAGTCTTTATAAAACTCCCTAACTTGAGTAAAATATAACTATGAAGAATAAAATAAACCAAAAGGTATACTGGAAAAAGGTGGCCGATTCTTATGCTAAATTAGTTGGCGAAACAGGAGACTTAGCACACAGCAAAGTAATCAATCCGATTGTTTCCAAATATTTAGGCGATTTAAAAAGCAAGGTGGTTTTGGATGCGGGTTGTGGTAACGGCTACTGGTCAAGAAGGATAGCTAAAAGAGCCAAGAGAGTAACTGGAGTTGATTTTACAAAAGAATTAATTAAAGTCGCCAAGTCAAGGCCATCCACTTCCAATCTCGAATTTTTAATTAGCGATTTAAGGGAATTGGCTTTGCCCGATAATGAATTCGATATTGTTCTTTGCAATATGGCTCTAATGGATGTAGATGGTTTAGAAAAAGCGGTTAGTGAAATGGCCAGAGTGTTGAAAGTTGGCGGCAATTTAATAATCAGTATTACTCATCCTTGTTTCGAAAATCCCCCTAATACTTCTTCCTTAGAAGACAAAAAGGGGGAGAAAATCGGTAGACTAGTTAAACATTACTTTAAAACTGGATTAACAAGAGACTTGAAACAAAATTGGGATGACAAGCATCATTATCAACACTGCCACTATACCATTGCGGATTACTTGAATAGTTTTTCAAAATACAACCTGTTTGTTGAAAAAACAAATGAACCGAACTGGGCAGAGATTATGGGTGAAGGCTATAGTCATACACCATACTTTTTAATTTTCAAACTCAAGAAAACTATTTAATTTCGCATAACTGGGTATAGAAATAAGCTGTCTTTCAGTCGTAAAAAAGGTTCGAACTCTGTCCACGGTTCCCAGCCAATATTAACATTGCCCGACTTCAGAACGGTTAATTGTGCTACAATGACGTATCAACACAAATTTTTCATTAAATAAGCTTGTAACACAGTTTTTAAAGAGAGGAGGAAGAGTGGATAAATACTATCTTCAGGATTGGAATAGAAACAAGCATGCAATAGTTCATCTAAAAGGGTGGTTTGCCGGCAAAAACATTCGCGAAGCGATAACAAAAGCTCTTACCTAGATATTGATTACCCCATAGTACCACTTGACTTATTGGTTGCGTTGGTTTACACTTTTTCAGTGTTTAGCAGATTGAAGCAATAAATCTGCTTAAATTTGAGTTTATTTTTGAGTTAACAAGATAAAAGGTACCCCAAGTATTTATTAAATTTGTATCTTTTTCTCCACTATTCATAAATACTATTCTTCATTTAAGCGGTTTTATTGTTTTTATTTAAGTTATGTATAGAAAATTCAACAACAGACATAATGGCAGAAATTTCTCAAGATTCGGTGGGAGGCGTTTTGGTGCAGGTGTAAGAAGGATTAAGTCCTTTGATCCAACATTTATTATTAATGCTCCTAGGATAGAAAATGCTCCGAAAGAATACGCAATTACTCACACATTTGATGATTTTCAAATTTCTGAGCAGTTAAGAAAAAACGTCATTCAAAAGGGGTATAATGATCCGACTCCGATTCAGGACCAAGCAATTGAACCAATTTTGGAAGGGCGTGACCTTATTGGGATAGCAAACACAGGAACAGGCAAAACCGCTGCATTTTTGATTCCTTTAATAGAAAAGGTTCTAAAAAACAGATCTCTTAAGGTTTTAATTGTTACTCCGACCCGTGAGCTGGCTTCTCAAATAAAGGATGAATTTTCCTCTTTTTCTCGAGGACTTGGTATTAATTGTGCCCTTTGTATTGGGGGAGCTCATATGGGTAGGCAGATTCAGGATTTGAGGAGAAGTCCCAATTTTGTCATAGGAACACCAGGTAGGATTGAGGATCTTATAAGAAGCAGAAATCTTAATCTGTCAAGCTTTAGTGCGGTTGTTCTTGATGAGGCCGATCGTATGGTTGATACTGGCTTTATTCATAACATTAAATATATTGTTTCCTTACTTCCTAGAAATCGCCAATCACTATTTTTCTCAGCAACGATTGGCGGAAAAGTGAAAGAAATATTAAAAGATTTTGTAACAAACCCCGTAACGGTTTCTGTTAAATCTGGAGATATGATTCAAAACATTAGGCAAGATATCGTAAAAGTTCTAGGACAGGAGGCAAAAATTGAAGAACTTCAAAGACTTCTTGTTCAAAGGGAGTTTGAAAAAGTTCTGATTTTTGGAAGAACCAAATATGGTGTTCAAAAACTTTCCGACAATCTAAGAAAACGTGGGTTTAGGACAGGTGCAATACATGGCAATAAAAACCAAAATCAAAGAATAAGAACCCTGGTTGATTTTAAATCAAACAACATCAAGGTTCTAATTGCAACTGATGTGGCATCCCGTGGGCTTGATATTCCCAACGTCAGCCATGTTATCAATTACGATTTGCCCGAAAGCTATGAGGTTTATATCCACAGAATAGGCAGAACCGGGAGGTTGGACAAAAAGGGTGTTGCTTTAACTTTTGTTAATTGAACTTCAGTATTTATTCTTTTAGGTTAGGTCGTAAGATTATGCTATATTATATTTAATGTCTTGGGGGTTTGAAAACGCAATTTGGTTGGTGATCCTTGTTATTATCGCCTGGGATCTTTATTGGAGGGGAAAGGGTCTTTGGAAGGCTTCTAAAAATAAACAGCTTGGTTGGTTTATAGCTTTACTGATAGTTAATAGTGTTGGAATTTTGCCTATTGTTTATCTTGCCTTTTTCCAACCAAAAAAGAAAAAGAAAAAGATGTAGATACGGTGTGATATACTGTTTGCGATGAAAGACTATTTGACAGTTAAGGAGGCTGCCAAGTATTTAAAGAAAAGCCCTTCAACCGTACGCCGTTTTATTAAAGAAAAAAAACTTGTTGCCAACAAACTTGCAGGTATATATGGAGTTTTTATTATTACAAGAAGTGATCTTTTGGAGTTTATGATGACTAAGGTGATGGAAGAAAAAGAGTAAAATATACTCTTGCTTGTTTTAACCGATATGCTACAATACTTCCACAAGATGAGAAAGAGTTAACCAGTTGGCTAATAGTCTAGCTTTGGCAGCCGCCACCTGGCGGCTTTTTTCATTCTTGAGGGTTGACTCGCCTCAAAGTTTTAGGTTGATAACTCTTCAAAAGAACCTTTATAAAGTGGTAACTGACAGGTTACAAGTAAAGAAAAGTTTGATTTATTTTTAGTGTTTTTCTGCTTACTTGTTGCTTGTTAATTATTACTTGAAAAATATTTTAGGTGCACCTTGACACTTAAAGATTTAGGGTAATTTATCTGAATATATTTTTATATATATTCAGGATCAAGATGTGACTGGAAGTGTGAGTTAAGACGTTCCGTTGTATCGTCATAGACGGAATCGTCACTTTTTGAGGGTTTGATCCTGGCCCAGGATGAACGCTAGCGGCGTGCTTTAGGCATGCAAGTGGGACGGTCCTGCTTCGGTAGGATAGTCGCGAACGGTTGAGTATAAGATAGGAATCTACCTCTTGGTGGGGAATACCTCTGCGAAAGCAGGGTTAATACCGCATAAGATCTCCGGATGAAAGGACGTAACTGTCCGCCGAAAGATGAGCCTATCTCCCATCAGCTTGTTGGTAGGGTAAAGGCCTACCAAGGCTATGACGGGTAGGGGGCGTGAGAGCGTGGCCCCCCAGAATGGTACTGAGACACGGACCATACACCTACGGGTGGCAGCAACCGGGAATAGTGCGCAATGGACGAAAGTCTGACGCCGCAACGCCGCGTGAGGGATTAAGGCCTTCGGGTCGTAAACCTCTTTTGCCAAGGTCGAGAGGCTTTGGAGAATAAGCACTCGCTAACTACGTGCCAGCAGCTGCGGTAATACGTAGGGTGCAAGCGTTATCCGGATTTATTGGGCGTAAAGTGTTTCGTAGGCGGTAGGGAAAGTTGTTCTTTAAATTCCGAGGCTCAACCTCGGGCAGGGGAGCAATACTACCTTACTTGAAGAATAGGGAAGCTTCTGGAACTGACGGTGTAGGGGTGAAATCCGTTGATATCGTCAGGAACTCCGAGGGTGAAGACAGGAAGCTAATTATTTCTTGACGCTGAGGAACGAAAGCTAGGGTAGCGAAGCAGATTAGAGACCTGCGTAGTCCTAGCCGTAAACTATGCTCGCTAGGGATATGACTTCGATTTATCGGAGTTGTGTTCCGTAAGCTAACGCGTTAAGCGAGCCGCCTGGGGAGTACGAACGCAAGTTTAAAACTCAAAGGAATTGACGGGAAGGCGCACAACCAGTGGAGCATGTGGTTTAATTCGAGACGAAGCGAAGAACCTTACCCAGCCTTGACATCTTTCACTTAATGTCTGACCAGAAACGGACAGAAATCATAAATTTATTTGTGAGGTGAAAGACAGGTGTTGCATGGCTGTCGTCAGCTCGTGTCGTGGGATGTTCCCTTCAGTGGGGTAACGAGCGCAACCCCTGCCATATGTTAAATATTCATATGGGACTCCCCGAGTTTATCGAAGGGGGAAGTGGGGACGACGTCAAGTCAGCATGGCCCTTATGGCTGGGGCGACACACATACTACAATGGAGCCGACAATGGGTTGCCAAGCGGAAACGCGGAGCTAATCCCATCAAACGGCTTCTCAGTGGGGATTGAGGGCTGCAACTCGCCCTCATGAACATGGAATTGGTAGTAATCGCGGATCAGCCAAGCCGCGGTGAATACGTTCTCGCCTTTTGTACACACCGCCTATAGTAAATATAAAATAGGTAACAACGCGCCTGGCAGTTATATCCTCTAGTAAGTTAAAATCTTACCTAGTAGTCAAAAAAAATTGACAGTTTTGAAAGAGTAATTTTTCAAGATGGAGGGTCTGAGACGAAAAGCAGGGATAAAAATTATAGTCTGACGACTTTTGTTGGGCGGTCAGAAGGAAGTCGTTTAAAAAAGACTTTTATTCATGCTTGGAACAGAGGGTATGATAACCCAGGGAGATCCATATAAGTTAGAGGTAATTGCTTATATGGAAGTCAGCTTTTTCATATTAGATCTTGCATTATTCGGGTTTTATTAGTAATCTGGATGTGTAGGGTTGAAGGGAAAAACGTAATGTTAACCCCTGATTACATAGTTGGTTTAACGGAGGGAGAGGGATGTTTCTTAGTTTGCTTAAGAAAAGATAATCGAATAGAACTTCGGTTTTTTATAGCTCAAGCGATTGGAAACAAACCGCTTCTTAAACAAGTCAAAGAGTTTTTCAAAGTAGGTAGTGTTTATCAAAAATCCAATGTAAGTGGCAAGCTTCCAGCTTATGCTTTCGAGGTTGCCAAAAGGGATGATATCTTTCAAGTTGTTATTCCATTTTTTAGGAAGAACAAACTTAGAGGATATAAAGCAAAATCTTTCTCTACTTTTGCAGAAATAGCAAAAATAGTTAAGGGTAGGCAAGATAAACGTAAACTTACCAAGGAAGAACTTGAGTACGTAACCAAAATTAGATCAGGAATGAATAAGCATTACGGCTCGCCCGGTGCGGGAAAACCGCTCGCCGGGTGGGAACGTGCAATAACCTCAATGAAGCACAATCCGTCAAGTTAGTGAAGTTGGGGGCACCCGAATCCCGATTGTATCGGGAGAAGGTGAAACCAGCGACAAGAATTAAGTCGTAACAAGGTATCCGTTCTGGAAGGAGCGGATGGATCACCTCCTTTCTAAGGAGTAATACGAATCCCATGGAGTTTTATACGAAGTGGGGATTTACATCCCGTTTTTAAGTTCGCCGTTTGAACGCTATCAAACGGGTCCGACTTCCGGTCACATCTTGATTAAGTTACTTTTTTACCCCACCTCTCCTGTGATACTTTAATAACCTTTTCTCTGTTTTGGTTAACAGATACAGGAAGGGGAAGTGTGTTTGCTAAGAATGGTCTTGTAGAGTGTCCGTCAACCATAAGTTTTATTGCTACTTGGAAGTTTGAAAGGTTTATGAGGTCGTTTTGAGAAAACACTTCTGCATATTCTTTATGAAGTATCTCAGCATCAGAGGCCCCCTGCTGCAAATGAGATTATTGTTCCGGTGTTTCCCAGTATTGCTTTTTGCACCTCTTCAGGAATCTGAGCCATGTATTGGTTGGCAAGCATTAAATTAAGTCTGTATTTTCTTGCTTCCGAGAGGATTTTAATAAAACTTCCCGTTGCAAAGTTTTGAAACTCATCAACATATAAGTAAAAGTCCCGTCTTGCTTCTTCCTTTACATCAACCCTTCTCATTGCGGCAATTTGGATCTTTGTTATGATTGTTGCTCCAAGAAGAGCGGAGTTATCTTCACCCAATCTTCCTTGAGAAAGGTTAGCTATAAATATTTTTCCATCATTCATAATATCCTCAATAGAAATTGAGCTTTTTGGTCTGCCTATGATACGCCTTACAAGAGGAGAGGTTACGAATTGGCCTACCTTGTTTTGTATTGGGGCGATTGCCTCCTTTTGCAGTCTGTCAGGCATTTTGTCATATTCTTCCTTCCAGAAATGAATAAGACTTGTGTCATGGATTTTTTCCAGGATTTTATCCCTCATTGGTTTATTGGCAAGAAGTTTTAATACATCCTCCAGAGTTGAACCATCAATTGACGCCATTGTTAAAAAAGAGTTTCTTAAGATATATTCCATTCGTGCACTCCAGACATTAGCCCAAACTTTGGTGAAAATAGCCATTAAACCGCTTGTTACAAGTTCTGCCTCTTCTCTGTTGGTTACCTCCAGGGGATTAATTGCAATAGGATGACCTTTGTCTGCCGGATTGAAATAAATTACATCATTGATTCTTCCTTTAGGTATATAGTCAAGCAAAATCTCTGATAAATCTCCATGAGGATCAATTACTGCCAAACCTCTTCCTTTTTTCAAATCATCAATCGCCATGTTGGCAATAAGTGTGGATTTTCCTGTTCCAGTTTTACCGATAGACCAGATATGTCGTCTTCTGTCTTTATCTTTTATTCCAAAAATAACATCTCTATTTTTAAATGGAGTTTTGGCAAAAAAGTTAATTTCCTTCTTTTCATCATCGTTGACATTTAGTGCAGTAGGGAGGTTGTCTGGTGGTTCTGATAAAACAGATGTTCCCCAAGCAATTGTTGGTGTTTTTATTTTCTCACTGGGAAGATGCCAAAGTGTTGCTAACTCAACAATGTTAAGTATTTGATTATCAGTTACTTTTCGTTTAACTGCATCCTTAATATTTGTTTTTTTAGAAAAAAAGGAGTTACCATCAGCACGGGTATAAACACCAAAAGAGTTTACCAATTCTGTCAATGTTTTTTTGGTGTTTGCAATGACACGAACAGATGCTTTGTAACCTGGGTAAGAAATCTTTTCAGTAATTACATTTTGATCCGGTCTTGGGGTATAAGTACCATCTTCATTTTTGGTGCCATGTTCAGCATATGATGCGCCTTTTGACTGCCAAGAGGTACCCGCTCCTTCAAGTGCAATTTGTATAATAACAACGTCAGATGGCTCCGTTTTTGAGACAACTGAAAGGACGGAAGATAAAGGATCTACATCCGTAAAATTCTCATAAGTGGCAATTGGGTAATAACTACCCTTTTTTAACTTAAAGGAAACTGCTTCATAGTTTTGGTTGATTAAAGAGTCTTGTGATTTTTCGATTATTACCAAAGGATAACTGGATTGAATCTGGGTTGTAATAAAAGCCGCAAGTTCGCAGTCACAGGTTATTTGGAATTTTATTTGCTGGTTAACCGCCACAATTTCTAAGGCAAAGGCTCTTGCAACCACTCCTGTTAGTTTTTGCATGAAAGAAACATTATTTAGCTGTGTCAAGGCACTCAAAAAGGTTTTTGCAGCCTCGGGGGTTACTTCAGTATTTCTGGGAATTTAAAGAACTAGGGTGGTTAAATTATCCATATCAGCTTTATTATATAGCATATTTATGGTAAATTAAGGTTTGTTTTAGCCTGAGGGCTGGTAGTTCACTGGCAGAACGCTTTCCTGATAAGAAAGAAGTAGAAGGTTCGATTCCTTCCCAGCCCACCCAATGCTCCTATTGACTATTTTGCGATCTCGCGATAAAATAACCTCACTTTTGAGTTGGTATACTTAATGAGAAAACTAATAAATTTTTTAAAACAAACACGCGGGATTTTGCGTGAGTAGGTTTTTAGGATATTAGTTTTCGGGTGACCGGCTCAGAAAGCCGGTTTTTTTACGTCGAAAGACGAAATTTGTATGAAAAATCTGTCCAAAAAAGAAAAACTGGAAGCACTTTTGAAAAAGAAAGAAGAGGCTGAAGCGAAGCTAAAATTTCGTTTGAGTCGTTTTAGAGGAGTGGCGCACGAGAGTGCATCGGGTGAGCTGGCATATTCTGAAATCAAGGTTTTGGAAGATTATGTTGAAAGCTTAAGGCGTGAAATTGAAGCTTTAGGGGCCTGAAGTTTACCCGGTTTGAACACCTCATTTGCAATGAGGAGGCAGAGGGTTCGACTCCCTCCAGGTCCACAATATTGACAATTAATTATTTTTTGTACTTTGACAACTGAAGAGGAAGTAAGGAAGGCCCTGCATAGTGCAGGGCAGGTCGTAAGTCTTAAGAAAATAACGCAGACAGTGGATGCCTTGGTCGCATCTTCCGAAGAAGGACGTACATGGCCACGATAGTCATCGGGGAGCTGCCACGAAGCTTTGATCCGGTGGTGTCCGAATGGGGAAACCTGTTCCGATGAAAGTCGGGATGCATTTACACCAAATTTACCTACTTTGTAGGAAATATTAATGTTTATTGCGGGAACCGTCCGAACTGAAACATCTAAGTAGGACGAGGAAAAGAAATCAATGAGATTACCCAAGTAGCGGCGAGCGAAAAGGTAATAGCCTAAACCCTATCCGTGCTTGCATGGGTGGGGGGTTGCGGGAGCCCAATGTGAGTTTTGTATTAATAGCAGAAGAGTCTGGAATGGCACGCCATAGACAGTGAAAGCCTGGTACGCAAAATTGATATAAGACTCTAGGGAATTCCCAAGTACCATGGGGCACATACCCTGTGGGAATCTGGGGGAACCATCCTCCAAGGCTAAATAAGGGTGCGGACCGATAGTGAACTAGTACCGTGAGGGAAAGGTTAAAAGATGGGCGGAACGCCCAGTGAAATAGAACCTGAAACTGTTTGCGGACAAACCGTGAGAGTCTGGATTTATCCGGATGATCGCGTGCCTATTGAAGAATGAGCCGGCGAGTTACCAACATCAATTGCTTAAGCCCGTTAATGGGTGTAGGCAAAGTGAAAGCGAGCGTTAATAGCGCGTTTATAATTGGTGTGGGTAGACCCGAAACCAAGTGAGCTAACCATGAGCAGGGTGAACCCCAACGAAAGTTGGGGGAAGGCCCGAACCCGTTGTTGTTACAATAACATGGGATGACTTGTGGTTAGAGGTAAAATGCCAATCGAACTTGGAGATAGCTGGTTCTCCCCGAAAGGTCTATAGGGACCGTGGTCGTATTAAAATTAGGAATGGTAGAGCTACTGGATGGGCTGGAGAGCGTAAGCAATTCAGTTCAACCAAACTCCGAATAGTCCTAATTGTTGCGACTAGACAGTCATATCGGGCTAAGCTGATATGGCGAGAGGGAAACATCCCAGACTTTCAGTTAAGGCCTCTAAATCTATTTTAAGTTTGAAAGGTAGTTTTTTCTCTCAGACAGCCAGGAGGTTGGCTCAGAAGCAGCCACCCTTTAAAGAAAGCGTAACAGCTCACTGGTCGATGAGAGAAAGCGCCGAAGATTTATCGAGGATTAAAAATAGTGCCGAAACTAAAGATATTCTGATTTATCAGGATGTGGTAGGGGAGCGTTCCGTATGCGGTGAAGCTAGTGCTGTAAGGCCTAGTGAAGCGTATGGAAGTGAGAATGCCGGTATGAGTAGCGTACTATCCAGGTGAGAATCCTGGACGCCGAAAGCCCAAGGTTTCCACTGCGAGGTTCGTCCTCAGTGGGTTAATCGGCACCTAAGGCGAGGCCATAATGGCGTAGTCGATGGACAACTAGTCAAAATTCTAGTATTTGGTTTGAATTGTTTGAGCTGGGGGTTGACTGAATTGGATAACTGGAGCCCTATTATGATATTAGGGTGCAAGCTTATAAGATAGTGTCTTGTGGAAAATCCCATGATGCGATTAATCAAGTAGCGATGCAAAGTCGATAGCGATATCGGCGATTTCAGCGAGTTCGGTTTACCAGAAAAGACTCGCAGTTAGATTCAAGCTGAGCCGTACCGTAAACCAACACAGGTGGGCAGGGGGAGCACCCCAAGGCGAGCGAGAGAAGGATCCTTAAGGAACTCGGCAAAAAAGCTACCCGTAACTTTGGGAGATGGGTTGCCTACAAAGCTGCAAGGCATTGTAGGTCGAAGCGAAAGTTTGCTGGTCGACTGTTTATCAAAAACACAGGTCCGTGCGAAACCGAAAGGTGCGGTATACGGGCTGACGCCTGTCCAGTGCCGGTAAGTTAACGGGATGGGTTGTTTCGAGCAATCGAAATGGCCTTGAACCAAAGCTCCGGTGAACGACGGCTTTAACTATAAGAGTCCGAAGGTAGCGAAGTTCCTTGTCTGGTAAGTTCAGACGCGCACGAAAGGCGTCACGAGCTAGCAACTGTCTTGAGGATTCACTCGGCGAAATTGCGATGGCTGTGAAGACGCGGCCTACTTCCACCAGGACAAAAAGACCCCGTGGAGCTTTACTGTAGTTTGACATTGCTTTCATATTTTTTGATTGTCTAGAATAGGAGGGAGCCTTCGGGCAACCGTGTAATACCTCCCGTTGAAAAGTGTGAGGCTTACCTAGAGGCACTGAATACGTGTCTGGGAAACGTGTTAGATGGGCAGTTTTACTGGGGCGGTACCCTGCTAAAAAGTAACGCAGGGGTACAAAGGTTGGCTTACTACGGATGGAAATCGTAGGGAAAGCATAAAGGTTTAAGCCAGCTTGACTGCAAGAGGGACACCTCGAGCAGGGACGAAAGTCGGTCTTAGTGATCCCCCGTCTCTTTTTGGGAAGGACGGGGCTTAACGGATAAAAGCTACCCCGGGGATAACAGAGTAGTCGCACCCGAGAGTTCATATCGACGGTGCGGTTCGCTACCTTAATGACATTGGGGTCTCCCGATAGCAATATTGGGATGCTGTTTTCTAAATTTCTCAGTAATTTAGAAAGAAAATTCGACTCATAACGGTGAACCCTTTAAAATGGCAACACCGTGGGAAGTTTATCGGAATTTGATACAACGATTGTATTGTGTTTCCGGTATAACCCCGTATCGACTTTTCCGATTTAATCGGAAGGATGGAGATTTAAAATATCTTCATAATACGTCGGACACCCATTCGTTGTAGTGGGTGAAGGTATAGTCAGGCTGTTACGAAAGTAATAGAATTGTGCGATGTCGGCTCAGGATATCCTGGGGCTGGAGAAGGTCCCAAGGGTTGGTCTGTTCGCCCATTAAAATCCTACGCGAGCTGGGTTCAGAACGTAAATTACATTGCGTTCTACTACAGAAATGTAGTATTATGAAATCGACTAAAATCGGTGAAACCCCAACAAGTATCGTCCGATGCTTGCGGGTAATACCGAGGGTAAGACAAAAATTGTCCGGTGACAAAAGAAGAATTAGCTTACATAGCAGGGTTTTTAGATGGAGACGGTTGTTTGATGCTCCAATTGATATTTAGGCATGATTATAGGCTTGGATACCAAATTAGGGCTAGTATCGTTTTCTATCAAAAAACTCAACACAAAGCATTTCTTTATTGGTTAAAAGAAAAACTTGAAGATGGTTACGTTAGAGATAGAAATGATGGAATTTCTGAATATACTATCGTTGGGGTTAAGCCAGTAAAGAGGGTGGTAATGCTTTTTTATCCTTATCTAAGGTTAAAGAAAAAGCAGGCTGATGTTATTTTATCAGTTTTACCACAAATGCCGGGGAAGGGGAGGGAAATGACACCCGACCTTCTTTTGAAGCTATCGAAGGAAGTTGATAAATTTGCTGATTTGAATTATTCAAAAAGGCGAACAAATACTTCTTCGGAAGTAAGTAGTTTTTTGAGGTCACAACAATTATTGGATCCCGTAGAGACTGATTCGAAAGATGAGATCCCAAATAAGTTGGGATAATACGTCGACTCCTATCAAAATACCTAAGAATATGGTTTAAGTAAACCTAAAATTCAGGGATAGGATGAAGATATAGTCCATGCCATTACGAAAGTATGGAGTTACATGCGTGAGACAGTTCGGACTCTATCCGGTGGAAGCGTTCGAGTCTTGAGGAGAGTTGTCCACAGTACGAGAGGACCTGGATGAGGGAATCCCTAGTGTGCCGGTTATTGCATCAGCAGTAACGCCGGGTAGCTACATTCCCAATGGATAACCGCTGAAAGCATCTAAGTGGGAAGCCAACTCTAAGATTAGGACTCGTTATTAGACCCCTGGGAGAACACCAGGTTGATCGGCAGGCAGTGGAAGCATCGTAAGGTGTTAAGCTTACCTTGTCCGAATCGGTCGAAAAGGCTTACGACCTGTCTTGCTTTATTTTAAAGCAGGGCCTATCCTCTTCAGTTTTCAGAGTACATTAAGGGTAGTGTTCTGGTGATTTGAGCGATCTGGAAACACCTGATCCCATTCCGAACTCAGAAGTGAAACAGATCAGCGGAGACGATAGCTATCGGGCAACTGATCGTGAAAATATCTCATCGCCAGAACTCTGCCCTTAATTTTTTTCTTCTTTCTCTTCTTGTTTCTTTGAACCTCTTGTTTTAAAATAGCTCTACAGAAAAAAGAAAGGTGGTATGATGCGTGACTTCAAAAATAAAATCTAAATCATCCGTAACAATGGAGCAGCTCCTGGCTCGTGCCAAAAATAAGTTTGTAAGCTTTTCAGTTGGTCAAAAGGTGAAAGCTAAGGTTCTTTCCAAAGATTCAAAAAGCATAAACTTGGATATTGGAGGAAAAAGTGAGGGCGTTGTTGCTGAAAAGGCTTTTGCTGAGGCCAGAGATTTTATTAAAACTTTAAAAGTTGGGGATGAGGTTACCGCTTCTGTTTTAATCCCAGAAACTAGAGATGGAACAATTATTCTTTCCTTAAGAAGTGCAATGCAGGATGCAGCTTGGGAAATGCTAGAAAAAGCTCAAAAAGACAATGAAGAGGTAGCTGTTTACGGCAAAGGAGTTAACGCCTCAGGTGTTACGGTTGAGATTGAGGGACTAATTGGATTTATTCCCATGTCTCAGCTAGGACATGAAACCGTCAAAAATCCTCAAAAGTTGGTTGAGAAATATTTCAAAGTAAAACCAATCGAGGTTGACAGAAATACAAATAAGATTGTCCTTTCTGAGCGTGAGGTGAGTGAAGCAAAAGGAATTGCAGATGCCAAAAAGATGATGAAGAAGGTAAAGACCGGGGATGTTCTTGAAGGTAAGGTTACAACAGTTGCCAGCTTCGGTTGTTTTGTGGAGGTTCTTCCTAACCTTGAAGGACTGGTGCACGTATCGGAAATATCCTGGGGCAGGGTAGGGGTTCCTTCTGAAGTTGTTAAAAAAGGAGATAAAGTTAAGGTGATGGTTATTGGAGCAAGAGATGGAAAGCTTGCTCTTTCAATCAGACAAGCTCTAAAAGATCCTTGGGATGGGGTTGAAAAGAAGTATAAATCGGGTGCCAAAGTTGAGGGTAAAATTACCAAGATATCAGATTATGGAATTTTTGTTGAACTAGAACCCGGTATTGAAGGTTTGGTGCATATAACAAAGATCCCCCCAACCAGTAAATTTACTCAAGGTACGCAGGTTAATTGTTTTATCGAAGAGGTTGGCAAAAAAGATAAAAAGATATCCTTGGGGCTTATATTAACAGAAAAACCCTTGGGCTATAAATAATGGCTAAAACCCACTCTCAATATGTTTGCCAGCAATGTGGCTACTCACAAGTTGGTTGGGCAGGAAAATGTCCGGAATGTGCATCCTGGGGGAGCCTGGTTGAGACTATTGTCTCCCAAGACAAAGGAGGTACAAGGGACAAAAAGCAGGCCTCAAAACCAGTAAGGCTTTCAAGTGTCTCTTATAAGAGAACTTCAAGAACCCTAACAAAAATACCCGAGCTTGATAGGGTTTTGGGTGGTGGACTGATTCCCGGGCAGGTAGTTTTAATCGCAGGTGAGCCTGGAATAGGTAAAAGCACAATTTTGTTGCAGCTTGCGGATAAGCTGGGAAGGTGCCTGTATGTATGCGGAGAGGAATCCATGGGGCAGGTTAAGGTTCGTGCGGATAGGTTAAAGGTAAAAAAGACAACAATTGATCTATTGGAAGAAACGAACGCAGATTCCGTTGTTGAGGTAGTAAGTGAGTTAAAAGAGGGTGGTGGGGGCTGTGTGGTTGTAGATTCAATCCAGACAATGAACACATCCGACCTTAGAGGATTGGCTGGAAGTGTAGGCCAGGTAAGAGAATGTACATTTAGACTACTTAAAGCCTGTAAGGCTAAAAGTATTCCACTGTTTCTGGTAGGCCATGTAACAAAGGAAGGAACTATGGCTGGTCCAGCTGTACTTGCCCATATTGTGGATACAGTGCTTTGGTTTGAGGGTGACAAGAGCCTAACATTAAGGCTCCTGAGGGCAGTAAAAAACCGTTTTGGCCCAACTGATGAGGTAGGGATATTTGAGATGCAGGATAGGGGACTTATCTCACAAAATGATCCTGAGAAGTTATTTTTGACCTCAGGCAGGAAAGCAGTTGCAGGAAGCGTGGTTTCCTCAATTCTTTCAGGTACAAGACCGTTTTTGGTGGAAATTCAGAGCCTGGTTGTGCCTACGAAATTGGCATTCCCCAAGCGTATCACGCAAGGAATTGATTCAAGGCGTCTAGAGATGCTTCTGGCAGTTCTTATAAGGCGATGTGGTCTTCCTCTTTATGAATGGGATGTGTTTGTCAACGTTGCTGGGGGGATTAAAGCGGCAGACCCCGCAATTGATTTGGCGATTTGTTTATCCATTGCCTCTTCCTATTTTGACAAGGTGGTTGCCTTAAAAACCATTGCGGTGGGAGAGGTTGGACTTTTAGGGGAGATTAGAGAGGTTGTTGCACAGGACAAAAGGATGAAAGAAGCAAGAAGACTTGGATACACACTTACCATTGACAGTAGTAAATATCAAGGTATTAAAGAGGTAATTAATCGTATTCTTCGATAATCAGACTTGTCTACAGGTTATCCACAATTTATTTTATAAGTTATATATGACCGTATTATTGGGGTAATTAAAACACTATTTAACTATGGGAATTGTAATATGGTGCATGAAATACATTATGGGGTTTGACAGTATTGACAAAAAATGATAGACTTTTTTCGCACCTTGGAATAAAAAAAGAGCATCGACATCGTTGGGTTCTTCTTGTTTAAATGGAACTCGCCACGAATGCAAATGCCCTTTTTTAAACGAATTTGTCTAGCTTGTCCCGAGCAAAACTCGGGAAGGACAGGCATATTAAGACAAATCACAAATAGACTAGTCTGTTGACAGATAGTTTGTCAATAGTGTTTTAGAGCCGTTAGGCCTTGTTAGTCTTAGGGACGGGTGGTGTGTAGGGCAGGCGCACTACCCGCTCCTAGGATCAACAAGGCTATTTTCGTCTTTAGATACAAATAACATGGCTGAAATAGTAATTTACCATGCATATAATTCTTCTTGGAAATCTCTGCCTGAGACCAATTCAGGCAACGGGATCTTTGTTTCTGTTTCAAACTTTTTAACCAAGGCTGCCAAAATAACTGCCTTAGCAGGAGCCCTTTTTGTTATTGTTTCTTTCACCCCTTCTGTTTGGTATTGGGCAAAAGCACAGGGGTCCAAGATTGATTTTTCAAAGCTGATTTTAAAGACGGCCCAGGAGCAAACATTAAACACTGGTCAGACAGCAGTTAGTGACTATCAGCCGGCATTTGACCCCAAATTACCTCTTGGTGCACGTTTAGAGATCCCTGCCATTGGTGTAGATACCCAAATACAGGAAGCAACCCTAGACAACTACGAAGAAGCTCTTAAAAAGGGTGTTTGGAGAGTTTCTGACTTTGGAACACCATATGACAGGACAAAACCAGTAATTCTTGCTGCTCATAGATTTGGCTACCTTGCTTGGACAAATTTATACAGAAGGCATAATTCCTTTTTTAATCTTCCCAAGCTTAAAGTGGGGGATACTGTCAACTTAATATACAAACAAAGAAACTACACATATGAAGTATATGCAACCGATAAGGGAGAGGAGATTACAGATTATTCGGCTAATCTTATTCTTTATACATGCGAGTCCTTAACCGGTCCCGAAAGAATCTTTGCATATGCAAGGCTTTTAGAAATATAAGATGTCCTATAAGTATTATTATGTTAAAAAGCAATATAAATAATAGATATCTTATAATACTTGACAAATCATTTTTGTTAGTATATACTGCCGCCCATAGTATGAGAAAAGTAATTTTGTTTGCAACTTTGGTTTTGTCTTTGGGGCTTTTGTTTCCCAAAGCTTCTTATGCCCAAACAGTTGAAACTTGTGTTCAAACAACTCAGTACGGTGGTGGAGTAACAGTTGTGTGTGGAGTTCACACTCCTACTGAAACAGGTTTGGCTGAAAACTTAATAGTTATTGGTGGGGTTTCGATTTTAACTTCGGGGATTCTCCATTTTCTTTCCAGAAGAATAAAACTAAATATTTATAATAAGACGGGGGAGGTGAGAATAAATGAGTAAAGAAATTCGAAATATGGCACTTGCGGGAGTAATCGGGGCATCAAATTTGCTAGCGGCTTGTACAGATAAGGAAGCTGTTAATTCTGCTACAAATACCCCAGACTTACGTATTGATACTATATCGACTAAAGTAGTTGAGCTTGGGAATCTTGAAGAAGAACTTAATAAACACCTAGAGACTCTATCAGCAGCTAATCAAACAAAAGTAGTTGAACCGAGTGCAACACAGGTGGTTACACCTACACCAGAATCTACCTCTACAGAGACTTTGAAAGCAGCTGTAGAAAAACAAAACAGGAAAGGTTGGGAGATTGGGTACTCTGGTGGAGCCACAGAGCAGATGAAAAACTGGAAATTCGACAATCTTGATCCAGAAAATTGGCCAAATTTTCCTAATGTAGATAATCCCAAAGCGAATTTTGTAGCTGCGAATGGTCTTGAATACGGATTAGATGAATCTTTGTTTGCCCACGATAACACAGGGGATCTTGTAGTTGCGGCAGGTGGATATGCTCTCTATACAGGGGATTACAAAATTCAGGGTATAGATCAGTGTAAAGCAGAGGGGAAGAAAGGTTGTGGAATTTTAGTAGTGAATGTTGGAGAAATAAGCTCAAACTTTAGCGGCTCCACCTTTGATAATGGTTTTGTTGTAAGAGGAAGGTATTGGAATGGAGACGAGTTGCCTCAAGCAATTTGTGGAGGACTTTCTCATGCAGCCTACAATATGCTTAATTTAAGTGGAGAACCTGTGAATGATCAAGCAAACTGTAGTGTTAGGGAAGGCTGCGAAAAAGTAAGACTTACATTCGTAATTGTGTCAGGAAACGAACTCTTGGTTAAAGGTATAACTGAGATAAGTAAATAAAAATACCGGCAGTGGATTTGAATTTTTAAAATCATTTCTAACTGTCGGTGTTTTTTGGTTGGTTTGTGAATGTTTAGCTGCCTTAAATATTAATTTTTGGTATTATTATTTGAAGTGATGAAGACGATGGATTATAGAAAGCTTATCGGGATTGTATTTCCTGCTTTTTTAGTTTTAATAGGTATTTTCCTTTCGTTTAAAAATTATCAGCCGGGTACTGTGCTTCTAGGTTGGGATTCACTTCATCCTGAGTTTGATTTTTTTCTTTCTTTTAAGCGTGCTTTTTTTGGTGTTTGGAGACAAGAGCAGGGTTTGGGTGTTTTGACAGCTCACTCTCATATGGCGGATCTTCCAAGAGTTTTCTTTCTTTGGCTTTCTTCATTTATCATTCCGGCTTCATTTTTGCGTTACTTTTATGTATTTTTGTGTCTAATCTTAGGTCCTCTGGGAATATATTTTCTTTTAAGATATATATTTGGGAAGCGTGGGATTTGGGTTAATTTGTCTTCGTTTTTAGGGGGAGTATTTTACCTTCTTAATTTGGTTACTCTTCAGCATTTTTTAGTTCCTTTTGAGATGTTTTGTGTTCAGTATGCCTTCCTTCCTTGGATATTCTTGTTTGTTATTAAGTATCTAAAAGGAAAAGGGAAAAAGAGTTTAATTTTGTTTTGCCTTGTAACAATTCTTTCTTCTCCCATGGCCTATGC
>JBHPHS010000005.1:0-41014 GCA_042571305.1 Patescibacteria group bacterium | reverse complement strand
CTCTCGTATTCCAACTCTCTCTGCAGGATGGTTGGAGAAAAAGTATAAATTAAGGCTTAAATTTTCAAACATATTTTCCCTAACCCTAAAGGCCGCAATAGACTCTTTTCTCTCCTCCAACCAATAACCAACTCTAAGAACGTTTGGGGGATAAGCTCTAAGTCTTGCATCAATCACCCTTCTTTGGTCATTGGAAATCGAAAAAAGATTTTCTGGTTTAGTGGTTTTGTATTGAAACATTAAAAGTAGAGAAAAAAGCACAATAATAAGTACGGTGTGCTTATTTGTCTTTACAAGATTTGATTTATATAAAATAAATGAAAAGATTACAAGCAAGATACCAGCAAGTATATTGATTGAAAATACCTTGTATATCCAAAAATTGGCAAAAACGGCCAATAAAAAAGGTAAATAGATCATCTTCCCGAAAAAAGGTAAAATGCGGGCTCCCCTGAAGGGTAAGCAAAGGTTTTAAGAAGCTTTAAGTCAGGCGGTGTCCTATCCGGTTCTATTATTAAATTTGCCCCAATCTCTTTTGCATTAGCAAGATAAAGAGTTTTATCATCAATGCTTCTACCCATTCCATAAATTCCGTCCTGAGGGTGTGCAAAATAAAACTTATCTATATGAGAAACTTTTCCAAAACCTGTCAACTCAACATCGTTTCCAATGGGAAAGTTTTTCTGCCAGATATCTGGTGGATATTCATACCATCCTGCAAAGAAAATCCAGGGAGGTTCTCCGAAAGTTGAAATAACGACCTTGTCATAATCTTTATCAATTGATTTAACCTGGGAAATTCCTGGACCAAAGCCCCAATGCCACCAGCGCTCTGAAACTCTTGGGTAGTGAACATAATAATTATGAAGATAAATTCCTATACAAACCATCCATCCAATTGCGTAAACAAATAATAAAAATTTCTTTAAGCGAAATACCCCGTATGAAATCAAAAAGATAAGTGGAGGAAGTGTTATTATTAGACGAGTGGCATGATTTCCCCCATCACGAGTAATTGCAGCAGGAACTACACCTAATAATATCCAGAAAGCAATTAATACCTTGATTCTTGAGTCCGGAAACTTGGAAGTAAAAAACAAAATAATTCCAAGAATAAGCGCAACTATCTCTACTTTATAAAACTCACCCATACCAATTGAGTGGCGAAGGTTAAGATCTCCTTTGATAAAGAGAAACTGTGTTGAGAAGGCGTCCAAATAATTTTTGGCTATTCCCGTTCCCCAGAAAGTGTATTTGTTATGAATTACCCTATCAAGTAAGGTTGGGTTTAAACCCTCCCCCAGCTCTCCCCTTGCCCTCGCATCATTAAGCCTTGCACTTCCCACTTCAGTTTCTGTAGTTGGATCACTAAAAATGCTAATGTAGTCAAATCTCTGTGTCCCTCCGCCAAAAAGGGTGCTATATGCAATTGGTGCCCCAATAACAAAAAGTGCAATGGCAGCATAAACTAAGTATTTCCTCGACAGCTTAAATATCTCTTTTCTCCAAACAAAAAATAAGAACAAAAGTAAAACCGGAGTAAAAAGCTTTGCAGTTGAGTATGTCCAAGGGGTTAAGGCAAAACTAAGCATCGACACCCATAAATACTTGCCATTTTTAAAACTTTTGAAAAACAACCACAAACCTAAAAGCAAGAAAAAGATAAGCTGAGTTACTTCAAAGCCTGCACGAGAATATTGGATATGCCAAGGATTTACTGCCATTACCAAACTGGCCACCAATCCTAACTGTTTATCTTTAGCTACATTGCTAATCAGTAAATATATTGCCAAAACACCCATTATTCCAAAAATAGCAGCGGGAAGTCTTACTCCCAAAGGAGAAATTCCAAAAACTGCAACAGTCGGAACGGTTGAGTAAAGATACAAGGGAGTTCGCCATTCGGCTAGAGAATGAAAATGAATCGGCATAAAGTTTCCGTAATAATCTCTTCCTGTTTTTAAAATAGAATATGCCTGATAACCCACATCCAACTCATCTCCGAACAAGGAAGGAGGATTTACCGATATTTTCCAAAGCCTCAAAAAAGAAGCAATAAAAAGAATTACTAAAAGAATTAACTTAGTATTTTTAACAGCTTTTGCCATTTTTGCCCTAACCAAATAATAGCATTAATCAGATAATGCTTGAAAATTCCGTGATAAATCTTGCTTGATGGAATCAATCTTCTCCACCTTTTGGATTCATCAGGTCCCGCCTTTTTAAAAGATGCACCGTGGTGGTGTATTACCTCAGAAGCGGGTAAATAATAAACCTTTAAGCCCGCCTTCCAGGCCTGTCTGCAGTAATCAATATCTTCAAAATATGCCCAGTATCGCTCATCTAAAATTCCAACCTTTTTTCTTGCCTCAGGGGTAATTAAAAACGATGCACCCACAACAGCGTCAATTTCTGTTGGTTTGTTACCTTTTGGCGCAAACTTCTCAAAAAGTCCTTTTTCTCCCAACCAGTATTCCCTTATGGCATTGGTAATTGTAGGAAACCTATAGCAAGACATCTGCATACTTCCATCGATATTAAAAAGCCTACTTCCAACAACCCCCACGTCTGATGTTTTTTCGGCAAATTCAACCAAACTCGTAAGTGCATTCTTTTTTACAATCGTATCGCTATTTAAAAGAAGAGTATATTTACCCCTTGAGACTTTTATCCCTTGATTATTAGCTTTAGCGTAACCAGAGTTATCTTTATTGCAAATTACTTTAAGGCTTTTGTGTTTAAGAGCTAATTTTTTTAACTCTTCAACCGACCCATCATTTGAATTATTATCCACCACCATAATATCAAAACCAAACTCTGGTTTTTGCTTGTAGATTGACTCAATACATCCAACAGTTAACTCTTTGGTATTAAAACTTACGATAATTATTGAAAGAGTGGTCATTTAAATCTGGCAAATATTACCTCATCTGAAACTTTGCTTTCCTTTATTTCTCTTTCTCTTGCCCTAAGAGCTAGTTTTAATCTCGTAAGAGCCATAATAATAACTCTTAAATAACCAGGGTGGCCCGCCAATCTCTTTAACACTCCTACAATATGCCTTCTTGTCAAAGTTGGGCTTCCAATATTTTTCCATACAAAAAGAAGTTGGTTTCTCTCCCTTACCCTAGCAACAAAACCAGCTGAGAGCTTACCTATCGTTGATTCATGTTTATGCAGAACCGTTCCCGAAGGTTCCCAAAGAAGTTTTAAGCCCCTTTTGGCAGCACGGTAGCAAATATCAATATCTTCCCAATAAAAAGGAGAAAGAAGTTTTTCATCCATTCCACCCAAATCCATCCACAGCTTCCTTCTAAATAAACCACTACCTCCACTAACATAAAAACTTATATGCTCTTTCTTGCTTTCGGCACCTTTAGCAAGCTGCACATAGCCATCAAAAAAACTCCCTTTTGCCCATCCATAACCCTTCTCGTGAAGTGAAACTGCAAATACTTTTTCATCTTCAAAATGTTTTAATGCCTTTTCCAAAAAATTCTTTTGCGGAATTACGTCTGTATTAAGAAGGAGCATGATACTTCCCTTTGCGCTTCTTGCTCCTGTATTAACTGATGCCGAAAAACCCCTGTTTACTCTGTGTTTTATAAGCCTAACTTCAGGAAACTTATTTTTGATAATTTTCACACTTTTATCATATGAGCCATCATCAACCATTATTATCTCCTTTATTCTGTTTTTGATATTTTCCCTAGCACTTAAGATGTGTGGTAGATTTTTCTCAATAAGGCTCTCCCCGTTATAATTCGGTATGACAACAGAAACAATAGCTTGATCTTTTTTCATTTTCTTACCTTTACCAACTGAAGCATCCCTAAATTGAATTTAACATTTTCTTCTATATTAAAACCAACTTTTCTAGAGACTCTTATAAGGAAATTGTCTTTGTAAGTTTGAATGTGTGTGTGTTTCCAGGTTTTTCCCCTGGGATAAAAATTAAGCCACAAAAACCAAACAATCTTAAAAAGAAAATTATCAGAAGGAACCAAAAAAACCCCATACCCCCCTCTTTTCAAAACTCTTTTTACTTGCCTTAAGACACTCTCCGGGCTTACAACGTGCTCGAGCATCTCCATTGCAAAAACTGCATCAAAAAAATTTGACTTAAATTTCAAGTCCTGGGCATTTCCCGCCATAAACTTCATTTTTTTATTATTTTTCCAATGCTTCTTGGCCCAATTAATTGACTTTTGTAAAACATCAATACCAGTAATTTTTTTTGCTTTCGATTTATCAAGTATTACTTCTGTAAAAACTCCGTCAGCACAACCTATGTCTAAAACCTCACCATCAACCTTTTCAATTACTTTAGACACTTCCTTAAATCTTCTCTTGTGCCAAAACCTCTGAAGTAAATCCACCTTCAATGATTGGTAGTACCAGTTAGCTGGAACGCTTTCATGCAACTGTACTACTGATTTTAAATCCTTATTCATTTTATTCTCTCTCTTTCCTGAATTATCAATTCACCAAAGTATTTTTCACCAACAAGTTCGGAGTATGAATCTTCTATCTGAATAGTCTCATCCAAGTACCTTACTGGAATCCCCCCCATAGGCTCAAGTATTAAAAAGTATTTCTTTGTATCAGCTGCTGCAGTGGTAAGTGTGGCAAGTTGTCCCACCTGATCCCTTCCGTGCCACTGCGGTGTATATCCGTATTTGGGAAGCCCATACCAGTTGTAAAGATATGTCCAAACGATATTTATCCAAAGAGGACTTGTAAGGGAATTTGTACTAAAATCCTCTCCGCCAGCTTGTTGGTAGGTATAGTCAATTGCAGCAAGTTGTTTTTTCAGTAACATATCTTTTTGAATTGCAAAAATTACAGAACCTTTAGGGTTTTGTTTAACAATCATCATTAAATTTCCAAAGACTATAAAAACAATAAATAAATATGCTAAAACTTTCTTTTTTTTCTGCCAAAAGTCAGCTGCCCAAATTCCTAAAAGAATAGAAACTGCAGGACCTATCCCAACCATCAGAAAGGGGGTACTGGTTCCACCGACCGTAGCAACCGTTATGTGGGAAAATAGCCAGGTTGCCAAAAATGGTTCCCAACTTACGGTTCCTTTCCTCCATTTATAAAGAGATATTAATAAAAGTACTAATACCAATATCCCCCCGTAACCAATATTTCCAGGATAGGAAGAGTAAGCGAAGGTCCTGCCTAACTGATTGAAAAAAAGAACGATAAAATCCCCCAAACCCTTTGTTGCAACAATTGCATCGTTTGTGGTTAAAAGAGTGGCAAAACCGGATATTCCTTTAAAGCCAAATTTAATCTCAACTGCAATCATACTTAAAAGAGAAACAAAGAGCATAGCCAAAAAAGATACTAACTGCTTTTTATTGATATTTTTCTTGGCAACGATAAGCCATATGGCAAGAGGGATGGCATGGTAAACCAGAAAAACATCAGTTTGAATACTTAATCCCAAACCTAATGCGGCAATAATCGGTCCCCATTTTTTCTTACCGGCAATCCAAGCCCAAAGACCCAAATAGATCAAAGGTACAGTCCAAACCCCAATAGTTGGATTTGAAAGCCATGTTGCATATTGAGTCGCTTCAAATGAAACCGCAAAAAAAAGCGCCGCCAAAAGTCCAGCTTTTACCTTTCTGGTCAAAAGATAGGTAAGATAATAAACGATAAAAACAGCTGAAGCATTAAGAAGCGCTATCCAGATAGCTGCGACAACAGGGCTACCATGCCCCAACATATAGGCAGGGGCTAGAAGATAATAATAAAAAACTCCGTGATAAAGACCAGGGGTTGATGCAGGTGGACCCAAAATCTTCAAGTCTCCAGCTATTATTTCCTGAGAAACATAAGCATCTCTTGCTTGATCATAACCAAAGGTGAGTGATAAATCTTTCAAAAACCAAATTCTTAAGACAAATGCAAAAACGAAAATTACAAATACCAATATCCAAATTTTTTTATTTTCTCGCATGTTTTAAACTATATGCCAAGTATATCCCAAGAACACCAAGCGACAAAGCTGTAATTTTTAAACCAAGATAGAAAGATTCGGGGTGATATAGCATGCTAATTTCATGCTCACCAGAGGAAACGGGAATAGCACGAAAAGCAAAATCAGCTCGATATATCTTTGTTTCTTTACCGTCCACATACGCCTTCCAACCTGGATAAAAAGCGTCTGAAACAAACATAAAACTATCAACCTCTCCAGGATCTTCCTCAAGAATTATTTTTTCAGAAACCGGGAAATTTGGATCAAGTAGTTTATTTAATATTTTATTTCCGTCTTTTTCCACCTCCCACTTATTTACTCTAAACATCCTAGGAAGAACCGACCTACTTTCCAAGACTGCAACTGATCCATCCTCAAACGCTAGTTTAAACCTATCAGAAATAAACCTTTTTGAAATATTCCCATTAGCTGAAGGGTTTCCTTTTTCATCAAATTTGTGGGTAAGGTAATACTTGGTATTAACCAGATCCAAAAGAGGAGAAACGTCATTATCAACTATTCCATATCTACCAACCGGGTTTATTCCACTTTTTCCTGAATTTAGAGCAGCTATAAACAGAGAGATCCTCAATGGGTGAATAGTTTCATAACCCTCCAATGATTCTAAAGCGTAAGGTGTTCTCAAGTTTACCGGAATTACCTTGTTTCCCGTTACCCTAAACGGTGTCTCTTGTGATTTTAAAAAAGTCAAAACTGGTGTATCGGGAAAAATCAAGTTCTTGGGAGAAAAAGGTGTAAATTTCCAACCAAACCTAAAAAGCTCAAACAAACAGAAAGCAAAAAGTAGAATTCTTAACTTATACTTTAGCCTGGAAAGAATTACTAAAGCTGATGCTATAAAAACTCCCGACGGCAAAACCAAGTTTCTTAACGCAACTTTAGTTGCTGGTATTGCATGTGTTAATTGTCCTTTTAGAGTTAGCGCATATGCTCCAAAAAGAAAAATTAAAACCCCTGGAACCAAGATTACACAAAGGAGATACTTTTTTGATTTTATTTTCATTTTCAAACTATCCAAACCATATGCAGCAAGGGCAGAAGCGGCAAAGATAAAAAGAATAGTTGCACGATGTGCCGAAGCGGCCCTAAGGCCAAAAATATCATTTTTCCACAGGAAGACTGAAATCGGAGTGGCGAAAGAAAGAACTAAAGAAACGATAGCAAGAGAAACTAAAAACAAAACTTCCTTCTTTTTTTTAAGAAACCGTAAACCAAGAGATGCCAGCATAAAGGACACTACACCTATATAGGCAGTGTTGGAAGTATAATCCTGAGGGCCCCAGTAATTTTGGGTTGCATGATTACCAAAATAATCTGCTGATATAAAAGTTATTATTTTCTTCCAGGGTAAAAATGCCCATTCAAACGGATGTGGTTCAAAACTTCTTTGTGATAATCCCCAAAGTTCAACCGAAGGAAAAAGCTGAAAAGCACTAATTCCCAAGGCGACAACTCCAGAGGTAACAAGAAAAATCGTTCTAGATAAAACCATCTTTGGATTCTTCCAAACTTTTATCAAGTAAAAGGTGACAATAGCAATTGCTGTGTAAAAACAAACCTGTGGATAACCGGACAGAAGCTGTAAAGACAAAGCCAAGCAAAGCCCGGCAAAATATCCAAACCTTACCTTTTTGGTCAAAATACCATCCACAAAATATATAATCAAAGGAATAAACGCAGAAGATAGTGTGTGTCCGTTCCACTGAGAAAAAATAAGGTTAAACCCAGAAAATGAATAAACCATTCCTCCAAAAACTGACCCTAAATTAGACACCTTCCAGGATCTTAAAAGAATAAACATAAAAATAACTGCAAGAACATGTTGTAAGATTATCTGAACACTCCAAGCATTAACCTTGTCAAAAATAAAATAAACAAAATTAGTAGGAGAAAAAGGAGCTGCTTGAAGGTTTGCAAAAAGCGGAGTTCCGGCTAATATATAACGATTCCAGAGCGGCCAAACACTCTGTTTAATTAAATCAACAGACAACATTTGTTCAGGATAAATCAGTGATACAACATCAGTAGTCATTGGGTTTTTTACAGGCACTCCAGTTGTATAACCCCATTTATAATCCAGCCAGGGATAATAAACTCCAACAATAAAATCAGCAGGCAAAGGAACCAGTCCCTTTAATATAACTTTCCAAAAAAATACACCTACCAGAACAAGAATCAGAAGGTATGGCCAGGTGTTTTTAAATAATTTCCAAAACTTCTTTTTCAAATCTTTCATTAGAATATTTTTTACTATCCTCAATAGCTTTTTTGGAAATACTTCTTAAAAGTTTTGAATCCATTATAAGTTTTTTGGTATTTTCTGAAAGTTTTGCAATATTTTTCCAGAGAAGCCCGTTCTCACCGCCTATTATTATCTCTTTCTGCCCTCCTGCTTCAAAAACAATCGGAACACACCCCGCAGCCATGGCTTCAACCAGAGAGATTCCAAAATGCTCAGTTAGCTCCGGATGTTTTCCTTCATCTATCCCATACCCAGCAGCAGACCAATATATTTTTGACTTTCCATATAAATCTACAAGCTCTTTAAAGCTTGGACTTTCAATCAAACTAACTGAAAAACCTTTTGCAAGACTTCTTAACCTTTTTAGATTGTCATCAACTCCAACTTCAACCCCACCAGCAAGAATCAGCTGCCATTTATCCAATACGTCCTCTGCTGCAAGCTTCTTGAAGGTTTTTATTAAAATATCCTGTCTTTTTGACTGAACAAGTTTTGAAAACCTGCCAACATACAAGATAATGTTTTCTTTTCTTTTAGGTTTAATTTTATTAACATCAACAGGCGGATAGATAACCACACTTTTTACTCCATACTCTCTGTCAATAATGTTCTTTGTAAAGGCTGAGTTACAAACTATCTTGCTTATTCTAAAAAGCTTCATTTTGTTAAGCAGGGTTTTGCCATCAACATCATGGAAAGGAACCTGAAAATGCAAAATATTGCGTCTTGCACGAAGCGTGGGAATACTTCCATCCGAAACCCAAAAACAAAGTTCATACCCGTCCCCTCTGCCTATATCAGACACAAAACTAACCTCATCCAAATCCATTCCAAACCTATCCTCCAAGGTTTTTTTAATAGGAGACTTGTTCCACTGGATATCTACCTTGTAACCTGCTTTGATTAAAACTTTTGCAAAAGAAAGGGTATACCTTTCCCCACCTCCCAAAGTATCAAGATATGGGTTGTAAATTGCGGCTCTCATTTTTTATCCTTAATCTGCATCTCCCAAAGTTTTGAATAAGTTATCATACGACTAAACGTTTGATACATTACCTCAATCATTCCAACTGTTCCGTCAAGAAAACCGAGTTTCTTAACACCTCTATAAAAAAATTCCCTTGTTCCAGCTGAAAAAAATCTACAGATATTCATCTTTGGATGATTTGCGTCAAAAAGAAGCTTGGCTTCGATTTCAGACCATTCGTTTGTTTTGTCAACCATTTCACCTAAACTCCTGTGAGTTGTGTGAATCAGGGGTTGGTTTAAATGACCAATTTTTCCTTCAATTTCGGGCTGCTCATGAAGTTCACCCTTCCAACCTTTTAACTTATCTTTCCTGATAAGTCTGAGTACGTAATCAGGTTTCCATCCACCATGCTTCATTTCATGCCCTAATAATATATTTCTTCTTGGAATGGCATATGCTGAAAACTCATCTGTTTGTGTAACTTTACCAACCAAATCTTTAAGTTCTTTGGTTACCTCCTCATCACTATCTACATACAAAAGCCAATTACCTTTAGCTTTTTTTGCTCCATTGTTTCTCCAGTTAGAAAAGTTTCCTTTTTGTTTATTTGTATCAACCTTAACTATTTCATCCACCCATGATAATGAACTAAAACATTTATCTAAAAGTTTTTTATCATAACTACCCCCAAAAAGAACAATCGCACTAATTTTTATTTTCCCCATGATCCTTTTCCTAATCTTCTTAAGAAGTAATCTCTGATGCCTATTTTTTGCCATTTACGCCCAATGAGTAATAACTTTATGCTTTCTCGCAAAAGAGCAAATTTTGTGCGCAAAGAGGCATGTTCCATCCCAAAAAGCATTCTGTTTCTTGTTAGAAAGTAATCATTAAGCTCACTTCCAATACCTGAACTTTGAGAAACTTTATGCCAAAGATGTCCTTTTGGGGAGTATAACACTTCCCAACCCGCTTTTTTCAATCTTTGAGCATGATCTGCATCCTCCATGTAAGCAAAGTAGCGCTCATTGTATAAACCAACCTCTTTTATGGCTTTTGATTTATACATTACAAAGCATCCTGTAGCAAAGTCTGTCTGCCTGGTTTTATCAAACTGACCTTTATCCACCTCGTCAACCCCATGGTTTGAACCATAAACATTATCCCAGTCAATATCTCCGCCCGCATACCAAATAACTTTACCTAAATCACTTTCTTTATACTTTTTTTTGTATTCAAACCCTTTAGCAAAATATATTATTGGAGAAATCGCACCAGCCTTGGGATGTTTTATATGCTCATTCAAAATATTTTTCACTAAGTTCTTATCTACCAGTGTATCGTCATTAAGAAGCGCAATATAATCAATACCTCGCTTAAGAGCATCTTTCATTCCTACATTATTTCCTCCCGCAAAACCAATATTTTCAGAAAGTTCGATTAGTCTTACCGGTTGCTTTTTAAGCATATCAACGGAGCCATCTTTTGAACCATTATCAACAACCATTATTTCAAGTTCAAAACCTTTTGTATTAGAGGTCAAAAGAGACTTTATGGTCTCCAGAGTATCTTGCTTCCTATTCCAAGAAAGGATGATTACCGAAATTTTAGGTAGCTTAACCATGATAATTTCTTACCTATCCACCATTTGAAAGCTTTGACAGAGGTCAGAAGTTCTTTTTTTAAATCTTTCTTACTTATTTTTTCTGTCTTGTTCCCTTGCTTCTCCCAAACATTAAGGTACACCACCAACTCTGAAAATGATTGTAAAAGAGACAATGCTAGTCCGTGAACACCGTCTTTAAATCCTTCCCCTTCAAAGAATCTCCCCAGAAACTCATTTATAGGTTTATTAACTAAATCTTGCCACCTAAATACATATCCACTTTTTAACAACTCCTCCGATTGAACTGAAGTATAACGAAGCATTTTTTGCATATATTGTGCCAGGTTTTCATAATTGTGATGAACTATTGCCAAAGCCTCTTTTAGTTCAATATCCGCACCCTTTCCCTTAGTAATGGGAAAGGAGTGGATTTCATCCTGCCACGACACAAAACCCTTTCTAAACAAACGAATTTGGTAATCCGGCCACCAATTGGTGTGTGTTAACCATTTACCAAAGATTATGTTTTTTCTAGGTAGGCGGTAGTAATCTGCAAGAGGTTTGTTTAAAATTTCTTTTATTTTTTTTGCCAGGCTTGAGGATACCTCTTCGTCTGGATCCAAAATAAGTACCCAGTCGCCACTTGCCTTTGTTGTCATGAGGTTTCTGACAAGCTCAACATACTTTTCTTTTTTATGAGAATAGACTTTTGCTCCTAACTTTCTTGCAATTTGGGCTGTTTTATCTAAAGACTGCATGTCACAAACCACGAGCTCATAAGCTATATCTTTAACCGAATTAATTGCCCTGGGCAATATTTCAGCCTCATTAAAAGTATTAATAACCACAGATAGTTTAGCCATTGTTATGATTTTACCATGTAAATATCCACTTTCTCATTTTCGAAAATTCTATCTATCCCCAATTGTGTCTCCCCCAAATACCCTCTCTGTCCTTTTAACCAATAAACATATTTAATGTTGTTTTTATTTAGAAACTCTCTGGCTTTTTCCTGATTGGATTGATTGTACCATTCTTCAATTTCCTGTCTTCTTAATTTCCAATCATAACCGGTTATGTTTAAATTAACCTCATCTTCTAAAAACACGTCTTTGCCTGAAAAAGCAGAAACGTAAGCGGTTGATTCGTATAAATAAAGGGGTCTTGGAGGATTTGTTTCTGCTTCTTTTGCAGCCAGTTTATCAAAGGGATATGTTAAAACAACGCCTTGGGGTCTATCTTTTAAATATTTCAAAGCTTCAAGCTCCTGAACAGAAAGCATAGCTGGAGGACGAGACGGTAGGTAAATGTCTCTTAAGGTAAGAGCTGTTGTAGGAATTGTTAGTATAACAAGCGTAGCTAATAAATACCTATTATTAATCTTACTAATAGTTACTGCCGCCATTATTCCCAAAAAGAAAAGACTGTAGTAAAAAAATTGAATCGTATTCCAGGGAGTACCTTTTTGCAAAAAAAACATTGGAATTACAACACCAGCTGCAATAATTGACCAAACAAAAGCATCAATTCCGGAGATTATTTTCAATCTTTTAAACGCTAATATTCTTGTGCCTGCGTTTCCAATAATGAATAGTATAAAAGCAAAGCTATATGTAAGGACTGCCTTCAACCAAACTCCACCAGCACGATAATTAACCATTGCAGAATAAAATCTCTCCCACCCAACTCTGTCAGACAAACCGATCATGGTTTCCAAAAACCAAAATGGTTGAAACACTAAAAGTTCTGATGAATCCTTTAAGCTTGGAAAAATGAAAGCCAACGAAACCAATAAAACACCCACAAAAACCCAAAATATCCTAAATCTACGCATTAGCAAATACTCAAAAACACCTCCTGCCAAAAGTCCTCCTAAAACCAAAATACCGGCATATATTTTAACCTCCACAAGAAGTCCAAAAAACAAAACGCTTAACAGTAAATATATAACCTTGCCTAGTTTTTGATACTTCAGAAGAAATATTAGTCCTGACAAAATAAAAATCAAAGATAGTACGTACGGAGGATTTATGAGTGTTGATATTGCTGCTTGGGACCAAAAAGCACTCTCTCCACGGCCTAAAATCCAAGCAAAACTTCCACCGAAATAAACAAAAAAGACAGCCCATACCGCAGTCTTTTTGGATTTTACCCATTCCAAAATAAATTTATATGATAATACTCCAACAAAGATTGCGAAAATAATTGGAAGTATCTGAAAATACAGGTTTACTGTTGGTATTCTTGTTAGTTTATTTAGTATTGCTAGAAATATATCAAAACCCAGATGATAGTTTTGCAAAGGCATTCCGGCAAAAACAGGGTTGTTTAGACTCCCCCTCCCTAAACTTTCGGAAAGTGCAATATGCCAGACTCCATCGTGGCCATTTGGTCCCCAAAAACCCATACCATAAGAGTAAACCCACCCGCTTTTTACCATTGTAATTACCCAAGTTAATGCACCAAAGAGAATAAATATTAAACTACTTACCGAAAAATGTTTTAAAGCTTTTTTTAGCATCGTCAATGATGGACACTCCCACCAAAAGATAAATTCCTGCTGTGTAAATAATCAAACCCGAGCCTATCATCAAAAAAACCGAGGTCAGGCTAACAGGCAAGAATCCTCTAACAATAAGAAGTGCTCCTCCCATAACAAAAGATGCAAGCAAAGGTTTTATAGTTGCCTCAATCAAGGAAAATTTGATGTGCCTTCGGGCAACAATTATTGCAACCACCGAGCTTACACCGACGAGTGAATACCCAGCTGCCGCTCCATTAACACCAAATTTTATAGCCAAGAAAGGAACCAAGAGCCAGGTAAGGGTGGTCCACATGATCATCAGCTTAAGGGTAACTTTAATCCTGCCTATGGAGTTTAAAACATTGGTTAGTTGAGTTGTGGTTGCCGCAAAGACAGTATTAATAGCAATGAGACTTAGGGGGAAAAGTGCTGGAGTCCATTTCGCATATCGGGGTATTATGTTAACAAGGGTAGGTGCTACAACCAAAAGTCCAATTAATGAGGGAAAAACCAAAAAGGAGATGAAAAAGATTGATCTTGTCAGGGTTCGGGATAGTTCTTCTTTCTCATCCTGCATCCTTGCAAAAGCAGGAAAGGTAACTTTGAGTATGTGGTCCATAAAAAACCTCAAAGGTGCCTGACCCCATTTTTGTGCCCATCCCAAAATACCAATTCCGGCAGGTCCTAATATTCCTCCTAAAACAGCCGTCATACCATCATCTTTCAGGGTTGCCAAAAGAGTATTAAGTTGATAAGGAACACCAAAGGATAGTAGTTTCTTAAGGGATTTTCTAGAAAAAGCAAACCCAGGAAGCCAAGGTTTAAGAATATACATGCTTGTAAGTCCCACAAACCCCCTAATAATTACCGCGTAGGAAAAGCTTCTTATTCCAAAACCCTTCCAAGCCAAGAAAACCGCAACCAGGTTGTAAGCAAGATTTTCCAAAACCTGCGGAATCACAAGCTTGCTAAACTCAAGCTCACGCTCAAGAAGTATTGATGGGATGGTTTTAAGAGACGACATTACAAGCGAAATCCCCAAAGAATAAAGAAGCAGTTTCCCCTCAAACGAAAGGCTGTAAACCTTAACCAACAAAGGAGATATTAAAAAAAGAATGACAATTAAAACAAGAACCAGAGCCTGCTGAACAGTAAATGTAGTTTTTAAATCATCTTTTTGAATCTTTTCCTTTTTTTGAATAAGAGCTGCAGCCAAGCCTATATCGGAAAAGTAAGCCAAAAAGTTAACAACTGCAGATACTATCCAAAAAACACCAAACTGGGAAGGATCAAGAAATACTGTCAGAAATCCTGTTGCAGCCAAGGATAATAAACTTAAAAGAAAAGTCCTTCCAGTCAGAACAACCACTCCTTTAACGGCTCTTGTTTTGACTGTCTGAAGAGCTATCTCTTGCGTTTGGTCCAAATGTTCGTCAATCGCCTCAGCCACACTTTAGATTGTAGCATCTTTGAAGCCCAAAGGGGAAAAGTGATGAGTCCAAACCAGGTAAGTACAGAAATAGTATTAGCAAGGGTCCTAAGAGGTGTGTTGTATAGTTTCAGATATACTTTGTGCTGACCCTTAGGAATATTTACATACATTCTTCCCCAAAGCTCATCCTCTGGAACAAAGTTGGGTACTTCAGCCCCATCAACGTAACTTTTCCAATTCGGAAATTTAAAAATATTAACCCTCACCAGTAAATCATTGTCTGAATTAATATCAAACCTGGCCCAGTTGGTACCTTGTTTTAAGTCGGTAAAGACTGCTTCAGCATCAACAGCTTCAGCGAGAATTTCAGGCGGCTCCTTAGGGTTTTGCTTTGCTGTAGTTGGCAAATAATCAAAAATACCTGCCGTTCTTTGTAAATCCCATGCGGCTGCGGAGAATTTCTCTTTGTCGGTTAATGTACCCATTTTGCCTCCCTGGGGAAGAAAATAATTCCAACTCAAGGCCACAACAATCAAAACAAGATCCATAACAATCAACCCCACCCTACACGGAAGTTTCTTGGGAATCATAAATACAACAAACCCGGAAATAATCGAGAAGCTCAAAACTACCAAGGTCAAAAATCTCCAAGGGAACTGAACAAAGTCAAGGGGTGGAACTACCAGCCAAATGGGGGTTGAGCGTACATGAGCCATAAAAGCCGCAAACCATCCTACGGCTAAAAAGTAAACAATCGGTATAAAAGACAAATTAAACTTTTTCTTAAGAAGCTTATAAATAATCCAGGCTGCAATAAAAAGAGATAAAATCCAATGTGCATAACCTATTTGAAACGGCATGCCGTCGTTTTCACCCCAAACCGAAGGGCCATATCCCCAAAATCTGGAAATAAAAAGCTGGTTCATGGTTACATAGTGAGCAATGTACTCATAATAACCGGTAACCAAAGTGTTAACTTGTACATACTTCTGCTCAAATACCGCTGGAAGTGTAAAAAATGCAGCCAGCCCAAAAGCCAACAATCCTGAAGTAAACAAACGGGGAATAGATCTCCATTTCTTTAATCTCCAAAGGAAGAAAAGGCACCAAAAACCAAAAACAGGTGTAAAGATCATTACCATAAGATTGTGCGACGTAAGAAGCCCGAACCAGGAAAGAGCAAGCCCAATTATCCAAAATCTTTGCTTTTTTGTCTCTTCAATTACTTTTTTACCGGTAAGAAGAATTAAAGGAAACCATATAAATGCCCAGGCTTCATTCATTGCCCCCCGAACATATACGTCAACCGCATGATAAGGCGCCCAGATATAAAAAGCAGATGATACAATTGCTGCGTATTTAACCTTTCTTTTATCCTCCGATAGACTTAAGAAAAAATCATTAGCAAAAAAATACATCGTTATTCCTGATGCTATAATCGCCAAGGCAAAGATAAGTTTTGCAACCGCAACAAACGAAAAGCCAATAACTCTAAAAATCTCCCCCACTAGATAGGGGAGTGGCGGGTAAAAATTAAAAAGTGGAAATCCATACCCATAACCCATGTCAGGAACCCACCTACATGGAATTTGCCCATCAATAAAGCACTTCTCCATCTCAAGCTGTCTCATCATTTGTAAATCATCATGCATATTAAAGTAACCCTTTTGAAAAAGTAATGTTCGTGATGCTAATATTCCCATCACAAACACAATAACTAGAGGCCATAAGTGTTTTCTTTTAAATATCTTTTTCATATTGACTTGTTAGTGAGTTTATAGAAAAACAAAACCTCCTGAGGTCCTTTAAGTCTAAACTCTCTTGATTCTTCATTAATTCTTAGAGCTTTAGCATAAGCAGCAACAAGTTCCAGGCCTAGCTCGTCAGGATCCCCCTTAAATCGGGATTTATTAACTAGCAAGTATGTATCATTACCCGACTCTTGAGATTCAATTAAACTTTGGGGTAGTTCCTTAAAATCCAACCCCACCCCGATGGTGATAACTTGGGTAGTGTTATCCAAATACATCTGCAGCCCGTCAGGAAGTGTCCCAAAATAGCCCTCAGTTCCAATCACTATCACTTCATCGGGTTTGAGATTCAAAACTTGAGATTTAAGATAATCCGCCACCTCTTTTATTCCCGTTCCAGCGGTCCACTCCTCCAAATAACCCGACCTTTCACTATTGGGCAGGTTAGCAGCTTCAGGATTGGTCAATAACTTCCAATCAAAAAACAACGCTGTTGTAGTAAATAGAACAAATATTCCCCAACTTACGTATTTCTGCCACTTTACTTTTTTCTGCATAAATATAGATGCCGCCATAATAAACAAAAAAGGAAGGGTATAAAGCTCATATCTTGCAGTAAACACCTTAGCAAGTTCAGACTGAACGAGAGTCGGAATTAAAAACCAAGCGCTTAAAAATAAAAGTTGCCTAGAGTGTTTTTTCCAGTTAATAAGGTAGCTAAAAAGCCAAGCCAGAAGAATCGGCCATGTACCCATTTTAACCAACCAGTCAACAAACACCTCTTGAATATGAAAAACAAAAGGATCTTTAAAGTTTGTCCAAGCATGGCTAATCGGAAAAACATAATCCTCTGTTCTTGAGGTTAAAAGGTGAAAATTAGGACCCAACCTTTGGATGTTATACATCCCAAATGCCAAAATAAAGGTAGAGGAAAGCAAACCACACGCAGAAAGTACATAACGTAGTCTAGACTGTTTTGGAAAATAAATAAGCCAGCCGACGGGTAGTAATACTGCAAAGAATACTGCGGGAGATTTGGTCAAAGAAGCAAAACCAAGAGATAATCCTGTTAAGAGCGCGTAATCAAGCCTTTTGTATCTAACTGTTAAAAGTCCAAAGATAGCTGTAGCAACTCCGAACATACAAAGCATAGGATCCACCAGTGCCATTCTGTCAAAAAACAAGCTATATGGTGAAATAGCCCAAATAAAAGCGGATGTCAAACTCACCATTTTTGACTTAAAAAGTAAATAAGAAAGAGTAAATATGCCTACCATTGTCCCTACTCCACTAGCAACTGAAAGGAGTCTGCCTATAAACAAAGGGTCAGAAAAGCGCTTAACCAAAAACATCAAAACCCACATAAAAAGAGGTTGCTTACCGTCAGAAAGGGGAAGGAATCTCAGCGTCGGCTCGTTGACCATAATTTGACTCCAGCGAATATATATCGCCTCATCAACAAAAACGGGAAGTAGTGTTAAATTATAAACTCTAAGAAGTGTTCCCAGTACAAGCACAACTATCCCAATCAGTATTGTCCACCGCCACTGTTTTAAAAACTTCTTCATCCTCTCCTAAAATTCTAGCACAAGATTGTTTAGATTTTATACTTTCCAGCTGAAGCATTGAGGCGGACCTTAAACAAATCAATCAATCCCCGCACAGAATCTTTAAAAGGACTTATCCTCTCGGTATCCTTGTGGTGCCATAAAACGGGAACCTCTGCAACCTTATATTTAAGTTTTCTAGCAAGATATAATATTTCCAAATCAAATCCAACAGTAACCGCTGCACCTGAAGCTGCAACTTTATCTTTATATCTTTTTAGTTTTCCAAATATCTCTCCTGCCGCTTTTTTACTAAATGCTTTAAATCCACACTGTGTATCTCTATAGGGAAGCCTTAATATCAAGTTCCTCAAAACCATAAACCCATAGGCCATAAGTTTTCTTACAATTGGTGCTCCTTCCCTTCCGGTCCTCGTACCAATAACAACACCGTAGTCTTGATTAAACTTAGGTAGAATCTTCACAATCTCAGATATTGGTGTTGCTTGGTCAAAATCTAGAAAAATGCGCCAATCCCCAACCGCCGTAAGCATACCAGCAATTACTGTCCCCCCCTTACCCCTGTGTGGTTGAGACAAAACCCTAAAACCTCTATTATTATCTGTAAATTTGTTAAGTAGACTTAAAGTTTTATCTGTTGATCCGTCATCTACCAAAACAACTTCCCATTTAAAGTTTACGGTTTTAAGGTATTTTGCTACTTCGTTTAAAACCCCTTTTTTGATATTTTTTTCCTCGTTATAAGCCGGAATGATAATGGAAATAAACATAGCCTTATTCTATCCTAGTTCTTCTCTCAACCGTAATTCCTCCAAAGGTTTGTGATTCTTCTACCTTTCCAATTCCTTTTTGTCTTGCAAGCCAAGCATCAAGTCTTTCTATATGATCAGAATCTTTTTCATAAAGGGTGTATAAAACATCTTGTCTCTCCTCCGAGGGTTGATAACTATATTTAGTACTTCCCAACCACTTAAACAAATAATCATATGAGTAAGAAATTACCGGGGGTACATAAACGTCAATGTTAAAAGGGTTTCCATTTGCATCTTGGTACACCCAATCAATTGCTTTATTTTGTGCAATGTAGCTTATACTGTTTGGACCCAATCCCCCATCCGTTAGTTTAAATCTCAACACATTTGAGTTGTTCATAATAAAAATGTAGGCAAAATAAATAACAAATACTTTACCCCATTTCCATTTCCACATATACCCTAAAGAAACAGAAAAAAGAAGAATAAAAGGAAGGTAATATCCAGTCAGGTAATAATCATAAATGTTTCCAAAATTGCCTTGAAAAAAGATTAAACCCAAACAAACCGACCCAAGTAGTAAAAGTAAAATCTTAACACCTTTGTTTTTTATTAATTTATGAAGGTGATAAACAAAGAAAAGGCTAATAAAACTCATTAGTATTTTTTCAAGTTGATAGCGGCCATTAAATATTTTGTTTGTAAAAACATCATAATAAAAATTAATTTTGTCTCCAATAAACCGCCAGGTAGGCAGCTTAAAGCTTTCCTGGTCAAATAAAAAGTTTCTGACGTTTCCAACTATTATTCCGTGATTTTTTATATCAAAAGCAATTAAAGGAAGAATTACTACTAAAATGGCAACAACAGAGTAAACAAGACTCTTTTTGGTAAAAAAGTCTTTTCTCTTCAATACTGCCAAAACCAAAATTACTGGAAAATAAAAAACCTCACCAGCTGAGCCAAAATGAAAAAGTGACACTGCTGCTATAAAAAATATCCAAGGGAAAACCCTTTTTTTGCCTTCATAAGCAATTAACATTAGCCAAACTAAGATAAGGGAAAGAATAAGCATTGGGGTAGGATTGCTTAACCAGCGACTAGCCATAACTATATTAAAAGAAAAAGACGCTACAATAGCTGCTATTAAACCCGTCATCCTGCTTTGTATCTTAAATCCAAGGCAGTAAATTAAAATCACTGCAAACATAGTTGTTACCGAAAGAAAAACAGAAGGCCAAACAGGGTTACCCTTTCCTAATAAATAAAAGGGTGCAATTAGCCAATAGTAAAAGGATCCTCTAAAGATCCCGGCAATTCCTGTTGTTGGACCAATAAAGGGAATGTCCCCTCCATGCCAAATATTCCAAATTGCTAAAGCGTCTCTTCCTTGGTCAAAATAAAAACCCAGAAGTTTATCAATATTATAAATTCTTAACAAAAAGCCACCAACCACCGTTATCAAAAGAAGAACATAAATAAAGGGATTGCTTTTTATTTCATAAATTATTTTTCTTGGCATATTTTCTTGCTACCTCCAAAACCCTCTCTACCGCCTGGTCAAAATCTAAACCCTCAATCCGAGCAGCGGATGCATAAACATGACCGCCACCACCCAGCTGCACCGCTATTTTGGATGTATCAAATCCGCTTCTGGATCTAAAGCTTATTGCTAAATTTTTCGGTTCTGTCTCAACTGCAACAAAACCAAAATCGGTATCTTCAACAATTTGTGCAAACTTGGAAGCCGCAGACTCTTTTGCGGTATCAGGTTTATCCAATTTTGAATAGATTTCATAAGGCACCGCTGAGAAAAAAAACTTTCCTTGTTTGTCAATCTCTGCTCTTGACAAAACCTCCCCATAAAATTTAATCAAATTAAAAGACTCACTTCTGTAGATTCTGTGAATTGCCCTGTCCTTGTCAGCCCCTAAATCCATCAGTTTACTAACGATCTCAAAGGTCTGACTACTTACTCCAGGAAACCTAAAAGCTCCGGTGTCCCCTATAATAGCAGCCATAATACAATCAACGGTATCTTTTTCTAACTTAACTTTCCAATCATCAAAAATCGAAAACAATATCTCGCCTACCGAACTTTTGCTAGTATCAAGTAAAACAACCTCTCCTTGAAGATTGTTTGTCACATGGTGATCAACTACAACAGTTTTTATATCGGGAGCCGGAAAACTCTTATTATCCGACACTAAACCCCAACTCGAAGAATCAAGAATTATCAATAAATCAAAATCGGAAAAATTAAATTTTGAAAAATCTACTCCTTTGTTAATTTCGTTGTATCCAGATAAGTAGTTAACATTATCAAAAAGTTTATTGCTTGGACAAATTACTTCAACTTGTTTATTCATGCCTAAAACGACCATTCTCAAAGCTAAAGCACAACCAATAGAATCTGGATCCGGATTCCTATGACAATTGATTAAAATTTTATTCGCTTTTGTTATTTCTTTTAATATTTGTTCTGATTCTTTGTAGTTCATTGAGTGTGAATTAATTTGTATAGCTGCACTCCATATACTTCCCACTGGTTGATAACTTTGCTCCAACCAAAATTTGCTACCTCGGCTTTTGGTGAATGCGTTGGGTCACACTTTTCATGAGGTAGTTCACAAACCGCAAAAAGCTGATCTGTTATAGATTCTGGTGTTTGGGCATCTATATCAACAACAGGATATCCGTCCTTTTCCAGAAAATATTGATACCCGTCTTCATAGTTTCTTTCTGCTAAAACCGCAAGATTAAAAGGTTTACCTTTCGACTCTTCTTCAATTTTTTGAGAAACTTCCTGAGCTCTTTGCAGTTGCATGTTCGGAGGACCTTTCAATGGGCTATTGTATATATTTACACCAATTATAGCCAGCAGTCCCACCCCCAAAAGTCCTTTTCCAAATTTACTTAAGTTTTCGGAAATTCCATCAATAAAACCACCCAAAAAAAGAAATGGTGCAGCAAAGAAAAATCCGTAGTAGTGATCATAAATTTCTTGTTTGTAAATTCCTAAACCGATAAGGGCAACCAATAACCAAACAAACAAAACGGTAAAGCCCGAAGCTTCGTTTTTATGAAGCCTTTTTCTTCCCAGGGTTAATAATATTGAGGGAATTGAAACCACAGCCAGTATAATCTCTCCAAATTTAATCTCTCTTGCAGTTATTAGCCTTGCCGTAATTGCAGTTAAAAGTTCGGGAACTTTAGGAATTGCATTCCAGGGTTTTGCAGAAACCGTGGTTTGCCTTTCTAAGAAAAATTTCTTCATTGCATTAAAGTTAATCAGTCCATGCCTTGCATCAAATATTGCCAGTGGTGACATTAGAAACAAAAACAAAAACACGGATATGAAAGTGTTTTTAAGAAAAAGCGTAATTTGGGCTTTTTCATCAATATCCTCCCCCCTAGCAGATGCCGCAAAAAAAGTAAGAGCCCAGAAAAAAGCCATTACAGGAATAAGTAAAAGCCCTAAATAATGAGATTGAAGAGCAAAAGCAAGAGAAATTGCGGAAACTATAAGCCAAACAAACTTTCTTTTTTTCCAAACCTTCCAAATGGAATAAATACAAAGAAGTGAAAAAAACGGCATAACATTAGGATTCCAGGAAGAACGGGAATATGTTATTACAACCGGCGAAATCGCATAAAGAGCTGCTGCAATAAGACCTGCTTTGGGGGAAAACCACTCTTTACCTACAAGATAAACAAAGATAACTGTGATAACCCCCAAAAAGGCAACAAAAGCGGAAGGTCCAACTGGAGAAAACTTAAAAAGCCACAAACTTGGAGCAATCAAATAATAATACAAGGGTCCTAAATACATATTTCCGATTGATGTTCCCGGACCTATTAGAATCGGATCTTTATTAACAAGGAGTCTTCTAACGATTATTGCGTCTCTTCCTTCATCTCCTAAAAAGGTCATATACCCGGAAATTTTGTAAAACCGTAAAAAAGAGGCAACTGCTATTATTACTACCAATAAACCAAATTCGACAGGATTTTTTCTAACCCAATTACTTATTGTTAGCCAATAGTTAACTACTAACTTTTTAACTTTTTCCATGGTCTTTTTAAAAATAACCTTATAAGCCCTTTAATATCCCCTATTGCTGTTTTTGCTACCTTAACGGTTGAATTTGGATCATCTTTCCAGGTAATGGGGACTTCTTTTATATGCAAGTCGCACTTTTGAGCAATAATTAAAAGCTCAGAGTCGAAAAACCATTCATTATCAACAATGGTAGGTGATACTTTTTCCCAGCAGCTTTTCTTTAACGCTTTAAAGCCACACTGTGCATCTTTGAAGCTTGTCCAAAATAAACTTCTAAAAAGAAAGCTATAACCTCTTGACATAATCTCTCTTGTTAATGTTCTTCCGTATACTTTCGAGCCTTTTGCAAGTCTTGAGCCTATTGCAATATCACTACCCTCCTCAAGAGCTTTAACAAGCATTGGAAAGTACGTTAAATCACTGGACAAATCAATGTCCATATAGGATAGAAGTACGCTTTTGGAACTTGTCCAAGCTGCCTTTAAAGCTCTACCTCTTCCTTTTTTATCAAGTCTTAAGTAATTAATTTTGTCCGTCTTTGCTAAACCTTTGGCAATTGTTGATGTTTTGTCAGTTGATGCATTATCAACAATTACAATCTCCCAATCATAATCCGACATATTTTTTTGCATAAAAGAAAAAAGGATGGGAATGTTTTTGGGAAGATCTACCTCTTCGTTATAAACAGGTACGGCAACTGAAAGGGTCTTTTTTTGCATATATACGAAGTCTAGCATAAAGGCTTGCTTGGTGTTAATATTTAGCTATGCGCAGAAACTTATCAAAATTAGTTCCTGTCTTTTTATTGTCTCTTATTCCTACCTTTTTGATTTGGCTCCCATTTTTTTTCAGGATGACCAGCCTTTGGGGTATACCACTACCTCAACAAGGAATGGCCACAATAGTTTCCAACTACGACGGACCGTTATATTTGGTTGTTGCAAAAACTTTTTATAACCCAGAAGCAATAAAAGCAAATTTCCAATTTCCCCTTCCTACCGAATACTACACCGCACACTTTCCTCTTTTTCCAGCTCTTATAAAGCTTTTTTCGTTTGTTCTTGGATATCCTTATTCAATGCTTCTTGTTACCCTCGGTACGTCAATATTAGCTATCTACTTTTTCTACAAACTGATAAGAAAATATGCTAAAGGTAATGAGGCTTTGTTTTTAACATTCGTATTTTCAGTCTTTCCCGCAAGATGGTTAATAGTTAGGTCGGTGGGTTCTGCTGAGCCTCTTTTTATTGCAGCTATTATTGCTTCTTTATACTTTTTTAAAAGAAAAAAATACCTCCTTGCTGGAATTTGGGGGCTGGTAGCCCAAGTAACAAAATCTCCGGGAATTATTCTTTTTATCAGCTACTTTGCCTTTTTGGTTTTTACCAAGTATAAATCCGACATTCTAAAGCTACTTAAAAGAGCATATCCTATCTTCTTTGCTCCACTATCTCTTTTATTGGTTTTTTCACTTTACAAAATTACAACTGGGGATTTCTTTGCTTACTTTCACTCGGGAGATAATATTCATTTATTTTTTCCACCATTTCAAATTTTTAACTACTCAGCTTCCTGGGTAGGAACATTTTGGCTGGAAGAGATTATATTTATATATCTTTTAGGCTCTATTGCAGTTTATAAGCTTTTTGAAAAGAAAGAATATGAGATAGCTGTCTTTTCCCTGATATTTTTTATTTCAACCATTTTTGTCTCTCACAGAGACCTGATCAGATATTCCCTTCCCCTGGTTCCTTTTGCCTTGATAGCCTTTTCAGATACCTTAATTAAAAAGGAATTTAAAATTGCCATGGCTGTTATTATTTTGCCAATTTACCTATTTTCCCTTGCATTCATATCTCAAAATGCCATGCCTGTCTCCAATTGGGCTCCGTTTCTTTAAAACTTGATAGTTACTGAAAGATATATTGTGTGAAAATAACTCCTACATATGGAGGTTCCTAGGCATTGGAGACTAAGGCAGTCAAAGCTCAGTTTAGTTGGTAATTGCTGCCTTGAATGCAATAATCTTTCTTTCCCGCCACGAGACATTTGTCCTAACTGCAATCTAACACCAATAGACAAACCAACAGGGATGATATATCAAGCAGATCAAGCAGATAGTGCTTTATTTACCAAAGAGCAGGCAACAGCTGGTGCCAGGAAGCTTCCAGTTTTCGAACCATCGAGGTAATTTAAATACCCTATACCAATTTCTCTGATTCCTGCACGATAATTATATCCTTTATGTGTCAAGTCTAAAGCTGAGACAAATTTATGATTTTGAACCTTATAACTTGAAAGTGGGTGTTTTTCCAAAATTTGCCTGGGAAAACTTAAACCGTATACCGCAACCCTGATATCAACAATGTCCACAAAGGAGATAGGTTTGGGATTTGCCGGAATTATATCTTCAGGTAGTGTTTTGTCAATTGTACTTTCGGTAAACACCTCTCTTTGCAAAATCCGCAAGACTGAGCTTCTCGAATCTTCATCTTGCCTGGAATACCCCATCGGCAAAGTTGTTGATCCGTAGGGTTTACCCAACTCAATTCTGGGGGTTGAGATATCCTCCCCAACCAAAACAAGATAGGGATTATCTTCAGGCGCGATTATCAATGCTGTTCCAACTCTTCTTATTACACCCTCTTTGATGTTATGAAGAAGTCTATGCATCGTACTCATTGAGGTTTTAAAGCTTGGGGGAAGTTTTTTGTAAAGGCTTTCCATTGAAGATTGGGTTTGGGAAAGAAGAGTAAAAAAAGTAAGTGCTTCAGAAAGTATTGAACTTGGACCAGTTGATTTTATTATTCCCCAGCCCTTTACAATCCTGTGAACCTCCGGGTAAGAAACAGGCAAGTCATAATCGTTGTGTCTAAAAACCTCATCAACCGAACCGTACTTCAAGTATTCCCTGACAATAAACTGTTTGAACCTTGTTTCTTTTTCGAGGGAAGAAAGATTGTTTTCGTTCATTTATTTGGATATTTTACCCCAAAGGTATCTTGCAGTAACTATCAAACTTCCTTCTTACCGAACAGTTTATTCAAAAAAGGTAACTTCCATGTCCTCCATATCACAGCGTTATACATCAGGTAATTATAAGGAAGAACCAAAAAAACAACTATAAAAGCAAGAACTATAGCGTCATATTTAACACCAACCAGCTTTACTCCCAAAGGTCCAACAATGGACTGAATAGCTAGTGCACCTGCTGAGGTTAAATTAAACTGAATAAACTTACTTGCAGTTTTTTTGATCCCTGCAATTTTTGCCTCCTTAAAAGTCCAAATGTTATTTAATACAAAATTATTTATTATTGCTGCCTCAGTTGCGAATAACCAAACTAAGGTTTCTCCTAAGCCCAAACTGCGAAACAAACGTATAAAGGCAAAGTTAACTAAAAATCCTAAAAACCCCACTGTCCCGAATTTAATAAATCTTTGTTTATCTTTAATTCCCAAAATTATTGCAACTCTAAACGTTGAAATCATTTCTTTAGGATTGAATTTTGATATATCTTGAGTTCTTTCTGCAAACTTCAGAGGAACCTCAACAACATTCTTGGCATTTTTTATGCTTTGATACAAAAGATCTACCTTGTGGGAAAATCTTGTCGGCTCCATAATGTGTTCCAAATCAATCTTATCCAAAACTCCCTTTACCTTGGTTAATCTAAAACCTGTCGTTAGATCATGAATCCCTGGTTTAAGGAGAACAATTCTAATAAATAAATTGCCAAAGTAGCTAATCATCTTTCTAAAAAGTGCCCAGCGCTTCGGAACCGATCCCCCTTTAATATAACGGCTGCCAATTACATAGTCGGCACCGTTTATATAAGCTTCAACCATAGGTTTTACAAACCTTGGTGGATGCTGAAAATCAGCATCCATTTCCATTACCGCATCTGCAGAAAGTTTATCTACCGCATACCTAAAACCTCTGATATATGCCCAGCCCAATCCCCTTCTATCTTCCTCAAGCAAATGAAGGTTTTCGTACTTTTTCATTTTTTCCTTAACAATCTCTGCTGTTTTGTCAGGAGAGTTATCATCAACCACCAGGAGATGCATCTCTACACCACTTATCTTAGAAAACTCTTCACCTAAAAGAGCATCTATGATAGGGCCAATGTTTTCAACCTCATTATAGGCAGGCATCACAATAACAACTTTGTCCATATAAAGTTAACTTTAACAGGGGAAGCTGGTAAAATACAAGTGTTATGTTAAAGATTGATATATTGACCCTTTTTCCAAAGATGTTTGAAGGGCCCTTTGATGAATCTATCGTTAAAAGAGCCCAAGAAAAAAGGTTGGTGGAAATAAACATTCACGATTTAAGAGGTTGGGCAAAAGATAAAAGGAAAACAGTTGACGATAAACCTTACGGTGGAGGTGTAGGAATGATATTAAGGGTAGATATAATTGATGATGCTCTAAAAGATCTAAGGACCAAAAACTCAAAGGTTATTCTTCTTGATGCGGGTGGAAAAACATTTACTCAAAAGGTGGCCAGAGATTTAAGTGAACAAAAACATCTAATCTTAATAGCTGGCCATTATGAAGGGGTTGACCATAGAGTTCGTGAACACCTGGTAGGTGAGGTTGTTTCAATAGGTGGTTACGTCCTGACTGGAGGAGAAATCCCCGCAATGGTTGTTACCGACTCGATTGTCAGGTTAATACCGAAAGTATTAAAAAAAGAGGAAGCAACACAAATAGAATCTTTTTCCAAACCAGGGAAAATTGAATTCCCTCAATATACCAGGCCAGAGGTGTATAGAAAATGGAGAGTACCTAAGGTTCTTCTTTCGGGGAATCACAAAGAGATCAAGAAGTGGAGATCTGTCTGACTATCTCATCTACAATTTCCTTCCAGGTCCTAAATTTAATCCCCAATGTTTTTTCTGTTTCATCAACCTTTAGCCCTCCAAACATCGGATAGCGGACTGGATTGTCTACCTTTTTCAAATACTGCTTCAAGGAAATGGCCTTAACAACTCCTTTTTGACCCCTTACCTTTTCTATTGCATAAGAAATTAACTCATATGGGGTTGTTGTATCTCGTGAGCTTGCATGAAATACTCCTTTGTGGTTACCCTCAATAATCTTTTCTAGTGCCATGGTGATCTCATCAATAAAAGCAATCGAGACTTGTTGATCGTTAAACAAAGGATAAAGCTTACCTTCATCAAATAAAGAAAGGGGTTTTCTCAAATAATCAAGCTTAAGAGCATATTTTGCCCGAACTGGGTAAATCAACCTTAGAATTGTTACATCTTTCTTTAAATTCTTTTTAACTATCCTCTCTCCTTCAGCCTTTGTGTAACCATACCAAGTTACTTCATCTGGATTCTCTTCCGGTTTATGACTTTCCTTATAAGGACCTGGATCTGCTGATGCTCCGCTAAATACCATATCCGTTGAAATATGAATAAATCTTGTTTTGGTGGAATCTATTAAAGAAACCAGGTTTTTGGTTCCTAATACATTTATCTTCCAACAATCTCCGTTCTTATCGTTTCTCTGACTTTCAGCTTCTCCAACATTAGTATATGCAGCAAAGTGAACAATAATGTCAGGGTTTTCATTCTTTAACAAATCAGCAAGACTTTGTTTGTCTGTAATATCAATATCCGGAAAATCGGTTGTAATAAAGTTATACTTATCACGACAAAGCTCAACAAATCTTGATCCTACCAAACCGCCGCTACCGGTAACATACACTTTTTTCATTTAGTAAACTTGTCTGGAAAAAGTTCCCTTAATGTGGGGTTTCTTTTATCTCTGTCTGAAATAATGGGGTTTTTAATAGGCCAGTCTATTGCTAAGTCGGGGTCATCCCAGGCAACAGCAGATGTATCTTTACCGTCGTAGTATGCATCCACAAGATAGAAATAATGAACAGGAACATTCCCTGTTACACAAATTGAGTTTGCTATACCTTTACTTACAAACATTGCTTTAGGTTTATCTCCGTTAAACTCAATTTTTTCAATTTTTGCAAAAGTGGGTGAATCTGGTCTGATATCAGCAAAGAAAGAAATCATCTCACCTGTGGTTGGATATACTATTTTATTCCAGTTTTCCACATGAAGACCACGAATAACTTTCGGAAGAGACATTGAGTGGTTCCACTGGACTGTCTCAAATTTAAACTTGGTAAATTCCTCAAGCTCATTTACTCTAAAAGCTTCACGGAAAAATCCTCTTTTATCAGGAAACATAGGCCTTTCAATTACAAAAAGGCCTGGTAACTTGGTTTTTTTTATATAATTATCACTCATATTCCATTTCTATCTTTGACCTGTTTTTTGGTATAAACCTTCTGCTTCTTTCTTCAAAGGCTTCCACCACCACTCATTTTTCTTATACCAATCTATGGTTTTTACTAACCAATCATCAAAACTATAAAGAGGTTTCCAACCAAGTTCATTTTTAATTTTGCTCCAATCAACACTGTAGCGCCTGTCGTGTCCCGGTCTGTCTTTAACAAATTTAACAAAACCACCAGGCTTTCCAAAAACCTTATTTATCTTAGCAGCTACTTTAAGATTATTGATATCCTCGGTTAAACCTCCAACAAGATATGTCTCCCCAATCTTTCCTTCTTTCAAAACCGCTTCAATCGCCCGAACATGATCTTCAACATACAACCAATCTCTAACATATTTTCCATCACCATAAACAGGAGGCATACCTCCCTCAATTAAGTTGGTAATCATTCTGACAAAATACTTTTCAGGATCCTGATAAGGACCAAAGTTGTTAGAACAGTTGGTAATAGTGATCGGTAGGTCGTATGTATGGAAATATGATCTAACTAAATGATCCGACGCTGCTTTGCTTGCAGAATATGGACTATGAGGATCATATAAAGTATCTTCATTAAATTTATCTTTAGAATTCAAACTTAAAGAGCCAAAAACCTCATCTGTTGAAATATGATGAAACCTTTTAATTTTATGTTTAACCGCAGCATCCAAAAGTATCTGTGTCCCGATCACATTTGTTTGTAAAAAAACACCAGGTCCCACAATTGACCTATCAACATGACTCTCAGCTGCAAAGTGAACAACCCAATCAACCCCCTTCACTACACCATCAACAACCCTGGAATCACATATATCACCTTTTACAAATTTATAGTTGGGATTTTCTTTAAAATCTTTGGTTGAGGTTAAATGACCTGCATAGGTGAGTTTGTCCAAATTAACAATTGTATCCCCAGGGTGTTTATTTAACCAATGTCTGATAAAGTTCGAGCCGATAAATCCTGCTCCGCCTGTAACAAGAAGTTTCATTTTAAAGTCTGATGGTAGCTTTTTCTCCTATAAAGAATTCCAGACATGAATGCCTGCCGTTTGTTGAAGAGATAGAAGCTTCCGGACCAATTAAACTATTATCAATCTGTCGCTTAACTTTATAAATCCTAACATCATTCATTAATACACAATTTTCGACTCTTGATTTTTCAATTACACAACCTGTATCAATTGAGGTATAAGGACCTACATAAGAGTTAATAATGGAAACATTATCCTTAATCGACACGGGTCCCCTTATTTCGGAATTTCTGATAACACAATTTTTTCCAATATAAACTCTACCTTTAATGTTTGATCCTTCCTCAATTTTGCTTTCAATTGCTGGTTCTAACACTTTATCTAAAAGAAATTGGTTTGAATCTATCCAGTCATCAAACTTACCCGGATCCATCCATCTACCTTTATACTCCACTACATCAACTTTATATCCATGCTCAATAAGCCACATATAGGGAGAGCGAATCTCCAATTCACCCCTTTCGGAGGGTGTTATTTTATCCTTACCTGAAAAACATTTAAAAACATTGCTGTCAAAAAAATAAAGTCCAGGAATTGCAAATTCATTCGGTGGCTTTTTAGGCTTTTCCAGATAATCAATAAGTCTTCCTTTTTTATCAAAAACAGGAACACCAAGCCTTGTATTATCCTTAAACTTAACCATTGTAACCAGACCATTGGGTTTATTATCTACAAAGTATTTTACTTGTTCTTTGATCCCTTCGGTGAAAATGTTGTCTCCAAGGTGAAGTAAAAACAAATCACCTTTAAGTTCTTTCTCACAAACACGTACAATATCTGCTAAGCCTCCACGGGGGTTTTTCTGCTTAACATAGGTAAATTTAAGTCCCCAAGCACTTCCATCACCCAAATGCCTCTTAACAAAATCAAGACCTCCGGGATTGTATGTAATCAAAACATCTTTAATTCCAGCAGATGCAACTGTTTCAATCGGATAAAAAAGTAGTGGTTTATTGGCAAGCGGAAGAAAATGTTTATTCACATAGAAACTCATCGGCTGCATTCTCGTACCCATTCCTCCTGTCGGGATAATTGCCTTCATAAAAACGTAATTATAATTATAGCGTCTCTTTTTTCAATCTCAACCCCTATAATTGGTTCAAACTAATCTATCCTACAGGGACCTTTTTTCTAATTGAGCAACCTTTTCCTGAAGCTCTTTAACTCGCTCCGTTTGAAGAACAAATAAACAATTTCCTAAAAGCTCGTTAATAATTGGCTTTTTAGTCTTATTTTCTTCCAACAAGTCAATCAGATCTTCTAACTTATACCACTTACCTTTATATCTATCGAATAAAGACGAACCCTGCTCAAGTTTCGCAGTTGCATATAATTTAAACCCGCCACTCATTCTGTTTGTGTTCGGATAAGCAATTATGTGATTAATTTCAGGAAGGATCTCTCGTAGCTCTGGAACACCTTCACAATTAATAGCCCCCATCTCTTGCGCACATACAGCAAGTACCGGACCTCCTGGTTGGTTCAAAACATCAGCACCAACCATCTTTGTGAGACTAGTTTGTTCTCCTGCCGCCACTACAGAATGGTATAAAGCACCCGGCTCATTCCTAATTACCGGATATATATAATATTCTCCATTCTCATCAACAAAATATGGAAGGATTATAATACCAATTGGATGTCTCTCTCGATATTGTTCTGTATACCCAGGTTCCTCGTTTAACAAAGGAGCAGGGTAAGAAACACCTTTTTCAGGCATAGAAATAATTTGCATGTCTACTTTAAAAAAATCTCCCTTTGGTCGGCCGATACTCGCTGAGGCCTTTTCAATAGACTCTACTAAACCCGAAAGTTCCTCACCAACCACCTGATTCTTGGTTTTACCTTCTGGTAATAAAGTTTGCTCTGTTTCAAATAAATATAATCTTGCTAAATGAGACATGAAATCGGTTTCTGGTGCAATTCTCCAAGGTTCATTTTTTTCTACGACTCTTTTCAACCAATCTACCATACCTAAAGATTGTGTTTCCATCGCATTCTCCAACCCAATAAGGGACTGCAAAAGCTCATCTTTCGGTCCTAATTCAAATGGTAACTCTTTTGACATTATGGGTTATTTTACCAGAAATGGTAATTAAATCAAGTTTATGTATGTTTATCTGCAACTGTTGAAGCACCCCAGGATTCTGGTTTAGTTTTTGCTACATATCCGTTTCCGGTAACCATACCTACAACCTCTTTAATCATCTCTCTGGTCGGTCCCAAAGCTCCTACATCAATATGAATTTCAAGATCATATTTTGCAGCAGAGATTTCTTTTCTAATAAGTGGAACTATCTCTTGTGCAGTATTAAGAGACATTTGGGTTTCTGTGTAGATCTTGTCTCTTAGTACCATCTTTTTCATAGTTTTTTCTTTTCTCCAAAAATATCTTGCCCCATGACCACCTCTGTGGATAACCACGGCTGTGACAAAGTCAACTTCAGAATTACCATTTCCGTTTCTTGACTGTGAATCGGTACCAATAATCACTCTGTAAAACCTTGCCGGGTCATAATCCACAAATTTAGATATTTCACCCACTACCTTGGGAACCGTCAATATTCCTTGTGTTGGACTGACAAAGTGTCCGTTTTTTACTTGCATAACAACCGATATTATACCACTTGTAGCTAAAGCTTGAGAGATTTGAGGTAGGAAATAAACTCACCGTTTAAATCGGGGTGTTTTATGGCAAACTCAACAACCGTCTTTAAATATTCAACTTTATTACCCGTATCATAATATTTGCCACCTTCTATCTCACAGGCATAAATTGGTACTCCTTTTTCTTTTAAAACATTAATTGCATCAACCAACCAAATCTCCCCACCCTTACCGGCCTTTAGTCCTTTAAGTGCAGGAAATATTTCAGGAGGTAAAATGTAAGCACCGTGTGTAGCTAGGTTTGATGGAGCCTCATCTGGAAGTGGTTTTTCTACAATCCTTTTAATTTTAAATACTTTGTCCTCAACAGGCTCCAGTTCAGCTATGCCATATCTTGATAGCCTATCTTTACTTTCAATCCTAACACCCGATATAACAACACCGCCGTATTTTTCCCACACTTTTATCATCTGTGCCAACCTTGGAGGGTCGGACTGAATAAACTCATCCCCCCACATGACAGCAAAGTTTTCCTTTCCAATAACCGACTCAGCCGATAAAACAGGAGTTCCATTGCCGTATGGACCTTTTTGTCTTACATAAATAAAGTTGGCCATCTCGGCAATCTTTCTTACCTCCTCAAGAGCCTTTTCCTTTCCTCCAGCAATAAGATTATTTACGAGCTCAGCCCCAGGAAGGTCAAAATGATCCTCAATAGCTCTTTTGGAAGAGCCTGTAACAACAACCACATCCTTAATACCACTTGCAATAGCCTCTTCTACAACATACTGAATCACAGGTTTATCAACAATCGGAAGCATTTCTTTAGGCATGGCCTTTGTTTGAGGAAGAAATCTCGTCCCAAATCCTGCAGCAGGAATAACTACTTTAGTAATTTTTTTCATTGAGTGTGTAGATTATACTAATTTTAGACTCGAAAAACCAGTGAAAACAGGATAATAAGCCCTAAAGTAGCAACAACGATATATTCAATTACAACCTCCAAATGCAAGTCTTTATGAATAATATGATGAATTATCCCCCAGATAACATATGAAACCGCAACAGAAACTGCAATAACAATCTGAAAAACCCTGTCGTAGGAAAACACAACAAAACCAAAAAGCCCAATAAATAAAATCCCAAGTAAACTTAAATAGTATGGTAAATGTTTTGTAAATGCCTTCATGTCTATATAATCTGCCCTGCTTTAAGAATAATAATAATTGCCAAAATCATTCCAAAAAAAGAAATATGGGCAAATGTTCGACCCCCAATCCTAACAATATTCTTCCTGGAGGTAATAATACTATCTATGATTAAAACCATTAAAAGAATAGCAACAATGGCAAAGGAAATGTTTTTGGTTGTAGCAAAAGGAGAAACGGTTACTTCAGGTTTTGACAAAGAAGGAGCCTCAGCAGCTATGTAGGAAGAGGAAACAGTTGCCGGCACAGGAGTTACCTCTACCGCTTTAGCAACAGGTATAGCTGGGACGGTATCTACATAAGGAGCACCAAAAAACTGAACGATTATAGTTGTATCAACACCCGCTAAACTTCCTTCAACCACCCCAATACCAATTTCTTTATACTTAGAAGAAAGCATATTTTCCCTGTGGGTTGGCGATGCCATCCATGCATCCACCGCCGAAGGTGCAGAAGAAAAATCCCTGGCCAAGTTTTCTGCTGCATAGTGATATTTATAACCAAAATCGGTAAAAAACTTCCAAGGTTGAGACCCGTCAGGTGCAACATGGGCCCAATACCCTTTATTCAGCATGTCAGTTCCTTTGGCTAGTGCTGCCTGCGAAAGAGTAGAATTTACCCCAAGAGGAGCAAGGCCGGCTTCTGCTCGTTTCTGATTGGTTAGGGCAACCACTTCACCTACAGAAATATTTGCGGCGTAGCCTAGTACCCTTGAACCTACTTTGGGCAGAATATTAAGAACAAGTTGAAGTATAATCAAAAAAAGAGCCAGAACACCTAAACTTGACGGATGCAAGACCCTGGCTTTGTGATTATTACTTTCTCTAGGAATTAGTAGGTGGGCGATCCTGTGGATAGACTTCATCCACTAATATTAACTCTTTTTTGATTGTTTGCGAAGATGGGTAAAATTAAATTATCCTTTTAGCAACAACGATAAACCTTTTTGAATCCAAAAACCCTGTACATGTATAGATTGCAATTCTATCATCAGCCATGGCCTCTACCAAGCTACCTTGATCTCCATCAACCGTTTGGGTGTAGTAGACTTCATATTCTTGACTTTCCCCATCGGGATTTTGTATTTCCATCTCCATACCAACCTTTGCATTTGTTAAATTACCTAAAATACTTCTCCAATTATGGCCATAGATTACATTTTTGTTTTGTGAAACCCCACGGGAATCTGCTTGCCATTTACCATCCCTAATAACTGCAGGGTAGATGGGGGTATTAATTCCAAGCTCAGCAATAACAAGTGTCGGTTTTGTGATTTTCTCTTGTTGGTAATTTTCAACAATAATTATCGGAACTTCACTTTCTTTCTGAAAATACAAAAAAGAAGATATCAGAATAAAGACAATTCCAAGAAGAATCAATAATTTATTTAGCATTTCGCCTGGTTTTTTCCAGAAGGATAAGACCAATTGCCAGAATTACAAAACCAACCAATCCAAAGGCTGCTATTTGAGCAGTTGTACCGGTTGTGGCAAGACCCAAAACCTCTCCTCCCCCAACCCCTGAGTCAGAAGATCCTGAACTAGAAGTTGTAGTTGTGGTGGTTGTTTCGCTTTTGCAGGAATAGTTTATATTTTGTGCCATGTACTCACTTTTAGCCAGTCCCCAAATACTACCATCAGGAACGAAATACCATCCTAAATTTTTAAGCGTATTGATCTCTTCTTGATCTAAAGAGCTAAATTTCCACCAATTTGTCTGAATTCCTCTTCCATCCACTAAACAAAGACATTGGGTTATATTATTTTCGTCAATCTGATAAACCTGATCGGATCCGGTATATAAATTAACACTTCCAACAACCCCGTGTATCCCATCAGCATAGTCAGCAATAATTACACCTTTTGGATTTGAACAGGACGGAAAATCAGGAATTGAATAGGCAAAACTGGACGCAGAAAGACAAAAAGTAAATACTATGGACAGAATTAAGCCGGTCAATAACTTTTTCATGTTATACTTGGGGCAAGTGGCAGAAGTGGAGTTATTATACCCTATATATATAGTATATGCAAATTATGGGTTTTATTTTGTAAACTTTTGGAAGATTGCTTTCAATAGCCTAAAAAGAAAATTTTCCTGCTCCTTTACCAAAGTTGTCTCAATAATGCTCCCATCGTTTGTAGTCTTAATACTCTTGCTTATGTATTTATCCTTACTGACATTAAAAACAGCATCAATTGACAGGGTGGGTAAGCTAAATCTACCTTTTGAATCGGTCAATACCTCCCTCTCGTTTGTTCTTACTTTGGCATTTTTGATTCTCCAGCCTATTTCGTTTTTAACCACACCACCAATTAGCTTGGGTTTAAAAAAACCCGATATCACCTCAACAGATTTTCTGGGAGTCCCGTCACTATTCCATACATGGGTCGAACCCCCAAACCCAGTCCAGTAATTAACACCTATAAGATTGGGGTTGGCAGAAAGGAGTGCCAGGCTTCGGCCTATCCAGTCTGCCTGTTGATCTTCATTCATATTACCGTGTATATCAGGAATCGGCGCCCCAAACTCCCCTAATACCACCTTTCCTTGACTAAATTTGGCAATTTCGTTGATATCCGCATTTAATCTCTCAGGTGTGGCAACATAATGATCAATTACAACAATCCCACCCAATGCATTTGTGGTTTCAGGGTTCATAATAAGCTTAGCCACATCACCATTCATCGGAAAGTAGTTAGACAAAACATTTTTTCCTGTAAGTCTAAACGCCTCTTTACTTACCTTATATGAATCAACTAAAAACTGACGAAATCCAGCTACATCACCGTTATGGCGTGGGTCTCCAGCCCCACCATTTTCGCATTCTGCACAACTTGAGAATATATCCCCGTCAACAAAAACATCTTTATTGTCACTAATAAATTTCTTTGTCAATTCAAGGTGTTGAGCTCTTGTAATTATTGGGTATTCAAACCATCCTTCCCATCCGGAAAAATTTCCTCTAAACCAGACGTTAAGTCCGTATTTACGGGCAGAGCTTACCCACTTTTTCATAAATGGATAAAATTCTTCATCATAGGGGGTGCCGATTGCGATATGGGTAGCACCGGTAGTTGCAACTGCGCTTACCTGTTTTTCAATTTCTGCTTCAAATGATTTATTAGTGGCTTTTTCCCTTGCCAAATCACGGGAATACTTAACCGAATCAATTGACTGTAGGCTCCACCAAGTAATACCTGCATCCTCAGCATTTACAGGATTGGAACTAACTATAAATAAGAATATAAAAACAGCTGCGATTATTTTTTTCATCGGATTGGGTAATTATATACTAAATCATTTTTGTCTTCCGTAAGTAGGAGTTGTGTTAAGGTTTGGTAAATATTCTTCATTAAGCTCATAGACATCTGCAAAAGGATATGAATCTACCAAATGATAGTGGTCAATAAATCCTGCTTTCTCATATACTCCTTTGTAAGTTAGATCGGCTAAATCATAAGTTCTCATAACAATCCATCTGGCCCATCTGTCAGGTGTTGCCAAAGCACTCTCCCAATAAAGACCTGTTCCTTCATGAATAAACTTCTTCATAGGCAAGTTGCTTGAAAATATAATAGCGTCATGGCTTGCCGCAGATATTAATATAAACCCAGGTTTGTCTTTTGCATTTTTCTCTAAAAACCCTGCAACTTCTGATACGTTTTTCTGGGATGATCCCACCCTAGCATCATCAATTGCTACGGCATCGTTGTTTGCAAAAGCAAAAAAAGTAATAAATAAATATACCAGTATAGTTACCCAGCGGATACTTTTTATCCTATCCACCATAAACCCTAAAAATATTGCCAGTGAGGGAAGAAGCATTATTCCGTAGCGTATATTAAACCAAGTGTTACCTGAAATTCCCTGTACAAAAATAACAGAAAACCCCGCAGTAAGGGCTGCTATGTTAAAAAATAAAGGTGACAGCAAAGACAATGTGGAAAACCTGATATCAAACTTTTCCCTTTTGTCAAAAAACAGATACAAAAATGCCAAAAGACCTACTATTCCTGTCGTAGCTATGGAGTTATATAACACTGAATACAAAAAAATCTGGGTTGATAAAAGAATGTTTCCTTTAGTTGGCAAGTTTCCCGCATCTAAAAGTACTTGTTGCTGTGCCCGTGCTGAAAACGGACCTAAGATAAAGTATAAAGGGTCTTTAAATATGGCCAAATTCCAGAAAAGCCATAAAAATATACCAAATGCCGCCATGGTCGAAAACAAAATTACCAAACCTTCCGCCACCTTATAACCCTTGTTTTTCCAGGTTATAAACAAAACTATAAAAGCTGCAAATGCCAGTAAAAACCAACCATCGTAACGTATCAGCGTAGAAAGCATTATCCACACAGAAGATTTAACAAGATCTAAAATATTTTTTCCTTTTGCCCAAAGCATTAAATAATAACACCCTCCCAACATGGTAAAAAGAAGCAAGGGTTCAGTCATAGCAGTTGACTGAAGATAAAGAATGTTAAGATTAGCCGCAAAAACCAAAACTCCAAAAAAACGGGCAATTTTCCCTACATTTAATTTTTCCAGAAATTTATATACCAAAACACCTGTTCCAACAAAAGAAATCATGTTCCAAAATGCTCCTGCAAATCCCGAGTGCCACGCCCAGTCACTCCACACCAAAGGAATCATTAAGATATGGTTTAAGGGCAACCAGACAGACCCTAACTGAGCAATACCAGGTTTTAACCCCTCCACTACACGCCTACCAATATCCAAATGGGATCGAGCATCGTTATAAGCAAGCCCTAGTTCGTTCTTAAGGTAATAGTAAAAAAAGAATGCAGAAACCAAAGAAAGAATAATTCCAACAATCCAAACACCTCTTTTTTCTAATAACTTGTTAAGTTTATCAATTGAACTGGTTTTAATAGTTATTCCTATACTTAATGATTTAATTTTGTTTAATAGCTTTTTCATTTTTTTGTATTATTAACCAAACAAAATTGGTAGTTGTCAGTAAAATTATCAAACCCGAAATCAAATAGTAGTAATAAACACTATCTAAATATTTATATCCCCAAGTCTGAAAAACAAATGATTTGGATTTCCCACTTATCAAAAATTCCCAGTTACGATCATATGAATATCTTTCCCTTCTTCCAGAAATAGCTTCGAGAGGCAAAGCTTCTGTTTTTGGGGGATTGGCCGAAGTAGTCAATGCCCCAAGGGTATTTACCAATATTGAATATACAAGCACAGGATAAAAAACAACCAGAAACAGCCACTTTCTTCGAAATTCAGTTAACGCAACACCAATAAACACAGACATTATTGCATATGCAGGAATTAAGTATCTTGAGCCAAATGCCCAACCACCCCACGGATCTCCCCACATTGAATAAAGAGTTATATTCACGACAATTACTCCCAAAAGCATTGGTAAATACTTATTTTTTTTCTTTCCTAAAACGAACATACCTACAAGTCCTAAAACTATTATCGGAGCAAATACAACAACCCCCCTATCGGGCGATATCATTAGAATATAAAGCCCGTTTAGACTTTCCCTTGGATTAAACCATGCTAAAGCAGATTTTTTTTGTTCGTCAGGGTTAACAAATCTTTCTACATCCTGAGGGTCTATTGTTTTTGAAGCAGTGGGATTTCCATTTTCATCAATTTCGTGCACACCCCCAACTGTTCCTGAAAACTGTAATGGGTTACTATAAGATTTGTAATTAAACCATCCAAAAAACAAAATTGGCAAAACAACCCCCAAAACGGTCAATAAATTTATTACATTAACTTTGTAAACTTTCTTTTTATTTTTCTGTTGAATCTTTAATAATTTAGAAACACCAAATAAACCAATTGGAAACATTAGAAACAAGTTAGGATAATCTACCGTGATGGACATGGCACAAAAAAACCAAACAAAAAATAGCGGCCATATTTTTTTTGTCCTAATTAAAATAAGGCTCGAAAGAAGTATTAAAAAAGTTGAGATTTGGTGTTGATACAAATTAACTGCATATGAATAAGCGGAGGTTGCAAATAAAAATATTAATCCAGAAATCCACCCTGCAATTTTATTTCCACCTAAACTCTTAACTATTTCTTTAATCAATATCAAATTTATAAGTGCAAATATTCCAATAACTGCAAATGCACCAACTTGACTGGCTCCCAAGTATTTTCCTATCAAATATCCTGGCATTACCATAAATGACACAGCAGGAGCAAACAAAGAAACATAATGCCCATCTTTATAACCAAGATCTGGAATAATAAAGCGGGCTAAATCTACAGAAAAATAAAATGATTTATCTTCAATTAAAGAATAAGTTAATGCAAACCTTCCTCTTTCAGGTGACAGTTCAAAAACACCTTCTCCCCTCCATATTGAACTACTTAAATCATTTGACGTAGGTGAGCCAAAAGAACCTCTTATTGATAGGGCTAATAACACAACAATAAGTATTGGTGTCAGAACATTGATAACAAAAAGCGCTATCTTTATCATGATTTAATTTTTTTAAAAAGAAACTTGTGATCCATGTCATATTTATTATGAAAAAATATTTGCCTTAGTCTTCTAGCTGTATTAACAATTCTCCAATAATAATTAACAACAAAACTTTTTGATAAATAAGCGTTATATTGCAATTTAATAGTCGAAGTAAATTGTGCCTTATACGCGTTATGTCCTGTACTAAAATCAAAAATATTTATATTTTTAGAAATCAAATCATTTAAAATTAAATATATTATCATCTTGCCTGGTCCTAACTTTCTGTACTTTTGTATATATGAAGTTTGAATTCCTAAAAAACAATTCTGATAAACCGATCCATATGAATATACAATAGGTTGTGAGTCGTAATATATAAAATCCAGTCGAATTATGTCTGTGCAGTATTTAATTACATTTCTACATAACTTTTTAAACTCCATTTCTAATAA
>JBHPHS010000004.1:0-51097 GCA_042571305.1 Patescibacteria group bacterium | reverse complement strand
AGCGCAATAGAAGTAGGAAATACAAAACACCTAAAATACAAAGAGTTTTAATTCCAATTTCCTAATATAAGTAGTTTTTATTCTGTTTACTTTATATTGTGTAATTTAGGCAGCAATTTGATAAAATACAAGTATTAACCTTTTTAAGGCCCAGTAGCTCAATGGATAGAGCAATTCCCTTCTAAGGAAGAGGTTGGTGGTTCGACTCCACCCTGGGTCACAGGCCATTTTTTTAGTTATCATTTTTTGATATAATACTTCAATAGTTTTGTGACTTCTGCCTTAACGAAGTATTAGGAGGTGAAAAAAGATGATTGAAAATGGTTCATTTAATAAAGATAGCTTGAGTGAAATATCTAGTGTAGCGGAAGGAGAAGAAAAGCTCGTCCATATATGTAGCGATCCTTCCCAGGAACCTTCAAAAACAATGAGGTTTTATAATGATGAAGGAAGCTTCGAACTCGGTTGTATTACAGGTAATGAGATACCAGTCAGTGTTGATAACTAGTCAGCGCATGTGGCTTAAATACTTGTTCTTCTCATTAAAAATGGACATTTAACGAAGATGTTATCCATGAAAGTATCTGCAATATGTGTGCTGATAATCTATAAAAATACGAATAAAAAAAATGACCATTAGTTTACATGTTTGATACAATATTGTTTCTATGTTAAAAAGATTACTTGTTATTTTAGTTTTTGTTGTTTGTTTTTCCTTTTCTTCAAATGATGCATTTGCTATATATGATCCCTTAAAAATTCCTAATAATTATTTTGGAATTCATATTGCAGATACAAATGACCTTGAGGATGCACAAAGACTTGTTAATTCCTCTGGTGGTGATTGGGGTTATGTAACATTTGTTATTACGGAGGCAGAAAGAGATCATGGAAGGTGGCAGAAAGTGTTTAACCAGATGAGAAAACTTCACCTTATTCCCATTGTAAGAATAGCTTCAAAAGCAAAAGGTGATGTCTGGGAAAAACCTCAGGAAGCAGAGATTAATAACTGGATTGCCTTTTTAAACTCTTTAAATTGGGTTATTAAAAACCGCTACGTAATAATCTCCAATGAACCAAATCATGCAAAAGAATGGGGAGGGAAAGTTGATCCTGAAGCATATTCTTCTTACTTAAAAGAATTCTCTATGAAGTTAAAAGAGACATCTGATGATTTTTTCGTTCTTCCTGCTGGACTTGATGCGTCAGCCAACAACGGGAAAGATACTATGGATGAAGCTTTGTTTTTAAGGAAGATGCTTGAGGCAAATCCTGATATTTTTAGTTATGTAGACGGTTGGGTATCTCATTCATACCCTAATCCCGACTTTTCTGGAAATGTAACTGACAGGGGAAAAGGAACTGTTACAACGTACGATTGGGAGCTATCCTGTTTAAGATCTTTAGGGATTGACAAGCCCTTACCTGTATTTATAACAGAAACAGGCTGGAGACATACTGTTGGACAGGAGGGGGATATTTCTTCTAAGTTAACATATGCCTTTGACTATATTTGGAATGACAACCGGGTTGTTGCAGTAACTCCTTTTATCCTAAACTACACTCATCCCCCATTTGACGTATTTTCTTGGAAAAGAGATGAATTTAGCTTTTATAACTTCTATTTTGATATGCAAAAGATTGAAAAGATAAAAGGTGAACCTGTACAAGAGGTCAGAGGGGATATTTTAACTATATTGATTCAACCTGTTCAGCTTGCAGGTATAGAGTTTTCTGGTGCGGTTCTGGCCAAAAACATAGGTCAGTCTATTTGGAATAAAGACGAAGTATCACTGGAGACAACCGTAGGGGATATTTCAATCAATAGCTATTCTTTTTCTGATGTATATCCTGATGATTTTGCCTTTATTGTATTTAAAGCAATTACTCCTCAAGCGGTTGGAACATATAGTTCCTGGGTTTCTTTAAGATATAAAGGAAAAGATATAGGAAATTCCCGTTCCTTTGAGGTAGTTTCTTTTAAACCAAGTGCTGTGCAATTTGCGGGTATATTTGATAAAATAAGCGCGTACCTGAAGTATTTTAGGGGCCCATAGCTCAATGGTAGAGCAATTCCCTCTTAAGGAAGCGGTTGGAGGTTCGAATCCTCCTGGGCTCACTGGATGTCATTACACGAATAATATTCAACCAACTTTTAAAACATCAAACATTTAGAGCGCTTTAAAAACCTCTACAACAAAAAACATTGTAATTGCCAGACCAATAGCCGTAATCCAGTATATTGGGTTTAGGTTGCTTAACCCGAAAAATTGCCTGAGGGGTGCTGTTGTGAAAGGCAGTATCTGTAAACAAAAACCAGCAGAAACTGCAGCAACTAACCACTTGTTTTCAAATAGATGGTCTTTCCAAAACGGTGTCTTGATGGACCTGATAGAAAAAACATAGACAAGTGAATCAAAACCAAGGGTAATAAAAGCCATTGATCGAGCCAAGATAACATCATTTGTAATATGATATACAACAATAAATGAAGAAAGTGCGATTAAACCAGCTACTAAACTTATAAAACCTATTAGTGTAAACATTCTTTTATTAACCAGAGGCTCTTTAGCTAAACGGGGTCTTTCATTCATAATGTCAGGTCTTTTTGGATCGATGGTTAATGCAAGATCAGGAAAACCGTCTGAGATCAAATTTACCCACAAGATTTGAACAGCTGTTATGGGTAGTGGCATACCAAGAGTAATACCTCCAACAACAACAATAATTTCAGTTAAAGCATCACTCATAAGATAAAGGATAATCTTTCTGATGTTTTCAAATATTACTCTTCCTTCCTCAATTGCTCCTATTATGGTAGAAAAATTGGAATCAAGGAGTACAAGGTCTGCAGATTCTTTAGCAACATCAGTTGCCTCTCCCACCACGATTCCAATATCTGCTTTATGCAGAGCCGGAGCATCATTTACACCGTCTCCCATCATGGCAACTATTTCGCCATTTTTCTTCATTGCATCAACTATCATCAGCTTTTGTTGTGGCGTGGTTCTAGCAAACAATCGTACAGTTTTCACCTTTTGTGAGAGTTTTCCTACGGTAAAATTTTCCAACTCATCCCCTGTTAATATTTGATCTCTACTTATGTTTATTCCTAGTTGGGATAAAACAAATTCTGAAGTTTTAGGAAAGTCACCTGTAATAACAACTGTTTTTATACCTGCTTTTTTGGCTAAATTAAGTGCATCCTTTACACCAATTCGAACGGGATCATTAAATGCTAAAATACCTATCCAAGATAAGTTATTTTTGGCATCTATTAATTTTAATCTTTTTTTATCAACTGATACCTCTTTTCTGGCAAATCCGATAATCCTTTTTCCCTGTTTGGTTAGATCTTCAATAGTTTTTGTGATTTGATATTTTTCTTTTTTAGTTAATGTTGACCAATTAAGAAGAAGCTCAGGTGCTCCGTTTACGAAAATCATATTTTTATTATCCGACCATTTATGAAGACTGACAAAAAATTTTTCTTTTGAAGAAAAAGGGATGCTATCGTACCTCCTATTTTTAGAAGTAAGATTGCTAAATATTTTTCGACCCCATTCAAAGGCAGAAATAACAATCGGGTCATCTAAGTCATTAGCTAGAAGAACTTGCTTAGCTAATTTCTTTTTATCTCCTATATAATCAACTACCTTCATTTTTCCTTGGGTTAACGTTCCGGTTTTATCTGCACAAATAACTGTCACACCACCAAGAGTTTCAGCTGCTGATAATTTTCTTACCAAACCGCGATGTTTTATTATCTTTTGCATTCCGATGGCAAGTACCACGGTAAGAGAAACCAGAAGTCCTTCGGGAATACTTGATACAGCTAAAGCAACAGATGTTACAAATATATCATTTAGGCCAATTCCATGAAAAAGTCCAAGAATAAATACAGCAATGGTTAGAACACCTATAACTAGTACTAACTGTTTACTGAATGTCTTTAATTGTTTTTGAAGAGGAGTGTCTTCTTTTTTCTCCTGAACCTGTAGTGCAATATCTCCCATTTTCGTTGCGGCTCCAATAGTCTCAATTAAAAGGGTAGCTTGCCCTGAAGAAATAGTTGTGCCCATAAACACATCATCACCCTTGCTTTTGTTAACAGGGATACTTTCACCGGTGAGTGCAGCCTCATCTATATAAAGGCGATTTGCAAAGATAAGTTTTCCATCAGCTGGTATTTTTGTTCCCTGACTAAGAATTACAATATCTCCAGGGACAATTTTTGATGAATTGATGGTTATCCTTTTTCCATCTCTAACTACAACAGACTCACTTTTTACATAATGCTTAAGTGCAAATAGAGCTTTATTTGCTCTATTTTCTTGTATAAAACCTAATACGGTGTTTATCAAAACTGCAAGAGAAATTATTATTGAGTCTGTGTAATCCCCAATAAGTAAGGTAATAATTACAGCAAAGAGCAGTACATATACAAATGGACTTTTTAATTGACGAAAAAATAAAGACAGTGGATTTTGAGGAGGAATTTCAGGAAGAACATTTGCTCCATACTGCTTATGCCTTGCTACAACCTCACTATTTGAAAGTCCTTTTTCATCCGGAAACATATATTAAACTAATTATATAGATGGGTTTTGTTTCACACAAACCTTATCTGCATTCTTTCGGTAACTTTTGTAGAAAGTGAAACCTCCTGACCGGGAAATCTAGCTTGAGTACCCCAGATTTTAGCTGATTTTTTAGCCTGCGCAAATTCTTCACCTATTTTTTCTGCAATATCTTTTAACATTTCACCTTCTTTTGCAATAATTGGATTATTAAAGCTTGGCTCCTCACCTTCTCTTACCAAATATACCCTAACAAGTTTAAGATTATCCCAGAGTTTATCTTTAAATTCCTCAATTCCCTCTCCTGTTTGTGCACTAATGTATAAATAATCAGAGTTTTTCTTAAATTCTTTTTTAAGATCACTCTTGTTAATTACAAATATTGCAGGAATATAAACACGGCTTGTTGAGAATGAATCAATAAGTGAATCTATATTGAGTTTTTCTTTTAAGGTAATTTCAGCGTTTTTATAACCAAACTCGTTAGCTACTTCTTTTATTGTTTCTTTAGATAAATCCTGTTTGATGTTTGAGTGAAGTATTAATCCCCCTGACAGTTTCTTTTCAATAGAAACATTAGGCCTTTCTTGGTTAATACGTATTCCTGCACCGTAGAGCTCATCTAACATTTTTGTCATTAATTTAGTTCTTTTAAGATCAGATATTACAATCAAAACATCAGCTCCTCTGACAACGGATAAAATCTCACGCCCTTTTCCTTTTCCTTCTTTTGCACCCTTGATTAGTCCAGGTATGTCAAATATCTGAATATAGGCATCTTTATACTTAAGCATTCCGGGAATAACGCTAACTGTAGTAAATGCATATGCTGCAACTTTGCTTTGTGCATTGGTAATTTTGTTTAGAAGTGTTGATTTACCAGCTGACGGTGGTCCAACCAAGACAGCGGTTGCGTCTCCCCTTTTCCTTACCGCATATCCCCCTCCACCACCACCTTTTGAAGAAATACCCTCTTGCTGTTTATCTTTGAGTCTAGCAATTTTTGCTCTCATTTTGCCAATGAAATGATTGGTTGCCTTATGATGTGGAGTTTCTCTTAATGTTTTATCAATTTTAGTAATTTGTTCGTCAATCGTAGCCATATGAGGTATAATTATACAAGAAATTAGCGCCCATGGCTCAACTGGATAGAGCGCTTCGCTTCGGACGAAGAGGTTGCAAGTTCAAATCTTGCTGGGCGCACACGAATCTGAAAAAACATTGATTTTATTAATATATTAATGAGATACTAAAATATGGATCCTAATAAACCCAATCGACCGTCTGAACAACCAGCCAAACAACAATCGCCCAATACCCCACCTAATGTTTCCCCTACAGATGTATCTACTCAACAAACACCAACCACACCCACACCAGATACTTCCACATCAACACAGACACAACCATCTACTATTTCAACGGAAGAAAAGCTTGTAATACAAGAGGCACCTAAACCAAAAAGTAAAGTATTGCCAATTTTGATTGTTATCTTAGTTTTACTAGGACTTAGTGCTTTGGGCTACTGGATTTATGGTAAACAGCTATTTAAAGAAACAATACAAACTAAACATTCGTCTGAGGAGAAATTAGTAGGCATTAATAGTATTGTTGATGCTAATAATCAATTTGCCTTTGATTATTATTTCAAACTGAAAGAAAAAGAGGGTGGAAATATCTTTTTCTCACCATTCAGTATATCCAGCGCATTAGCAATGACCTATGAAGGTGCAAGGAATAAAACTGCTGAGGAAATGATTTCTGTATTTCATTTTCCAAAAAATGATAATTTAAGACGGACAGAATATGCTAATGTTTACAATGAAATAAATAAGGAAGATAAAAAATATGAACTTAAAATTGCCAATGCTCTATGGGTTCAAGAAGACTATAAATTTCTAAAGGACTATTTAGATGTTGTAGAAAAGTACTATGCAGGTAAGGCTACGAACCTTGACTTTGTAAAAGATACAGAAAACTCTCGTCTAACAATAAATAACTGGGTAGAAGAACAGACAAATAATAAGATAATAGATTTAATACCTCAAGATGCATTAAATAAAATGACAAGACTGGTTTTAACAAATGCAATATATTTTAAAGGAGAATGGGTAAAACAGTTCAACAAAGATGACACAAAAGAAACAGATTTTAGAGTAAGCAACAACGATATTGTTAAGGCTGAAATGATGCAGCGTACTGATGAGGAAGCAAAGTTTAATTATTATGAAAATGATAATTTGCAAATACTTGAGTTGCCTTATTCAGGTGAGGAGTTGTCTATGTTGATTTTACTTCCCAAGAATGATGATTTAGCAACATTAGAGAGTCTACTTAATATAAGTAAGTTGTCAGAATGGAAGAATAATTTAGAGAACCAGAGGGTTAAAGTTTACATCCCCAAGTTTAAGTTTGAAACTAAATATATTATGACTGGTGATCTAAAAGAAATGGGTATGCCAATTGCATTCTCATCAGATGCTAATTTTTCAGGAATGGATGGAACAGAGAATTTATTTATTAGCAATGTTATTCATCAAGCATTTGTTGAAGTGAATGAAGAAGGAACAGAGGCTGCAGCAGCAACTGCAGTAATAATTGAATATCGTAGCAGCGTGAGCAATGCTTTAGAAATTCCAGTGTTTAGAGCAGATCATCCATTTATATTCATAATTCAAGAAAATGCCTCTGGAAACATTCTGTTTATTGGAAGAGTCGCTAGTCCAACATTAAATTAAGATAATTAATCCATATTCTATTTTTACTAACTAATATATTTAGTTATTCTGCAAGAGGAACTTCCCTTCAACATTAGTATATGTATTTATAAACAGAAAATATAAACCTATATTGGAGCTGTCTTGTTAAACTATTTTACACTTAACCTACTATTTCTCTATAAGTTTGAATTTCTTAAAGGTTTGTCTTAGTGCCCATTGACCTAAGGAAACCACAGCACCAAGTATTAATGCTTTGTAAAAGCTTGCTATGCCAAATCCGGATATAACAGAAAGCCTGGCAATTATCCAAATACCAACTGAGTTAACCAGCCAATAAAAAACAAACATCATGACCCTTCCCTTGGCTTTAGTGCTCAACTTCTTGACAAATGGTTTAGACAGTCTACAAAAAAGAGTTAATAAAAATCCTGCAAAGATTCCCGCCGATACTGGTGGAATTACAGCATTACCTAAAACATAAGATGTTGGGTAATAGCTTACAAAAGCTAGTATGAGTAGAGTGTTTAGTGCCCAAGTTGTTATAAATCTAACGTAAAACTTCATTTAATTCACCTCCTCTCAAAAGCTATCCAATTTCAGCATAATTGAATCTTAAGTATATTGTCAATTGTGGTATTATTCTTCTTATGAAGTTTATCTTTATCTCGGGTGGAGTTTTGTCCGGTCTTGGAAAAGGTATAACTGCAGCTTCAATAGGTCTTCTTCTGAAATCAAGAGGAATCAAAGTTACTGCTGTAAAGTGTGATATGTATCTTAACCTTGATGCGGGTACCATGAACCCCATTGAACATGGTGAGGTGTTTGTAACTGATGATGGAATTGAAACAGATCAGGATCTTGGTCATTATGAAAGATTTTTAAACCAAACCCTAACAAAAGAAAATTATATGACCAATGGACAGATTTATAGACTTGTTTTAAATAAAGAAAGAGCACTAGAATATCAAGGTAAATGTGTTGAGCCATATCATCATATTCCACCTGAAATAATCAATAAATGGTACCTTGCAGGTAAAAAACACAACGCAGATGTGGTTATAGTTGAGCTTGGAGGTACGGTTGGAGAATATGAAGGACTTTTGTTTTTTGAAGCTATAAGAAGGCTAAAGTTGGAAAAACCACAGGATGTCATACTTGTTCATGTTGGATATCTTCCAGCACCGCCTTCTATTGGTGAGCTTAAAAGTAAACCGCTACAACAATCCGTAAGTCTTCTTAACTCATTAGGTTTATCACCAGATTTTATAGTATGCAGATCCGAGCGTGCAGTTGATGAGAAACGAAAGGAAAAAATTGCACTTGCATCTGGTTTATCTCCTGAATTTATAATAGCAAACCCAGATTTAGACTGTGTTTATAAAGTACCTCTTTACTTAGAAAAACAAGATATTACAAAAAATATTATTAAAAAACTAAAACTAAAACAAAAAAAGAAAGATTTAGCAAAATGGAAAGAAATGGTTAAACAAATTCAAATATCAAAAAATGAGCTAAATATAGGAATAATAGGAAAATATCAAAAATCTGGTGATTACTTACTGTCAGACAGTTATGTATGCGTGGTTGAAGCAGTAAAACACGCCGGATGGAAGTTACAAGTAAATCCCAATATAGTCTGGATAGATAGCCAAGAGGTAGAGAAAATGAATAAGGTAGAATTTGAAAACAAAATGAAAAATTTGGATGGAATTATTATTCCTCAGGGGTGGGGAAAAAGAGGTACGGAGGGTAAAATAAATGCAATAAATTATGCAAGGATTAATAACATACCTTATTTAGGACTTTGCTTTGGAATGCAAATGGCAGTAATTGAGTATGCAAGAAACGTTTTAGGCTTAAATAGTGCAAATTCGATTGAGGTTAATCCTAAAACAAAATACCCCGTAATTCATACCATGGATTCACAGGTTGAAAACATAAAAAGCAAAAAATATGGGGGAACAATAAGAATTGGAGCGTACCCTTGTAAGGTTAAGAAAAATACCAAACTTTACAATGTTTATAAAAAAAGTTTGATCTCTGAAAGACACAGACATAGATATGAATTTAACAATAAATTCAAAAAATCTTTTGAAAATGCAGGTTTAACCATATCAGGGGTATCCTCTAACGGAAAGTTAGTTGAAGCGATTGAAATAACCAAAAACAAATTTTTCATTGGAACTCAGTTTCATCCAGAGTATAAAAGCCGTCCTCTAACTCCCCATCCTCTTTTTGTTTCCTTCTTAGCCTCAATGATGTAAAATATAATAATCCCTGTCGAGGTGGTGGAATTGGCAGACACGTTGGCCTTAAGAGCCAATGGGATGATATCCCGTGAGGGTTCGAGTCCCTCTCTCGACACAGTAAAAACGGAGTGTGGCTCAGTTGGTAGAGCGCCGCGTTTGGGACGCGGAGGTCCTCGGTTCGATCCCGAGCACTCCGACTAAGCGGGTGTAGTTAAATGGTAGAACATCAGTTTTCCAAACTGAGGACGGCAGTTCGATTCTGCTCACCCGCTCAAGAAGATTTAATTTGAAAGGGTACTTCCTACCGTTACTATTATATCGTCCTTTGAGGTTGCTGAAAGAGTACTTGTTTTTTCCTCAAGCGTATATTTTTCGGAAAGTGTTTCTGTTAATTTTGTAATAAAGTTCTCATCAACATCGCTTTTTGCTTGAATTTCGGTTGAGGTGTAATCATATGAACTTGCATTGGCAACATCAGAAACCTTAAACCCATCATCTTCAAGAATTGTTTGAACTTTTCCTGCTTCACCTGATTTTCCGCTACCGTTAAGTATTTTTATAGAATATTTTGTTAAATCTACTTTTGCCTCAGCAGTTGCTGTTGGAATTGCTTCAGGGATATAAGTTGCTACAGGTGTGGGAGTGGCATTGAAACTTATTTTATTTATCCCTTTTTGATATACAACAATTCCTCCTAATAAAGCACCTAACAGAAGCACACCCGGACCTATTATAAAGAATGGATTAATTCCGGATGAGGTCTTTTTAGGTTTATCTAACGTATCAACTTCTTCTACCTTTTCATCAACTTTAGGCTCAATCGGTTCAGTTTTGTCCTTTTCCTCAGTAGAGGATTCTTTTTCTTCAGGCACTTCTGATTTTGCCAATTCTTCTACAGGAGTTTCCGATTTAACAACTGGTCCTTCTTTATTAACCTCTTCTACAATTAATCTTTTTCTTTCTTTTTCTGCTACAACTTCGTCTTTTTCCTTTACTTCTTTATCATCAACCATACTTAAATTAGTATAGCATACAAGTTTTTGATAAAATATATTCTGTATAAGGTGGCTGTAGCTCAGTTGGTTAGAGCGGATGGTTGTGGACCATCAGGTCGGGAGTTCAAATCTCCTCAGCCACCCCCTTTCAAAATAAAAAAACCGACCAAGCGGTCGGCTAACAGACAGACGGAACACACATCCTATCCATTAAAACCAACATATACCCAAAACCCATAGCTGTCAATATTATTGCCTAGGTCTTATTGAAAAAGTTACTAGCCCCTGCAAAATAGATTCAAATGATATACTTTATGTAATGCACTCTCTAAAGAAGAAAATTTTCACCAACTGTTTTTTAGTTAAAACAGATAGTAATGGTGTTCCCACGCATATTTGTTTAGCAATGAAGAAGAGAGGGTTTGGTCAAGGGATGTGGAATGGTTCCGGTGGGAAACCTAAAGATGGTGAAAAAATAGCTGATGCAGCTTGCCGAGAAGTAGAGGAAGAATTTAAGGTCAAAGTAAAAAAGTATGAAAAACGAGGCGAAATCACTTTTATCCTTAGAAAGGAAAATAAAAAAGTGTTGATGCACACCTTTTTAGTAACAAGTTGGGATAATAAACCTTCTGAAACAGAAGAAATGAAACCAAAATGGTTCTCTGTGAACAAAACACCCTACCGAAAAATGTGGGCTTCAGACAGAGAGTGGTTACCGATAATTCTTTCAGGAAAGAAAATTAGAGCAAAATACACTTATAAAACTGAAGGGGGTAAGGTTGAAACGAGAGAAGTAAAAGAGGTTGTGAAATTTGTTTGATATGAAAAGAAGTTCCCTACATAGATTACTAGCCCCCGCTGATATAGTTTGATATATTATTTTCCAAACTCAGAGTATTCTATTCCATTTCTCCAATGTTGAAGCGCTTCTTTAATGTAAGGGATAGTATTATCTGGAAGTTCTTCTATGGGAAACCAATCCATACGGCTACATTTTTCTGGTTCGGTGTTTTGCGGTTCTCCCTCCCATTTACTGGCTACAAAAAACAAATCAACTCGCTCACTATCTACATCTCGTATTCTCATCATTATGTGAACACATTCCAAATCCGAAGCATTAACTCTAACTCCAATTTCCTCCTCCGCTTCCCTTATCATCGCTTCAGAAGGGTATTCCCCACTTTCCTTATGTCCCGATGGTAATCCACAATTTCCGTCTTCGTACCCCGTGTTCTGTCTTTGCATTAAAAGAACCTTCCCTTCTCTTTCTAATATCAAATAAACAGAGGGAGTAATTTTAAACCTTTCTTTACTCACAGTCCTCTCAGGCATAGACGTATTTTACACCATATTCCTGACTAAAAAAGAAGTTCCCTACATAGTTTACTAGCACCTGCTGGCACCCATCAGCTTGTTCTATTGTTTGTTAAAAAATCATAAATTATCTCTTTAGCTTCATGCAAACTTGAATATGTCTTTAAATAAAAATTAGGAGCTTCCTCCTCAGTTACACCCCTAATCATAAAAGACAATTTCTCCACCATTTGTTCATGGATTAAACACAAAATGGGAGTCTCCTTCAATCCCCTTTCTGGTTTCAAAATTGCTCTTTCTATCTCCATGCCCACACCGTGACTAGGAGCATTTACGAGAGCTAAAACGTGGGTAGCCTCATCTACCCATTCTGTATCTTTTTTTCTAATACTAAACCATGGTTCTGGTTGGGCAAGCATTTCTTGAATATCCATTCCCCATTTCATTGCTCGCACCTCATCCATTTCTTGCTGACTTCTAGCAGCAACATGTTCACTTAAAACATCGGCTCCGCCGCTTGCTATAAACCGGACCAGCTGCCAAAGGAAATCAGGTTCAGCTTCTGGAACTCCTTTGATTGAACCTGAGTAGCAAACTTTTAACCCTGCAAAAGGCATCTCTTCATGTTCAATATCTTCAACCCTGACCATACTGAAGGCAAGATACCAGAAACATATAAATTAAGCAATAATGTAATTGAGACTATAATCCTGGTTATGTTCCTGAAAGAAGTTCCCTACATAGTTTACAAGCCCCTGCTAGGCTCATGACATATTGTTTATAAGTAGACTTATGCAATACTTTTTTCATCAATCACAACCTCGACAATCGGCATATTTTCTTTTAGCTTCGTTGCCTCCTCCATCGTGGGAGTACGCCCATTAACAGAAATTACAAACGCACCATCTATGCACTTATCGTTTAAAATATACTCTTCCTCACCAGGGTGAACTCCGAAAGCAGGGTGTGCATCATAATATGTAAATATATTCTCTATGGGTACATCAATTTCTAATATAGTCCCAGCTTTCCACGGCTGTTCGCCAGGTTTACGAAAAAGTAACCCTCGATCGCTTGTAAAACTATCCCAAGGTTTAATTTTTACAGCATCTATAAGCAATTGGCCTTTTTCAGGATACCTTTCAGGGGTTGCAACTCTAAAAAGTTTTATTTTGGGACTCGTTAGTAAAACAACGCTTTCTTTATGTTCCTCTCGCAAACATCGTTGTGAGAAGTCTTGTATTTCCTTAGCAGTTTCTGCAGCCTCAGAATTATTTTTAATAAGTCCCACCATTTTTTCTTTATAATCCCCACCCGAAGCTGTACCAGCCCACATTCTCAAAAACTCGTGAACAAGAACCCTACTAGAAACATTCTCATATGAACCACCAACACCTCTTAAAAGTTCACTCCATTTTCCTTTTTGAGCTCTTTTAAAAACTTCGAAACCGACATTTTCTTTATTTGGGCTATTTATTACTGAATTAAAAAGAATACTAAAGACCTTTAATGTGGCATTAGGAAAGCTGATTGAGTGAATAATATTTGGATTTGCACCTTTATTATTATATCTGTCCCAACTGTATTTTAGGGTCAATTCAGTTCCTCCGTGCAAATTAAGTTTTGCTTGGGAAACAGGGTGGAGGTAACTAACAGACCAATCTAATTTAGTTCTTTCCTCCGCAATCATAAATCCATCCTCTTTCCTCAATATTTGGTAAATAGGTTCTCCTGTCAAACTATCCTGATACTTAACATAAATGGCAGTTTCTGGAAAACCTGCTACCATTTTGCTAACTAACTCAGCAGATGGAACTTGTAACCCTCCAGTTTGTACATCCCTTTCAATTTCTCTATAGATTTGCTGTCTTGCATTTCTTTCTTTTTGCACTTTATATGCTAACTTGGGATTCCTTAAGGTTTCTTGAAATGATAAAGTTCTTTCCTCAACCCACCTTTCTGTTCTTTCTAAAAGTCTCGAATTATTAGCCGCTTCGGATTGGAATCCCGATAATTCTTCTACAGAAGTTATATCACCCATATATATAATTATAACTTTATTGGATATGTTTTAAAACATACTCCCAAGAAATTCTTTGAGAATACATAAAGAAGTTCCCTACATAGTTTACTAGCCCCTGCAAAATAAGCTCAAAGTTCTTCTTCAAAAATAAGCGGATAAATGTCAAAGGCTACTTCTTCATAAGGATGAACCTTACGAATTGCAGAAATTACTTCTTTTGCTCTGTTTTTTTCACAAACACATTCAATTCTTTCCTCGTTCACTTTTTCCAATTTATCAACTTCTCCAATAAAAGGTTTTGCCCCTTTCATTGGTTTATACCTGCCAACTCCGTCAACTGAATAACTACAATAATTGTAATTACCAATTTTACCTGCCCCTGCGTCACCAATAGCTTGTCTTACTGCATCTGTATGGCTTTTTGGAGTAAATACAACTATTTTTACCATTTCCATAAACATATTTTACATCTTTTACATCAATCAGTAGAAATTCGTATCTAAAAAAGTTCCCTGCATAGCTTACTAGTCCCTACAGCGTTTAGTTAATTGAGGTGGATAGTATCGTTCTCCTTTTTTAATATAAAAAAACATTGTTATTTTATTCCATTCACCCACATCAAAAGAGGTTTTTAATATACTCCCCATGTTAAATGTATTAAAATCTGTAGCTCCAAGTGGTTCTACTTCTTCGTAAATATTTCTAAGATGTTTAATCGCTGACGAGCAATCGCCACATTCCCTCTGACCACCTTTGTGACCACATATACTATCATTTATCAAACAATATTTTCCCCTTTCCATGCCACGAATTATACCCCAGGCTCAAGGCTGAAGCAAAAGAAGTTCTCTACATAGTTTTTGACAAAGTCTCAAGATTCTCTTACTAGCCCTTGCAAAATAGGCTCAACTAACCAAGAAGGAATTCCTTAAAATCTTGTGGATAGGGATAATTATGGGTTTCACTAAACTCACCAATCTTTTTAACAACCTTTATACCCGAATTAATTTTTGCTATGAAACTATTAACTTCTTCAAATGAACCATGTGGGTCTTTCTCATTTTGAAAAACCACTACATTCTCTACTGATATAGAAGATAAAATTTCGTATCTTTTCTCAATTTCCTCAATAGGAAAATCTTTTAAAGGCACTCCACAAATAATTAATTTTCTAACTAAGTTACCTGTCTCCTCAATTACATTCAGACCAATATAAGAACCTACCGATTTCGATACCATGTCAAAGGGTTTGTTCCCCACTAACTCAGCTGCTTTTTTCGTCTCTGCCTCAAAATCAATCTTGGCATCCTCCCCCCTTTCCCAACCATTCCAATAAACCACTATTGCAGTAATTTCTGGCTGAAGTTTTTGTTGGATTTCATCAACCCAAGATTTATTTTTGAACGAACCTCCTCCAAGAAGTTCTGTATTCATAACAGTATTTTACAATAAAACCAATTAAGAATATATAAAATCGTCCACCCCGAAGATTTGACACAGTCTTGGTTTTATATTGTAATGAGTCATGGGCGTAGATGATACTGAGCTATCCCGCAAAATCCAGGGAGATTACCTTAGCAGGCTTCTTGATGAGGTGGACCCCAATGATGGTAGATATAAAGCTGTATTTAATAGTTACAAAGGTAATCAAGGACCAACTGGAGTTGAGTATCAACAAGCAATAATAGATTTTACAAAGGTGAATCCTAAATTTTTTGATTTAGAAAGTAAAGAAGGAAGAGCAGAATTTTACTTTGCAAGAGAAGATGCCGTACGTAAGGCGGGCCTTATTAAAGAAGGTGAAAAATTATCTAGGAATGATTACAACCAACTTAAAATAACGTCCAAAACCTTAAAAGAAATAGTACTTGCCGGAAAAGGTATGAGAGTAGGAAACACTAAACCTGGGTGGGCAGGGAGCTCTCAATTGTCACGACAAAAGAGGAGGTTTGATAAAACAATCAATTAATTTGGATACTCTCAAAGAAGTTCCCTACATAGTGGTTCGGCTGAACTCACCATTTTCAATTTACTAGCCCCTCTCTAGAAACAGTTAAATTGATGGTTAGAGTCTGTTGTTAAAAGTAAAGCCTTTAACATCTGGTAATCAGTTGAATTAGGATCAAAATGAGTTCGAACATCGCTTACTAAGTCACCCTTGTTATTTGTATAACATTTTGAGGAACATAGTTTACTAACCCCTGCTAAGCCTTGACAGCGCAAAGAGAAGTATGTATAAGGTGGGATAAGTCTAATAAATATTAGGATTATGTATAAGGATATTCAACCCGGCTTTAGTCCTTCTGAAAATGATATAGGTATGCCTCCAGCAGCTAATCTTGAAAAACTATTTTACGATATCATTAAAGGCAAAAAAGTTAATCTAGATTATGATGATATCCAATATTTGGAAGATGGCAAAAAATATTTAGAATCCATTTTCAGGGGCAGGGAGATTATAAACCACGCTAAAGAAACTAATATGGTTAAGGGAGACAGAAGAGACTTTATGGCTCACCAAATTACGGAACAAGCAACGTTCTCCTACGTGTCAGAAAATAACCTGAATTTTGATAATATTGTCAACACCGCCAAGAAAACAGTCTCTGTGATGTTGGATAAAAAGAAAATATATAGAATTGACATTGAAAAACTTGAAGTAACACGACAGTTGTTTGACCATCTGTCAAAATCCTCCTCAACGCTACACTACGACCCCTTTTGATATTAACCAGCTAAGGCAAAAGAAGTTCCTTATATAGTTTACTAGCCCCTGCTTTAGCCTCAAGAAGCTACATCAAACTGTACGACCCAAAAACGGGATTTAAACTTTTGATATACTTATAGCATACAAGTGCGAAACAAGTACGTTGGTGAACAAGCAAAGAAATATTCAGAATTTGCAGACAAAGATTTTAGTTGGGTATATTTGGAAAAACCTTTTGTAAAACGTATCCTTGGAAATCGCAATAATTCAAACAAGAAAGTTTTGGATTTGGGTTGTGGGCAAGGTAGGTCAATAGACGTATTGAGGGGATGCAAGTATCTCGACAAAAATATTACTGGAGTTGATATTAGCAAAGACCTTCTTAAGGTTGCCCAAAAAAGGTTTCCTGATATTGGATTCGTAAAGGGTGATGTTCTTAGCGTTGACTTCCCGGACTCCAGTTTTGATACTATTTTAACTGTTATGGTTCTCCATTTCTTTACACCAAATGAACTAAGCAAAATATTTTCCAAATGTCATAGATGGCTAGGAAATAATGGTCAGTTTGTGTTAGCCACACTTCATCCTTCGAGGTTTGCATACAAAGATTTAGATGTCTACTTTAAAGAAAACCAGAGAACAGACAAAACCCCTTGGGGAACAACACTTGATTATGTTCACAAAACATTTTCCACATACATTAACACCCTAATTAAGTCGGGGTTTAAGATAAAAGAGTTGGAGGAACCGCACGTCAGAAGAAAGGTAAACGAGAAATATTCTAAGCCTACAAGGTTTTGTATCCTTGCTACCAAAACTAGCTAAAATCTCTGGTGCTTGGAAATTACTATTGAATATAAAATCTTGTTCTAATCTTGTAAAAACAAGCTCGCACTTCTAACCGACCTCTTAGCTTTCAAATAACCTATACTCTTCTGGTAAATTACCTCGGGGAAATGCTCAAGCCTTAGCCACCCAAAAGTTCGGAAATCATCAACTAGTCCCTTCCTGTTTTCATAAACTGAGTTCTAACAGCGTTCAGTAGTCCACCCTCATTATATGCCGTATAATAGGGATAAAAGAAGTTCCCTACATAGTTTACTAGCCCATGCAAAATAGGTTCAAAAACTATTAAAAGATTTTTTCTTTATTCAACGGAGTGTAAAAGGCTCGAACTTCGTCTACTAGTTCCCACCCAATTATTATTGATATATTTCAGGAAGATGCATCATATACAACTTCCTTTCGATCGTTTTCAGGATGTTGTTCAACTAAAGATTTATCATTTTTATTTGGAAAATGTTTAACTTTTATAGTACGAAAATCTCCACCTACTATGCATCCTGAATGTAGTTTGTTAGAATTTTTACACCCTGCGCACATGTGACCAATTTGGAAGTGTTGTTTTTCTACCATAATATTTAGATTCAGTTTGTTATTTCTCTAACAATTTATCTTATTGTTGTTTCTTCAATAGCTTGTATTTCATCTGTTTCTGAAATACCACTTGATTCCAATACCACTACTTCATCAAACCTATTACAAACTTCCGATGGTGGTTTGTTACCGCGTACAATTAGTACACTTTTACTATGATTATGTGTCCAATCTTTTGGGGGTACTCCAGGGTTATAACAACCTTTGTGTTCTGATAACATCAATTAATCACCTCATTTCTGTATATTTCCTCCATAAAAAAACTCGAGACATCTCGAGTCAACAATCAACTTTACAATTAAAATACAACTTATAATCCGCCATTTTATTAAAATACCTTTGCTCGCGGCTTTACGAGCTCTTTTTGATGTAGTTAAAATTTACTAAATTAACCAATAACTTGTCAAGAAGTAAAAGTTGGCAAAGAAGAAACAAATATAGTGTTTTTATTGTTGAAATGTAAATTATCTCCTTGTTTAAAAATTGCAACTTTTGCAACTACTTTTGCACCTACAAGTTTCATAAGTTTCTCTACTGCATAAAAAGTGGACCCTGTTGATACTACATCGTCAACTATTACAACCCTTTTTCCCATTAATAGTTGGGCATCTGACCCATTGATGACAAGGCGGTTTTTCAATTTCGTTTTAATAGGTGAAATCATATATCCATATATATTTTTTCTGCAGACAACATATTTAACACTTTTAGAAAGTCTTGAAAGTTCATGAAGTAGAGGAACTACTTTTACTTCTGGTCCAACAAAGTAATCAAATTCTATGTGTTTAATTTTATTGAGTAATTTTTTAGCAACTATTTCCACAAGTTGTGTGTCACCTAACAAATTTACAGAGGCTACTTTTAAATTTTTTCGTATTGAAACAATAGGCAGTTTTCTATTAATATTTCCTATTTTTAGAGTGTAATAATTCATCTACCGATCGTTTAAGTATATACATTTTTTTATAATTTATCTTATCGAGATAATATTAGTTGATAATGCTAAATGAAAAACAAAATTTCATTAAATAAATATTGTCATTTGTGAATTAGGTTACGGAGCTTTTAAGGAAAGATACACACAAATAATAAGCAATAGCTTATTTCAAATCGTTGTTACATAAACAAAAGAAGCGTCTGACGTAGCTTACTCACAAAAATAATTAATAGCATTTTTATTCCCATTCCAAGGAGGCAGGTGGTTTGGTGGTTAAGTTAATCATAAATTTTAGTTCTTAAATGCAATTAATAAACAAGATATAATAACTCACTTTACATGCATAAAGAAGATGAGAGTATTACAATATGTCGTCCTGATGATGACCATTATTGTGTAGAATGCTGCTATATGCGTGGGTGTGCTAATTTTGGAAAGTTATCAGACGGGACCAGAGGTTGTCTTGGTCATCCAAAGCAAGACACCATCTCACCTGATGATTTTCCAATATTACCATCTTGTGCAAAATATAGTTGCTTATTTGATGGATCAATATCTAATACTGTAAATATTAAGCATATTAAAGAATATATATCAATGTTACCTTCTGGAGAGTTTAAAATGGATAGTGTTTTTGCCCAATTGGGTTATAAATAAAATACGACATTAACCGAGTTTAATACTTAGTTTCTTTCTACCGTATAAAAGGATGGATGGTAAAGAAATACAGCGGGTGAATCCTCAACAAGAAATCGTTGATAATCAAGATATATTGTTCTTCTTTCTTCAACTCCTAGTGTAGTTCTTCCGTCTTCAAGTAGTTTATCTATTCTAGGGCTTTGATAATTGGTTATGTTGGTTGATGTTTGTGTTGAATGCCAAACTGAATACTGATCCGGATCTTTGGGAATATCAAATATGACTAATAATGCCTGAAATTCACTTGGTACACCTGAAACAACCTGAACGTTTGTTTTAACCCCAATATTTTCCCAATATTTAGCAATTAACTCTGCTTTAGATAATAGGATTGGTGATGTTGATAGGTTGATCTCAAGGTTTTCTTTAGCCTCTGCCGGCAATTCATTAATAAGGTCTTTTGCGCGTTTTGGGTCATATTCATATGGTTTAACCTGGGGGTTATATGCCCAGGAATTTGGGGAAAGAGGTCCTATTGCTCTTTTTCCACCAATTTCATTTTTGTCAATTGCATATGACAATGCTTGCCTTATTGATTTTTCAGAAAGATGTTTATCCTGAGTATTAAAAAATACTGCAACATATTTATCTTTTTGTATATTTTCTGTTGCCTTAGTATTTCTCCAGTTATCAAGAGGTTTGGGATTAATGAGATCATCAATTTTATTAACTGATCCTAGCTTATATGAAAGTTTTGCTTGTTCCTCAGTTGGATAAAATTTAATTGTCTTTTTGTTTTTATTTTCATCCTCCAGGGTAAGTTTTTGAACATAGCTTCCTGAAAAGTCAATGCTTTTTACTTCCCATTTTCCTGTCCCTAATAGACCCTTTTTAAATACTGGTTTTGAAACAACAGCAGGAAATGCACTATATGGACTTTGAAGTTTAAAGATTATAGTTTTTTCATCAGGAGTTTCAATTGAAAGATCTGAAAACAGGTAGGTTATGGTTTGGCTGGTAACTTTTTTTCCATCCTGCCAGAATATATCATCTCTTAAATGAAATACCCAAGTTTTACCTTTGTCTGAAGTTTCCCAGGAATCTGCAAGACTAGGTTCAAGTGTTCCATCAGGATTAATCTTGGTAAGACCATCACTGACCAAGTTTAATATCGAATTAGGAAGGTTATTGGTTGTATATCTTCCGCTTAAGGCTATTATTGGGTTTTGTTTACCTATGGTGTTTGGTACTACAAACCTGAAAACAAAAAAAAGTATTACTCCAAATAATACCCCTAAACCAATGATTGCTTTAAATCGAGACAAAAAAGCGGGAACCAAACGCAGTATATAACGAAGGTTCATATAACAAGCTGCAAAATTGCAACAGTAATAAATATAGCTACGAAAACAAAAGTAGCCTTAAAGGTTAACTTTTCCAATCCTCTTCTTGTAAATGAAGATGATGAGACATTTCCCGAGCCTCTTCCAAAACCAGTTCCTCTTGCTTGAATAATAATCAAACCTATTACAATTACTGAAACTATAATTTGAACAATAAGTAGTGTTTCATGCATAGGTCTAATTATACCTTAAAGATATATGTTTCAGAAATTATTTAATCAACCAAAAGACAAAGGAGGCAATAAATGAGATGACAAAAGAAAATGCTATAAATGCCAATATTCCTGGTAAGTATATGGATGGTACCGAAAACCAGTATGAGTCAAAACCGTTAAATAAAAATCCTGATATTTTAAAATCAGTAACTAAAAGTGTAACGATATATAGGGTAATGGAGGATGCTACCCACCTAAAGAGTCCAAATGATACAAGGTTAATTGGAAGAATAAGAATGTTAATTAAAGGTTTAACTAGTAAAGATGATAAAGCAAGAACTGCACCTGTTATTAAAAGAGAGTCAATTCCTTTTGAAAATTCCATACCTTTAGCAACCTGAGAGGTAAGATAAAGTGAGATTGAATAGATAACAAAGTGTCTTAATATCTTTTTCATTACACCTTAAGTATGTTTTGGGAAAGTACTTCTGTCAAGCAGTTTTTTGTGATAAACCCTTGCAAATCTGTGTGCTTCATTTCTGATCTTCTGAAGAAGCCTTAAAGAATTTCCTTTAAGTGTTATCTTTGTTTTGTTAGACAAGATTAATCTATCTGGATATTTTGCTATTCCAACAACATTAATACCCACCTTTTCAAACACCATGTTAAATGCCTTAACCTGCGATATTCCCCCATCAACAATAATAAGATTGGGTTTTCCCCATTTTTCAAGATTTTTCTTTCTTCTTTGGGCAATTTCCATCATTGAATGATAGTCACTCAGAGTTCTTTTTTGCCTAATTTTAAATTGTCTATATAGACTTTTATCAGCCTCAGCATTAACAAAAGTTACCATTGAAGCAGCAGCTGATTTTCCTGAGATGTGTGCAATATCAAAACATTCAATTCTTCTTAATGATTTTATATTTTTAAAATGTCTAATAAGTATTTGCGTTAAGTCTTTAAGTTGCTGGCTTTTTATGTCTTCATATAAATTAGGGTTTTTTAAGAACTCATCTTCAGGAGTCTTAGGTTGGGTAATATATTCAAGCTTAGCAATTTGATCCCGAAGTACGGTAGCTTCTTCAAATTCCTGATTAATAGAGAATTTATCCATATCTTTATACATATTTTTAAGTAAATATTTAGATCTTCCCGAAAGAACCATTTTGATACTTGAAATATTTTTAAGATAAACTTTATTGTTTTTGACCTTCTCTGATTTGTCCTTTTCTAATTCAATTTCATTTGGGCAGGGGTTACATAGTTTCATATGCGAATAAAGACAAGGTCGCCTTCCAACTTTGTGATCAGAATAGGGAAATATTCGCCTTAACATCCTTAAAACCGAATAAACATTATTAGATGAAGGAAATGGTCCGTATATACCTATAAATGGAAGGCTGTCTCTTTTTCTAACTGTTATCACTCTTGGATATGGCTCCTTTGTTATTTTAATATAAAGATGATTTTTATCATCTTTTGCCAGGATATTATATTTTGGTTGGAGTTTTTTAATCATTTTTGCCTCCAACAAAAGCGCCTCAAGTTCACTTTCTACCTTGATAAACTTAAGTCTACTGGCTTCTCTTATCATCATCTTAGTTTTCGGGGACAGGATGTTGCTAAAGTAGCTTTTTACCCTATTGCTTAGATTGACCGCTTTTCCTACGTAAATAGCTATATCGTTAATAAAAAATATATAAATTCCAGGTGTTTTAGGGAGTGTTCTTAGTTTGTTTTTTTCTAAATACATTATTTATTTTTAATATTATATCCCGAATGTAAATCTTTTTAGTTTTAACAAGAACAAAGATTATTATAAAAGCGAATAAAATAAATAGAGCAAGTACACTTGTTATTACAACATGCAACTTATGGGTAGGTATTTCTACCTCTTGACCATCAGCTACAACTTTAATCTTATCTGGAGTGTTTTTCCCTAAAAAGCTAAAAGCAATTTTAATTGATGTTTCATATGAAGAATAGGGAGGTAAAACCTCTATATAGTCTTTTGAATGAAGAATATTATCAAAATAGTAGCTTGGATATAAATCATAAAGTGCTTCAGGTCCAGGATTTTCTATTTGAATAGCTAAACTAGAATCTAAAAATGGAATATTTCTTGCTGGCTCTGCAGTTATCTTTAAACTGGATGTACGATTTTCAGGAAGAGTTCCGAACGATACAAATACGTCTTTTTGAGGATTAACACCTAACTTATAGGAGCCTGGAGGGTATGGTTTTTGTGTATCTAAACCGTGTATAACAAAAACGAAGTGCCTTAAATCAAGTTTGTTAAAGTAATCAATTCCACCTGTAGTTTGTGCCCATGTTGGATCAATAGGAATCCAAACATTTTTTGCCCTATCCCAATATTCTGGCCAAGAATGAAGAACATCTGAAACCAAGGAAAGAGGTTGAATATCAGGGTTTTCAGTGAAGGCATAACCGTTTACTTCTCTTGCGGGAATTCCAGAAGCTCTAGCTATTGCAATAAATAAATCTGTAAATTCCATGCAAATTGCATCTTGCGGTGAATTTAGAGCCCCAATTGCACCAAGCCTTTCAACATTAGGCTGAACCCTGTCAATATTATATGTAAGGTTTTCTCTCACATAGTCATATATTGCCTTGGGTGTTTTTAATTGGATTGCTAAATCTTTAATTCTTGAATCATCAGCTTGCCAATAATCGGATGAGCTGAGATTATCATTTAAGTTCTCAATTGTGGGAATTGGAAAGGAACGATAGCTTGAAAATATTTGAGTATCTCCTTGTGCAGTTACATCAACTCTTTGCCTAGGGCTTAGCTCATATGTAGCCATCCAATTACCGTCTTTATCTACATTAACGTTTTTTGGTTTTGGGTCAAGCTTTTGATAGTACACTTTTTGGAATGCTGTATCTGGTGGAATTGCGATTTTTACTTCAGCTTTTTTTGCTAAGGGATTTTCAAGATGATACAAAAGTGTAAATGAAAATACTTGAAACTGTCCAAAAGCAGCAGTTATTCCGGTTTGGGATACATCCTTTTTGGCAAAATTGTAAATTCTAGCTTGTTCATTTTCATCAGAACTATATGGTTTTGGAGAAATGTATGCTTCAAGTCCAAAATTCAAAGGAACTTTTAATGAAACTGAATAATTTCTGTATGAATTTTCATCAGATAAGCGTGGAATTGATATTTCCCAGACTTCACCTGTTTGGGTTGCAAATCCGTCTTCCTGATAGTTTATATAAAAGCGTCTAGATTTACCCTTTCCTACAACAGAATCCTTAAAGTTAACCTTTATATTAACTTTGCCTTCTTCATTGTTTTGTTCATATTCAAGTGACCCGTTTGAGTCATACGCTCTAACATTAATAGCATTTATGTTAAAAAGACTAAGTGTGTAGCTTGTTGCATATAAGTTGGAGTAAATATTCTCAAGGGTAATATCATGAGTTATTGTGGTTATTCCGCTTTCTTCTACTTGGTAATTAATAACTGAATCAATAACAAATTCATTTTGAGCAATTGTGTTCTTGTAACTAACAAAAAATAGAATTATAAAAGCAGCTATTATAGAAATTTTCTTAAGCATGTTTACAGTTTAAATTAATACATTAGCTTTTTAAATAGGAAGCTGTGTAAGAAGCTTTACTTTTTGACACCTCAACAACTGTTCCGGTTGCCAATATCTCTCCACCCGCATCTCCTCCGTCTGGTCCTAAATCAATTATATAGTCAGCATTTTTAACAACATCAAGATTATGCTCTATTACAAACACGCTATTTCCTTTAGACACCAAAAGTCGTAGTACCTTAAGTAGTTTTTCAACATCAGAAAAATGCAAACCTGTAGTTGGTTCATCCAAAATATATACGGTTTTTCCTGTTGCACGCTTTCCAAGCTCAGATGCAAGCTTAACTCTTTGTGCTTCACCTCCAGAAAGAGTTGTTGCAGACTGACCTAACTGCATATAGCCAAGTCCCACAAGGCTCATTGTCTCAAGCTTTTGTATTATTTTAGTGTGTACACTAAAAAACTCTTTTGCTTCATCAACGGTTAGTCCTAGTATATCTGCAATATTTTTCCCTTTATAGTTAACCTCTAAGGTTTGTGCGTTATAGCGCATTCCATTGCATACATCACATGTTATCCATATATCATTCATAAATTGCATTTCAATTTTGGTTTGACCTTGTCCCTCACAGGCTTCACATCTTCCTGATTTGACATTAAATGAAAACCTACCTTTTTTAAAACCCATTGATCGTGCTTGTTTTGTTTGTGCAAAGGTATCCCTTATCAAGTCAAACACCTTAGTATAAGTTGCGGGGTTGCTTCTTGGAGTTCTGCCGATAGGTGATTGATCAATAAGAATTGCTTTGTCAATATTTTCAACTCCCTGAATGTTTTTGTAGGTTCCAACACTACCTCTAAAGAAGGGGTTAATATTTTGCTGAAGTGCAGGAAATAAAGTGTCTACTAAAAGTGTTGATTTTCCGCTACCTGATACACCCGTAATTACAACAAATTTTCCCAGTGGAAACTCGACGTTAATGTTCTTAAGATTATATAAACTGCAACCGGTTATTTTAATTAATGGGGGAGAGATTTGTGAAGAAATACCATAAACATTTATTTTATTTTTACCTGATAGATATTTTCCAGTTAATGATTTAGGATTTTTTGAAATTTGCTTTGGAGTTCCATATGCTATTACTTCTCCCCCATTTTTACCTGCTTTAGGACCAAAATCAAAAACATATTCACTTTGATTTATCATTTCTTTATCATGCTCAACAACAATCACACTATTTCCTAAGTTTTTAAGTTCAGTTAATGTATCTATTAATTTTTGATTGTCCTTTTGATGAAGTCCTATGGTGGGCTCATCAAGTACATACAAAACCCCTGTTAATCCTGAACCAATTTGTGATGCTAGCCGTATACGTTGGGATTCTCCACCCGACAAACTCCCCGCTTCTCTATCTAGTGATATATATTCAAGACCAACAGAGTTTAGAAACTTCAATCTTCCTATAATCTCATTGATAATAAGCTTTGCTATTTCATTTTCTTTTTGAATAAGAACTTCACCTTTTCTAATATCTTTAAACCAGTTAAGTGCTGAGGTTATTGAAAATTTTGTTACATCAGAAATTGATTTATCATTAATTGTTATGGAAAGCGCTTCTTTTTTAAGTCTTGTGCCAAGGCATTCCGGGCAAATAAGCTCTCTCATATATTTTTTAATTTCTGACCTTACCCAGTCACTTTCACTTTGAAGATATCTTTTTTCAAGCTCGTTAATTATTCCGATAAAGCTTTCCCAAATATTGGTTAATCTTCCTTGTCTGTTTGTGCCTTCTACTTTATAAACTCTCTTACCTGTACCATAAAGGATTATGTTTAACTTCTTCTCGCTAAATGTTTTTAATGGTAATTTGGGATCAATACTTTGTACTTTACAAACCTTTAAAATAAGTCTGGAATACCAAGTGTCGTGTTCGAACATATTTGAAAAAGGAACGATTGCACCTTCTAAAATTGAAAGCTCATCAGAAAGAACAAACTCAGGCTGGACCTTTAATATCTTTCCCAAACCAGAACAAGTTGGACAAGCACCGTGTGGAGAGTTGAAGGAAAATGTTCTTGGTTCTATTTCTGGAATTTGAATGTTGTCAATGGGGCAGGCAAATTTTTCAGAAAATAAATTATCTTTAAATTTCTTAGGATTTGTTGGCATTTGAAAACCGCTATCTTTAACCTCTGCTAATATTATGTTTCCATCAGATAGGTAAAGTGCCTGTTGGAAAGAATCGGATAGCCTTAAATAAAGATTGTCTCTAAAGTTTTTGTTTTTAAGATTTTTTCTATCCAGTGCAATTTTATCAATTACGGCTTCAATTGAATGTTTGTTTGTTTTGATTAAAATAAGCTCTTCAGTTAGTTCATAAATATTTCCATCAACCCTTACCTGCTTGTAGCCTTTAGCTTTTAAGTTTTCAAAAAGCTGGCTAAATTCTCCTTTTCTGTCTGAAACAACGGGAGATAGTATTAAAAACCAGGCTTTGTTTTTCTCTTTTGCGGTTCTTTCTATTAATTTTAGTGACGCTTCAACTATTTGATCTAGGCTTTGATGTGATATTTCTCGAGTACACACCGGACAATGAGGATGCCCAACCTTTGCGAAAAGAAGCCTTAGATAGTCATAAACTTCAGTTACCGTACCAACTGTTGATCGAGGATTATGAGAGGTACCTTTTTGGTCAATTGAGATTGCCGGAGACAGTCCTTCTATAAGATCAACATCAGGTTTTTTCATTACCCCCAAAAATTGCCTGGCATATGAAGATAAGCTTTCAACATATCTTCTTTGCCCTTCAGCATATAATGTGTCAAAAGCAAGGGAGCTTTTTCCACTTCCTGATACACCAGTTAGTACAACCAGTTTATTTTTAGGTATATCAAGATCAATACCTTTAAGATTGTGTTGTCTTGCCCCCCTTATTTTTATATAGTCTTGCACGTTTAAACCCCGCCGGTTTTATCCGGTGGACAATGTGAGTATATCACAATGATCAATTATCGATTTCTCTTATTCTATCTCTTATTTCGGCTGCTTTTTCGAAATTAAGATCGTGTGCTGCAAGAAGCATCTCTTTTTTCAATTTAATAACATATCTTTTTTTATCTATTGGTGTTAGGTTTTCCAAATCATATTTTTCTTCAGCAAGTTGCTCCACTGGATCTTGTTCAACAAGCTTTTCTCTAATTGGTTTTTTTATTGATTTGGGCTTAATTTTGTGTGTTTTATTGTAGGTTAGTTGATATTTCCTTCGTCTTTTTGCCTCAGAAAGTGCTCTTTTCATTGATCCTGTAATTTTGTCTGCATATAAAATTACACTTCCTTCAACATGCCTTGCTGCTCTTCCCATTGTTTGAATAAGTGTTACATCACTTCTTAAAAACCCTTCCTTGTCTGCATCCAATATTGCAACCAAGGAAACCTCAGGTAAATCCAACCCCTCTCTTAGAAGATTAATTCCTATAAGTACATGATATCTACCATTTCTTAAATCATCTAAAATATCACTTCTTTCAAGAGTTTTTACATCTGAGTGTAGATACTGCACTTTTAAACCTTTTTCATTTAGGTAATTGGCAAGATCTTCTGCTGTTTTTTTAGTAAGTGTTGTAACCAATGTCCTTTGTTTATTCTTCGACCTTTTTTTAATTTCTTCAATTACATCAGCAACTTGATTTTTAACAGGTCTTATCTCAACTTCTGGATCTGGGATTCCGGTTGGTCTTACAAGCTGCTCAACCACTCCACCCTTTGAGTAGGAAAGTTCCCAGTTAGATGGTGTTGCACTTGTTGCAATGAAATTAGGTATTCTTCTCATAAATTCTTCAAACCTTAATGGACGATTGTCAACTGCTGCGGGAAGCCTAAATCCATAATCAATAAGTGTCTTTTTTCTTGATAAATCACCATTGTACATCCCCCTTATTTGCGGAAAAGTCATATGAGACTCATCAACTACCACCAGCCAGTCGTTTTTAAATGGCTTTCGGAAGTAGTCAAGAAGTGTATATGGTGCTTCACCGGGCTTTCTTCCATCAAAATATCTTGAATAGTTTTCAATTCCTTTTATATAACCCACCTCTTTAATCATTTCAACATCATAGGTAACCTTTTGTTTAATTCTGTTAGCCTCAAGAAGCTTGCCTTTTCTTTTAAAGAAGTTAACCCTTGCTTTCATATCAGACAAGATTTGATCATATAAGTCAGTATTTTTATTGGGATCTGTTATAAAATGCTTTGCAGGATAAAGTGTATACTTTTTTATTTTATCTTTACTCTTAATTTTCCCCGTTAAAGGATCAATAAGTTCTATATTATCAATATAGCTTTCTCCTAACTCGATTCTAATAGCTATATCCTGATAGGAAGGAAATATATCAATTGTAGCTCCTCGAACTCTAAATGTTCCTCTGTGAAATCCAAAATCACTTCTTTCATACTGAAGGTCAATTAAACTATCAATTAGGCCGGTTCTGTCAATTTTTAATCCAACTGAAAATTCAAATACAAAGTGGCTGTAATCTTTAGGATTTCCAATGTTGTATATACAAGAAACAGATGCAACAACAATAGTATCTTTTCTTGTTAAAAGATTCGTTGTTGCGGATAGTCTTAATTTATCAATAAGTTCATTTATACCGGCATCTTTTTCAATATAAGTGTCTGTCGAGGGAATATAGGCTTCAGGTTGATAATAGTCATAATAGGAAACAAAGTAAGATACTGCATTATTGGGAAAATAATCTCTAAGTTCTTGATAAAGCTGACCTGCAAGAGTTTTGTTGTGTGAAATGATCAAGGTTGGTTTTTGAAGCTTTTGAATTACGTTTGCAATTGTGAATGTTTTACCACTTCCGGTGACACCCAGTAGAGTTTGATACTTTTTAGAAGATTTTATTCCTTTTAAAAGAGAATCAACCGCTTTTTTCTGATCAGGAGTTGGTTTGTATTTGCTTTTTAGATTAAATTGCATATTGACATGTTCGGTATTTGTTCGTATTGTTAATTATGGCATTAATTATTTACAAACGCCAGCGTCAAATTTTAGATTTTATCATCCAAACCATTCAATCAAAAGGTAGTGCTCCAACTTTAAGAGAAATTGCAGATGCAATTGGTGTATCTTCTTTAGCAACCGTTCATGAGCATTTAACTTCACTTGAAGAAAAAGGACTTATAAAGAGAAAAAGTGGGAAGGTAAGAAGTATTGAGATAAAAAATGATGAAATTAACCTGTCATCCGATGGATTTGAAGCACCAATACTAGGCTTTATTGCAGCTGGTTCACCAATTGAACCTTACACAGACCCTAATGCAACCATGAATATACCAGTTAATTTTGCTAGTGGTAAAAAAAGGGTCTATGTGCTTCAGGTTAGGGGTGAGAGCATGATTGAGGAACAGATTAGAGATGGAGATTATGTTGTTGTTGAGCAAAAAGAAGAAGCCAAAAACGGAGAGATTGTGGTTGCTTTACTTGATAACGGAATGGCTACCTTAAAGAGGTTTTTTAAAGAAGCAACCAGAATAAGGTTAGAGCCCGCCAATGCTAAAATGCAGCCTATTTTTGTCAAAAACGTACGTATTCAGGGAAAGGTTGTGGGTTTAATCAGAAGGTACGTTAATTAAGCTTTATTGTGTTTTATGTGTCTCCAAACATACCAAACTGCTAATGATATGAACACTCCAATTATCAGAAACTGAAACTTTCTGAAGTATGGTTCAAGAGCAAGCCAATTCTGTCCCAGTTTTAGTCCAATATATGCTAAAAATGCAGACCAGATAAAACTTCCAATAAATGTTAGGACGCTAAACTTTACAATTTTCATCTTTGCAATTCCTGCTGGAAGGGAAATAAAAGTTCTGACAATTGGAAGTAGCCTTGATGCAAAAGTAACCCCTTGACCGTATTTTTTAAACCATTTTAAAGCAAGATCAAAGTCTCTTTCGTGAATTAAAAGAAATTTACCCCATTTCTTTATAGCGCTTCTGATCCATTCCTCCCTCATCTTATAACCAAGGTAGTATGCTAATAGAGACCCTACAAGATTACCTACAGCCCCAAGGAATATAACAATCCAAATATTTAAAATTCCTCTTCCTGCCAAAAAACCTGCAAAAGGCATGGTAATTTCAGAAGGAATGGGGATAAGAGCAGACTCTGCAGTCATTAGAAGAAAAACAGCAAGATTTCCAAAGTTTGTGATAAATTCTGTTAGATTAGAAACGAAAAACTCGGTAATTAAATGCATTTTTATATACTACACATTAAAACCCGCTGAGTAAATCCCTACCTGTCATATCTGGAGGAATTGGGATATCAAGTATTTTGAGAATTGTCGGAGCGATATCGGCCAAAATTCCAGATATTAATACCTGTGGTTTCCCTATAAGTTCTTTTGTTACTGCAATAAACGGAACTGGGCTTGAATTGTGTTCTGTATCTATCTCTCCTGTTTGCGGGTTTATCATTTGTTCTACATTACCATGATCGCCTATAATTAATAATGCACCGTTATATGCAAGCACCCAGCTGGAAAGTTTACCAACGCATTCATCAACAACTTCGCAAGCTTTAACGGATGCTCCAATACTTCCGGTATGCCCCACCATATCCGGATTAGCATAGTTAATGAGTATAAATTTGTAAGCTTGGTTATCTTTTAACTTGGAAAGAACTGATTGTGTTAACTCTCTTGCGCTCATTTCTGGTTTAAGATCATAAGTAGCAACTTTGGGTGATGAAACGATTAATCTGTCTTCTCCTTCAAAAGGATTTTCGTTTTGGCCATTAAAGTAAAATGTCACAAATCTTTCCTTTTCACTCTCAGATGCTCTTAGTTGTTTTAATCCGGCTTCAGAAATGACACGACCTACTGGCATATCAACAATTTCTGGAGGAAATGCAACGTGTGCACCCTGTTTTGAAAGAGTTTTAGAATACTGTGTCATAGTAATAAAAAAAAGATCATTGATTTTGTTTCCTCTTTCAAATGTTGATTTTTTAGAAACCACACCTGCTGCATGTTTCTTTTCATATTTAGCAAGATAAGGATCGAAATCAAAGGAAATGTTGGAAGATCTAAAATCATCAAATATAAAAGCGCTAGTTAGTTGTCTTGGCCTATCAATTCTGAAGTTGAAAAATATAACCGAATCACCTTTTGAAATCAAAGCAGTTGGTTTTCCCTCTTTGTTGGTAATTAAGGAGGGTTCAATAAATTCATCAGTCTTTCCCTCAGAATAGGAAAGCTCAACAGCTTCTTGGGGGGTTTTAACCAAAAGTCCTTCTGCCTTAGTTAAAGCAAAATATGCCTTAGCTGTTCTATCCCATCTAAAGTCTCTATCCATTGCCCAATACCTTCCCATAATTGAAGCAATTTTACCTATTCCGGCTTTATTTAATACGCTTTGCAGTTCTGATATATAAATATTTGCAGAGGTAGGAGAAGAATCTCTTCCATCTGTGAATATGTGAATAAAAAGTCTGTCAAAACTCATTCTTTTGGCAAGCTCTATTAATGCATAAAGGTGACCCATGCTAGAATGAATTCCACTTGCACCAATCAAACCCATAAAGTGAAGATTAGTTTTGTTTTTTATAGCATTTTCAATAGCACCTATTAAAACTTGATTTTTATATATTGATCCATCTGCTATTGCGTTATTTATTCTAACCAAATCTTGATAAACAATCCTTCCTGCTCCAATATTTAAGTGTCCCGTTTCAGTATTTCCAGCTTCTTCTGCGGGTAGTCCCACCTCTTTACCTGACGCTGCCAGTTGAGTGTGTGGATATGATGCCCAAAGCCTATCCATGTTAATAGTGTTGGCCAAGGATATTGCATTACCAGGTCCAGGTGCAGCTAATCCCCATCCATCAAGTACTAAAAGGACAACAAAGTCAGGGGGATTAATAAACTTCATATTATTTTTTTGCAGATCTGGATAGTTCTACCTCTATTGCAGAAAGTCTGTTGTATTTGGCAACACGTTCTCCTCTTGCAGGTGCGCCAAATTTTACATAATCGGCTCCCACTCCGACTGCGAAGTCTGCAATAAAGCTATCATTTGTTTCTCCTGATCGGTGGGAAACTATTACCTTCCATCCTGCATCTCTGGCAATTTTTATTACTTTTATGGTCTCACTTACCGTACCTATCTGGTTTGGTTTAACCAAAATTGCATTACATGCCTTTTCAGCTATTGCTTTTTCTACTCTTTTAGGATTTGTTGCCAAAAGATCATCTCCGACAATAACAATTGATGAAGACATATCTTTGGTTATCTTTTTCCAACTATCCCATGAATCTTCAGCAAAAGGATCTTCAAGTATGGCAAGCTTGTACTGATCATATAAAATTTTATAAAATTCCAGCAGTTTATCATCGTTTAAAGGAGTTGATTTATCTTTAATAACATATTCATCATTTTTATAAAAAGAGTTAGCGGCAATATCCAGCCCCAAAAATACATCTCTACCTAGACCGTATTGGGTTTGTCTTATTGATTCGACAAATACCTCTAAAGCGTCTGCATTTGTAAAAAGATTCGGAGCATATCCCCCTTCATCACCTACTGAATGAATTGCACCTCTTCTAGCAAGATTTTCTCCTATTGTCAGATAGATCTCAACACCCATTTGTAAAGCATCATGGTATTTTTTTGATGTTGCAGGTATTACCCAAAATTCTTGAAAATCTAAGTTCCCAGCACCATGTGCACCACCGTTTATCATATTAAAAAGAGGGGTTGGGATTTTAAGTTGTGGTTTTAATCCAAAGGAACCTGCTAGCATATAGATCCAGGAATAAAGGGAATAGCCTGATGCTACGGCACCTGATTTTGCAACAGCAATAGAAACAGCCAAAATCGCATTTGCACCAAGCTTTGATTTGTTTTCAGTTGCATCTAGTTTAATAAGAAGTTTATCTATTTCATCTTGGTGTGTCGGATCTAGTCCTATTAAGGAAGGGCCTATTTGTGTGGTAACATTCTCAACAGCTTTAAGTACTCCTTTTCCTAAATACCTCTGATTTTCTGTGTCTTTTAGCTCAAGTGCTTCATGGGTTCCTGTCGATGTTCCACTGGGAACTGAAGCAACAGAAATATTTCCATTATCAAGCATACATGCAGCTTCAACTGTAGGAATTGCCTTAGAATCTAATATCTCTCTTGCCCAAATGTGTTTTATTTTAGCCATTTACTATTTTTGCTTCTGCCTTAGATATAACTCCTCTAACACGATCAACCGAATCAGGATTAACTGAAATACTAGTTACACCCCAACGCACCAAATCTTCTACTAAGTCATCATATTGACTTGGAGCTTGTCCGCAGATTGATGATGTAACTTTGTTTTTGTTACAAATCCTAATTATTCTTTTTAATGCCCAAGAAACAGCTGGAGATCTTTCATTAAATGCCGATGCAACCTCAGAATTATCCCTGTCGACGCCCTCTAAAAGCATTGTTAGGTCATTGCTGCCAATTGATACTCCATCAATACCAACTTTAATAAAATCCTCAAGAAGTATAATGTTTACGGGAAGTTCAACCATCATCCAAAACTTAAAAGAGCTTTTTTCAAAAAATCCCTCCGTTGCCACAAGCCTTCTTACTTTAGCAAGTTCTTCTGGTGAGCGGACAAATGGAATCATTAAATGAAGGTTGTCGTATTTTTTCCTTACATTAAGAAGAGCTGATAGTTCTAAATTAAATACCTCCGGATCATTAACATACCTAAAAGCTCCTCTGTAACCTAAAAGAGGATTAGGTTCTTCAGGCTCCCAATATTTACCACCGGAAAGAGATCTGTATTCATTTGTCTTAAAATCAGTTGCTCTATATACAACGGGTTTAGGGTAAAAGCTTTTACAAAATGTTTCCAGATCAGATGTTAATATATCAACAAACTTTCCTTGTTCCTTTCTTTTTATTGCTTCTTTTGGGTGAACTCCGATATTAGCAATCATAAACTCAGCTCTCAAAAGACCGACACCGTCCACATGCAACTTCGAGATCTTTTTAGCAAGTTCAGGTTCAGCTAGGTTTACATACACCCTTGTCGCGGTTCGTACTTTGGAATATTTTTTCTCTTTAATTCCTTCTTTTCTAGCTTCTTTTTTGCTTACCTTTGATCCAAGATATATATTACCGGTCTTTCCATCAACAGTTAAAATTGATCCCTCTTCTAGTTTTGTAGTTGCCTCTTTTGTTCCAACTACACAAGGAATACCAAGTTCTCTTGAAACAATGGCTGCATGGCTTGTTTGACCTCCTTGATCTGTTATTATTGCGGATGCTTTCTTCATCGCAGGTACATAATCAGGTGAGGTCATTGTTGCAACCAAAATATCTCCAGTTTTTATCTTGTCAATTTCTTTGGGGCTTTTTAGAATCTTAACAACTCCTATGCCAATTCCTGGTGAAGCTGGAGCTCCTGTTAAGATTGGTGAGTCTGCTATCTTAAATACTCCTTTTTCCTTTTCAATTAGAGTTTTAACTGCTTGCCCCTTTTTTATGGTTGTAACTGGTCTTGTTTGAATTATATATAACTTTCCTTTTTCTTTTGCCCATTCAATATCTTGAGGAAAATAATAATGCTCCTGAAGCTTTTGCGCATATTTTGCCAACTCAATAATTTCTTTATTTTCTAGCTTTTGTTTATTTATAATTTTTTTGGGAACTTCTACTTTTTTGGTTTTTGCACCTTTTTTAATTAACTGAACAGACTGATCAGACACCTCCTTAGAAAGAATGTCAAAAGTTTCCTTCTGAACTACATATTTATCAGGGACAACAGAACCCTGAACAATCATTTCTCCTAATCCCCAAACACTTTCAATAATTATCTTGTCTTTATCATTTGTAACAGGATCCATTGAAAACATCACACCAGAAACATCAGACTGAACCATTTTTTGAACAATAACGGAAATCTTTACCTTTTCGTGAGTTATTTTATTCGTTACTCTGTAAAAAATGGATCTTGCAGTAAAAAGAGATGCCCAACATTCTTTAACTTTCTCCATAACATTAGACTCCCCTATTATGTTTAAAAATGTTTCTTGCTGTCCCGCAAATGATGCACCCGCCAAGTCCTCAGCCGTAGCTGATGAACGAACCGCAACATATGCTTTTTTAAATTTACCTGAGAGATTTTTGTAATAAGCAATAACCTTTTTTGATATATCTTCCTGAATTTTGGCATTTAAGACCATCTTTCTTACCTTTAATGAAGCATCTTGAAGCTCTTGGGGCTTTGAAGTATCTATTTTATTTAATATCTGATAAATCTGTTCATCAAGTTTGTTTTCTGACAATAAAAGATCATAGGCAGCAACAGTAACTGCAAAACCACCCGGAACGGGAAAGCCTGCCTTGGTCATTTCTCCCAGGTTTGCACTTTTACCGCCAACCAATTCTACGTCTGATTTATCAAACTCGTTGAAATGAAGTACCAGTTTATCCTTTCGGGCAGTCATACTACAATAATAACATTTAATGTGTAGGTTGGGAAAGTCTGTTTTTAAGCTCTATTATCCAGGGTTCTGGTCCAGGGTCATCTTTCCTTAAAATTGAAAGATAATAACCGATCCATGCACCAAAGTGGGCTAGTTCCAAACATTGAACAAACTTAGTTGATCCTTTAAGTGAATAGGTTAAATACTTAAGCTCTTGTTTTTTCAGTAATTCTTTTGTGATTTTATATCTTAGTTTTATTCTTTCATTATCAAATTTACTTTCAAAAAACAGATATCTGTTGTTTTTTACCTCTTTAGGTAAACTTAGAGCTTCTATTAATACATGATTAACCTCAGGAAAGTCGTAAAACTGTGTAAAAACTCTACCTATCTCACAGGTTGCATTTCTTGCGGCATTTAAGGCACCTACAAGGCTCCTTCCTGAAAAATATATCGGTGTTTTACCTTTTAATTTCTGAGCAATTTCCTCTACATTCCATTCACTCCTTATCTTTTTTAATTCATTTAAGGCGTCATCTATATCACTCTCCGAAAAGTTTATAAATCCAACTTTAACAAGTACCCCCATAAGTGCTCCTAAGGATAGTCCTAATCCGCTTTTTGGATAACCAGATGGATTGGTATCACCAGCTGAAATAATAGCTCCTTTTATTTTCTCTTCTTTTATAAGCTCAGCAACCTTTCCACCCGTGGTTATTCCCACTATTTGACAATTATTCTTCAGAGCAACTGGATATGCAGAAAGAGTTTCTTCGGTATTTCCAGAATAACTATTTAATACAACCAATGTGTTTTTGTTAACCCAGGAAGGTAAATCATAATCGTTATAAACATGCATAGGAATTGAGTTATCGGTTTCAACCAAGCTCTGTAATATTTTTCCAGCATTGCTTGAACCACCCATCCCACAAACAATTACTGAATTAAAAGCTAATTTGATAACATTAATCTCGAGAAGAGCCTGCTTAAAGGTTCTTTTGATTTGCTCAGGAAAAAGCTCTAAAGCTTTCCCTATTCCTAATGAATCTAATTTATCCATAATATTAAACTTTTTCTTTACCTCCTAGTTTTTCAATTGTGCCAACAAGTTCTTTGATTTTCTCTTCAAGGTGTTGTGGAGTATCTGCTTCTATGTTTAGCCTTAAAAGAGGTTCTGTGTTGGATGGCCTTATATTAAACCAGTAGTCATCAAACCATATTGAAATACCATCTAACCAATCAGTTGAAATTGCTTTGGATTTAAATTCTGACTCAATATCTTTCATAACCTTCATCTTTTCTTTTACTTCAAAATTAATTTCGGGTGAACTGTGGTATTTATCGTATTCATCATAGAGTTGTGATAGTTTTTTATTTTTAACAGACATTAATTCAGCAACAAGTAAAGCTGCGATAATCGCCGAATCAGCATAAAAGTTTTGTTTAAAATAATAATGCCCGGAGTGCTCACCACAAAATAGTCCATCGTATTTTCTCATAGCTTCTTTTATCAAGGTATGACCAACTCTTACTCTTTTTGGTGTTCCGCTATATCTTTTTATTATTTCTGGAACAATTCTTCCAACAACAGCGTTGTATAAAATTGTTGCTTTAGGATTTTTTTGTAGTAGATTTTCAGCTATAATTGCTGTCATTATGGTTCCTGTTAGTGTTCTACCTTTTTCATCTATCATAAACACTCTGTCACCATCTCCATCAAAAACAAGCCCAAAATCAGCTCTTGTTTCTGTTATCTTCTTAGTACAATCTTCTCTGTTTTTCTCTTCAATTGGACTTGGGATATGATTAGGAAAAGTTCCATCAAGTTCGTAAAAAAGACGTTCGACCTTCCATGGAAGTTTCTTTTCTAAATCCGGCATAAACACTCCGGCCATACCATTACCGGTATCACAAACCACCCTAAATGGCTTCATCTTGTTTTCATCAACAGATTTCAAAAGATGGTTTATCCAACCTTCCATAATGTTTCTATTTGATAGTTTTCCTTTTTTATTTGTTTTAATATCTATATCTTTATTTGAAACAGCTAAATCTCTAATCTTATATATACCACTGTCACCGCTGATCGCTATAGCACCTTTTTTAACCATTTTCATACCGTTGTACTCCGGGGGGTTGTGTGAAGCACTTATTGTGATTGCCATATCTTCAGAATATGTACCTGATGCATAATAAAGCATATCTGTAGAAATCAAACCCAGGTCAACAACGTCAACACCCGAATGTAAAAGTGTATTAACAAAAACTTTATGGTATGAGGGAGATGTAAGGCGCATGTCGCGTCCAACCTGGACATTTTTGGGTTTAAATAAATAAACTATAGCTTTAGCAATTCTTACTATACCTTCTTCGTCTAATTGTTTTCCTGCAACCGCTCTAACGTCGTAGTCTCTAAAGATGGTTGGGTCAATTTGCATTGGTTTATTCTAGCTTTGTTGCAAACATAAAATCAAGAGCACTAACAAGTTCTGCCTGTCCTGTTTTAACTTCAAAGTCTATTATTGCTAGATTTTGAATAATATCCTCAAGCTCTTCAACCGAATATTTATCAGCTTGTTTTTTTAATCTTGATATCTGCCAAGATTGGCCTTCGAAAGTTTTTGGATCCTTCTTTATCCAATAAAGATCTTTATATCTTCTGGCAAGGAGTGTGAATACAAATTCTACTGGTTCAGTTTTGATAAGCTTGTGTAAAACTTTTAATGTGGGATTGTCCAAAAAACTCCATATTATCTTAGGAAGTTTATATTCTTCGATTTTTGTATCTTTTGGGAGAAACTTAATAAAATATTTAGAGATATATCCTTCATGATAAATCACTAAATTTCCAGAAAACTTCTCTATATATTTTAGTTCACTTTTTGAAATATCTTGGTAGTGTCTTGAAACAATAAGTTGTTTTTTACCAAATAATGAGGGTGTTGGAATTAATTCGTTTTCAATTACCTCCCAGCTACGCTTTTTAGCAACTTCAATAAATTTCTTAAGTCTCAAGTAACTTCTTAACGTATCATCACCATGTACTAAAATGGTTTTCATATCAAGCTATAAATTATGTTTTCTGTAATCGGATATCAAGCCTTTTATCTTATCATGGAAGCTTCCTTTTCTTTTTCTAGTATGAGGAACTAAAGCTCCAGAGAAATTCTTGGGAATGTGTGTTAGCTCATGAATTAACACCTCGTCTTTTTGCTTATCAGAAAGTTTGTCATATCTTTCAGAAATAACCTCAACTATATATGAAGGTGTTATGTTTAAAGCTTGTTGCCAAATTCTTCCCAGTCCCCAAATTCGTGCATAAGCTCTGGTTTTTGAATACCGCGAACGAAATGCAAAGACTTTTCTTTTATCCACCCAATCAACATGAAGTTTGTCAACAAGGTGGCTAATTCTTTTTGTAATATCAGGCGCTTTTACCCAGTCAACCTTTTTTGAATATTTCTGCACCTTCTTTGACTTCCTTTTCAACACCAAGACCTAATATATCGCCTTTTTTGGCTGAACTTATCTTTTTGTGTTCAACTTGCATCGAGGACACTTCCTGATCAAACAGGTCTTCTCCTCCTCGTACAAATTTTATTTTATCTCCCACTGACAAATCTCCACTAAGCTCAGCTACTGCAACTTTTATCTTGTCGTAGTAGTGAGTAACTTTGCCTACTTTTAAATTCATCCTTTATTCACCACCTTTCATACTTATTATATGACAAAGTGCAATCGCAAGTGCATCAGCAGCATTATCAAAGTGTGTTTTTTTATTAACTTTGCTTCTAACCTTAGCACCTAGATACTTCCTTACGGCTTTTTGCACATCCTTTTTATCAGCTCTTCCGTCACCTGAAATTATCTTCTTTATTGTACCTGGTGCATATTCAAACACTTTGACGTTTCTTTTAGCGAAAGCATAAAGCATGACCCCTTGTGCCTGTCCAACCCTTATTGCGGTTTTTGCATTGGTTGCAAAAAAAAGCTTCTCTATTGCAACCACATCGGGAGAAAAGCGCTTTATTACCTTATCCATTTTTCCAACTATATCAACAAGTCTAGCTCCGGGTGTAGTATCTTTATCAGTTTCTATAAGACCAAATTCAATAACTTCATTAACTGAATTTTTATTTGCTTTTACAACGCCGTATCCTGTGGTTGCCGTACCGGGGTCTATTCCTAAAACAAGCATAGATTAATACTTAACAAAGTATAGCACTTTTGCCTTTGTACGTAGTTCTGTTATCCACGTTTGATACTCAGTTGAAAGCTTTTGTTGATCAATTGTTCCGTCTGAGCTTGCCACTTTATCTTTCAGGAGGTCCTCCACTGTAAGTTGAACCTTAATCTGGTCTTTAAGATCATCCTTGGTCATACCTTGTGTCAATAAAGCAGAATCTAAATCCATTCCTTGACCCTTTAGAGAATCTTCTATTTTGCTCACTTCAGAATCAACCTTTTCAATTGTTATTTTGACATTTTGTTTTTTAGCTTCTTGCTCAATTAAGCTTTGGTTAACTAAATTACCAAGCACCTGACTTCCTCCTTGGTTTTCAAGCTCTTTTATTACAGTCAATCTAAATATCGGTCTTCCTTCTACCCATGCAGCAAAAACTAAAGACTTGCCAAAGTACAAAATAACAACTAAAACCAACAACAATGAAGAAATATAAACTTGTTTTTTGGACACTTTTGAAAACTTTATCTTTTTAACTAATAATTTCAGCTTTTTGCTCATTAGGTAATGATACACCAATAACCAAAATAAAAAAACATGATGAAATCACTTTTTAGATCTTTTCTTTTTTGACTTTTTACCTTTGACAGCAGTTATACTTTGCTCTTTAGACTTGGCACGTCTGTATATCATGTCAATTTCTGTTGCAGACTTATCTCTTATGTAGTAAAGTTTTGACCTTCTTGTTCCCCTTAATCCTTTTTTTACAACAACTATTTTTTCAACAGATGGAAGATTAACCGGAAATATCTTCTCAATACCTATTTGAGCTACACCAATTCTTCTGACGGTAATAGTTTTCCCTTTATCTCTTCCTTTTATTGCAATTAATATTCCCTCAAATATACTTTCACGGTTTTTCTCACCCTCTTTAATAGTCTGGTGAACTCGTATTCTATCTCCAATACCAAAATCTACTTCTTTATGTACTGCTTTTAATGCCATAAGGGGTATTTTAAAGCTTCAAATAAACAAAATCAATGGAATTTATCGCTTTTTTCAAATATACCCTGAATCTCTTTGGCTAGCGTCTCACTCCATGATATCTTAAAAGGAAGTTTTACTTTTCTGTCTTCAAATACTAAATATGCTGTCTTGTCTCCTTGATTTTCCAGAAGATACTCCTTTAGGCGTATTAGTAAATTAGTGTCTACCTTTTTTGGCATATCGATAAAAACTTCTTTTTCTTTTTTTTCCTGCAAGCTTTTTAATGTTTCAATGGATTCAACGATTATGTTTAATGCATCATTTCTTAAATCAGCTTTCCCATATACCAAAAGTGGCTGACCCTCTACCCAAAAGTCACGTGTACTTTTAAAGATGGTAGGAAACACCACAAGATCAAGTTGACCCGTTCCGTCTTCTACTTTTACAAATGCCATTTCAGCCCCAGTTCGTTTGGTAACAATTACTCTGCATTCATTAACCACACAAGCGACCCTAATAAGATCTTCATAGACAGTATCCGATGAGATTTCAAATATCTTGTGCGTTGCTTGATACTCTAAAGGACCAATTACGTCGGTTATGGGTTTAGCTGAAAGAGAAAAACCCAAAAGCTGTCTTTCTAGTGCTTGTAATTCATCATCTGGAAATTCTTGGATTGCGGGATTTAAAAGTTGTGCACCTGATGAAGACATTTTTCCAACATCCTCACTTCCAAAAAGGCTCTCCTGGCCTTTTGTCTTTGTATGTGGTTTTGTTACTTTTGCTCTGATCTCCTCCATTGAGGAAAGAAGTGCAGCTCTTTTTCCAAACTTTTCTAAAGCACCGACCTTAATTAAACTCTCCAATACTTTTTTATTTACTTTTCTAGAATCAACCCTTGATAAAAAATCTGCAAATGAACTAAATTCAGCCTTTTTCCTAACAAAAAGAATAGCCTCAATAGCCGCATCTCCAACATGTTTTATTGCACTTAAACCAAAGCGGATTGAACCTTTATCAATGGTAAAGCCTACTTTGGATTTATTAATATCCGGAGGCAGTACTTTTATTTTCATCCTCCTGCATTCATTGATGGCTGATGATATTTTCTCACTATCACCACTTTCTGCTGTTAATAAAGCAGTCATGTATTCAACAGGATAATTTGCCTTCATGTAGGCAGTTTGGTATGCAACCATTCCATAACTTGCTGCGTGTGCTTTGTTAAACCCGTATGATTGAAATGGTTCAAATAGTTCCCAAAGAAGTTGTGCAAACTCTTTTGTTTGGCCATGTTTGATAATTCCTTGAGTAAATTTTTCTTTTTGTGCAGCCATTTCCTCCGGAATTTTTTTCCCAACTGCTTTTCTGAATTTATCTGCTTCCTGCCATGTATACCCTGCTAAATCAAGTGCGCAGAATAAAAGATCATCCTGATAAACAATCAACCCATATGAAGGACCTAAAAATGTTTTCATTCTGGGATCAAGATATTTTATAAGCTTTGGATTATTTTTTCTTTTAACATATTCTGGTATTTGTGAAATCGGACCTGGCCTGTAAAGTGCAACCATAACCATCAAATCCTCTATTCTTGTTGGTTTTAAGTCCTTTAAATATTTGGTCATTCCGCTTCCTGAAAACTGAAATACACCCATTGTTTCTCCTCGAGAAAGCATCTCAAAGGTCTTTTTATCGTTTAAGGTGATATTTGCAATGTCTACTCTTTTACCTCTAGTATTTTCTACTATGTCAACGGCTGATCCTAATATTGAAAGATTTCTAATTCCTAAAATATCAAACTTAATGAGTCCAACGTCTTCACAAGCATGCATTTCATATTGAGTTATTATTTTATCCCCAGATGGTTCCTTTTGAATTGGAGTGTATTCTGTTAATTCCTTTGGTGAAACAACCACACCAGCTGCATGAACAGAAATATGGCGGGTATTTCCTTCAATTTGTTTTGCCAAATCTATAATTTTTTGCGTATCTTTGTCATTATCGTAAAACTCCTTAAGTTGCGGGGTGGATTGTAAGGCTTTTTCAATTGTCATCGGAAAACCCTGTGATCCTAGTGGGATAAGTTTTGATATCTTGTCACCAGTTGAGTAAGGATACCCCAATACTCTAGCTACATCACGGACACTACCTCTTGCCAACATCCTACCAAAAGTACAAATCTGTGCTGTTTTATCATGTCCATAGGTGTCTGCAATATAGCCTATAACCTCTTCTCTTCTATCATCAGCTACATCAAAATCAATATCCGGAGGGGAAGGTCTATATGGATTCAAAAACCTCTCAAATGGTAAATAATAAGTTAACGGGTTAACCGTGGTTATACCTAAAACGTAAGATACCAAACTTCCTGCAGCTGAACCTCTGGTATTGGTTATAATTCCTTGTGAATTTGCCCAATTAACCATATCGGTTACAATCAAAAAATATGGAGCATAACCCTTAGAGCATATTATTTTAAGCTCGTGCTCTAACCTTTTTTTAGTTTCTTTGTCCGCATCAGGTAACTTTTCTTTAAGCTTGGCTCTTGCATCTTTTTTAAGTTGACCATTTGCAGTTGTTCCTTTTTCTAGTTTATATATTGGAAAAAACCATTTACCCAAATTTATTTCAACATTGCATTTATCAGCAATTTTTACGCTATTTTCCAATGCATCTAAATGATCACTAAACTGAGAGACCATCTCCTCGGGAGTTTTGATATAAAAGTCTGGTGTATCGATGTATCTTAGCCTTTTTGTATCTGATGTGGTTTTGCCTGTTGCTATACATACCAAAACATCTTGAGCCATCGCATCTTCTTTCTTTATATAATGCGTGTCATTAGTTGCTACAATTGGGATTCCCAACTCACGGCTTAATTTAATTATTCCCTTTTCAATTTTTTTAGTTTCGGTATCCATCTGAACTAAAGATGATCTTATTTCTTGGTTTTTAGCCTCTTTTGCGCATTTATCAAAATCGTGTCTTTGTAGTTCTAAATAATAATCTTTATCAAATACATCCAAAAACCAATTTGCAGCATCTTTTGCTTTTTTGTAGTCCTCTTGAATCAAAGCTTGACCTATTTCACCCTGCGGACAAGCTGATGTGCAAATTAAACCTCTTGAATATTTCTTTAGTGTTTCTCTATCAAATCTTGGCCGATAATAATAACCCTCAAGGTGAGCTATAGAGGTTAATTTCATTAAGTTCTTATATCCTTCATTATTTTTTGCCAAAAGTAAAAGATGGAAATTCTGAATCTTGTTTCTATCAGGTTTTTCTCTATGATTTACATTGGTAGTATATGCTTCAATGCCAATAATAGGCTTAACATCGGCCTTTTTTGCTTCTTTATAAAAGTTAACAACTCCATACAACGCACCATGATCAGAAATTGCTAAACTATCCATTCCTTTTTCCTTTACATACTTAAGAAGCTTTTTGATATTAGACAATCCATCCAAAAGAGAATACTCTGTATGAACATGTAGGTGAACAAATTTACTCATCTAGTTTTCTGATAATACTACACTGTTTCTCCCATTACCTTTAGCTTCGTATAGAGCTTTATCCACTCTTTGAATAAGAGTATCTTCACTTTCAGATCCGTCCCATACACCAACTCCCATACTGATTGTTATGCTGGTTGTTCCTCCAGGAATACGAAACCGGTATTTTTCAATATTATCTCTTATTCTTTCTGCAGCTTGAAAAGATTTATCTTTTTTAAGGCCTGGGCTTAAAACTACTGCAAACTCATCTCCACCGTACCTTGCAACAAAATCATTCATACCAATTCTAATTGAGCTATCCACAACACTAACCATTTCTTTAAGAACAGCATCAGCTAAAAGGTGTCCGTATGTATCATCCAATTTTTTAAAATAGTCTAAATCAAAAATCATAAACGTAAAACTCTCTTTGTTGTTCTCTTTAGTTAGTTCCTTGAGTTTAAAATTTAGGTATCTTCTATTATATGCACCCGTTAGTCCATCACGATAGATTTGATTTTCACGCTTAAGATGGAAATCTTTGGCATTGGATTTTTGCTCTTTAGTAAGAGGTCTTCTTTTTCTATTTGCTACTTCTTGTATATCAGTTTCTGACATAACTCTCTTATATACTTTACATCACCTTTTCCTTTTAATGTTTTTTGAACTTGTCCTATTATATATCCCAAGATTTGCACCTTACCATTTTTATATTGTTCTACTGCATCCTTCTCATCTTTCAATACACCTATCACGGCTTTTTCTGTCTCTTTTGTTGAAGAATAATCAACATTTGTTAGCTCAGCAATTTTTCTAATAAGTCCTGCAGGTTCAGGATAATCTTTATCCAACTTTTTATTAACCATAAGGACAGCTATAGCCTTGTAGTTGTTATTAAGTTTTGCAGCTTTTTCGAAATAATCTGCACGATTCTTGTCAGATATTAATATATCTATAAAACCTTTAGGAAGAGAGTAATCTTTTTCAAATCTTTTTCTTTTTTGATCAGGCATTTCAGGTAAAGATTCTCTAATTTGATCAATACTGCTTTTACTTATGGTTATAGGGGGAATATCCGGCTCTGGAAAATATCTGTAATCTTGTGCTTCTTCTTTGCTTCTTAAAGAATATGTGCTTTGTTTTGACTCATCATAACCCCTTGTTTCTTGGCCAACCTTCTTTCCTGAAGAAAGAATAGATTCTTGTCTTTCAACCTCATTTTTTAGAGCTTTAGCTAAAAATCTAAACGAATTAATATTTTTTATTTCTACTTTATAATCAGGTAATTTTTGATTGGTATTTTTACCTACTTCTCTCAAAGATATATTTGCTTCAAGGCGCATTGAACCTTTTTCCATATCTGCATTTGAAATTTTAAGGTAGCGTGTTATTAATTGGATTTCTTTTAGAAACGAAACCACACTATCAATATCGTCAAAATCGGGCTCTGTTACCATCTCCATTAAGGCAACACCGCTTCTGTTAAAATCTATCAAGCTTTTATCTTTCTGATGAACCAGTTTACCTGTATCTTCTTCAAGATGAATGCGTCTTATGCGAATTCCATTAAAAACTCCTTCTTTACAAAGCGGTAGATCATATTGGCTTATCTGATAGCCTTTCGGAAGATCAGGGTAGAAATAATGTTTTCTATCAAACTTTGAAAAACTGCTTATCTCACAACCCAAGCTAAGTCCAAAAGCTATTACCCATTCAATTGCTTGTTTGTTTGCGTAAGGTAAAGCACCCGGAAGACCCAAACAAACTGGGCATACTTGAGTGTTTGGTTTTTTTGCAAAATGATCTGCCGAACAACCACAAAACATTTTACTTTTTGTTGAAAGTTCTATATGAACTTCCATTCCTATAACCGGCCTAAATATCTTTTTCATTTGCTCAGCCATGAATCAGCGTGTTTTTTAGAAAATATCAAAACAGAAAATGAAAGTGCAGCCATTAAAAACAATAAGAATCTAATTCCCAATAATTCTGATATGGTACCTGAAAAAATAACTGGAATAACAGAAACAGCAGTTACCAAAAACCCAAAGTTTCCAAAAACTCTTCCTCTTAATTTATAGGGAGTAGATTCTTGTAAAAATGTTTGTGATGGAATAGTAATACCAACAAAGGAAAGGCCTGCCAAAAACGTAACAATCAAGCCTGTGGTGATTCTATATACATAAGGTATTTCAGGAAGTACAAAGACCATTGTAGCCAAAACAAAGGTAATAATTAATAATGAAGTCTCTATTACTCTTTTCTTTCTCCATCCTTTATTAATAAGCTTTGGAAGACTAAATGCACTAACTAATGCTCCAAGTGCTGCGGGAACAATCAAAAATACACCGGATGAATTTAAATTAATTTTCATTATTTGAACTGCAATTATAGGTATAGAAACTATTGTTACTGATAAAGCTACCTGAAAACCCAAAGAAAGAAGGAATGGTGCCAGAACTTTTTTATCTCCTTTGATAAAATCATAACCTTCCATTATTCTTTCAAAAAAACGTCTAAAGCCAGTCTCCAAATTTATTGGAATTTTATGTTTAGCCCTAAGCTGAGGAAGAAAAGAAACAGCAATAAATGCAAAGAATAAAAATGTGGCACAAAGAAGAAGCGTTTTGTCAAAACCAAGAAAGTGATTTAGTGCACCAGCTGCTGCGTACCCAATAACTAAAGATGCTTGTGTACTAATAAAAAATAAGCTGTTTCCTTGTGTAAACATACTTTTTTTGAGTATAGATGGAAGAGTGGCGCTTTCAGCAGGATCATTGAACTGATTTATAAGTGAGTAGATAAAAGCAACCTCATACATAATGAAAATATTTGTTTTTACTGAAATAGCGAATAAAAATATTGTTGAAGCTTGCAGCAAATTCGTCAACATTAGTATCTTTCTTTTATCTACCATATCAACTGCAGCTGAGGCAAACGGACCTATAAGAAGAGCAGGAATGGCGTAAGATATCCACAGAAATGATGTAGCTATAACAGAACCTGTCTTTTCAAAGAGTTTAATAAGAAATAAAAAATTCATAATGTTTATGGTCAACTGTGACAAAATCTGTGAGGACCAGATATGCAAAAAGTTATTGTTCTTCAGTACCGGTTTAAATTCATCAGTCATGATGCTTTTCAAATTCCTTTGCTAATTCAAATAGAGTGTTTTCGGAAAACCTCGGACCAAGTAGTTGAAAACCAAGAGGAAGCTTATCTTTTGTAGAGTTGTAAGGAACAGCCAAACCTGGAATTCCCGCCAAATTTGCTGGTGCAGTTAAAATATCTGCCAAATACATCTTAAGAGGGTTGTTTAGCTTTTCTCCTAACTTAAATGCAGGGGTTGGTGAAACTGGAGCAATTAAAGTATCTACATGCTTAAAGACGTTATCAAAGTCCGTGATTATTTTTGACCTAACCTTCATTGCTTTTAAATAAAAAGCATCATAATAACCTGCTGAAAGAACGTATGTACCCAACATTATTCTTCTTTTTGCTTCAGAAGAAAAAGTGTTTCTATCTTTTCCATACCTAACACCATCATACCTTCCTAAGTTTGAAGAAACCTCAGCGGGTTGTATAATATAGTAAACCGATATTGCATATTTTGTATGAGGAAGGCTTACATTTTTAACTTCATAACCTAACTTTTTATAAACTTCAATTGCTTTTTGGGCATTATCCTTTACTTCTTTATCTATTCCCTCAGAAAAGTACTCATTGGGTACCCCAAGTATGGGTTTTTTTGTTTTTGCCTTTGATGTTTTATTCGTAACGGTGGAGTCATAATTATCTTCATCTTTCATTATATTAATAATAACTTGAAGATCATCGGTTTTATTTGCCATTGCACCAACACAGTCAAGTGAAGAAGCCATAGCAATAACTCCATATCTAGATACTGCCCCATAGGTAGGTTTTATCCCGTAAACACCACAAAAACTAGCGGGTTGCCTTATTGATCCACCAGTATCCGTTCCTGTTGAAAAAAGGCACAATTTAGCCGATACTGCCGCTGCAGAACCGCTTGATGATCCTCCAGGAACATAGTTTTTATTGCTGGGGTTTTTAGTAGGACCAAAGTCTGAATTTTCACCACTTGCACCGTGTGCCCATGCATCACAGTTAGTCTTTCCAATCATAATTGCACCAGCTTTTTCTAATCTCTCAACAGCTATAGCTGAATAATCAGGTACATAAGAATTAAGAACTTTAGATCCAGCCGTTGTTCGTACCCCTTTGGTTAAAAATAAATCCTTGTGAGCAACCACACAACCTAGTAGGGGATAACTTTTGAAAAGTGAATCGTTTGAATCTTTTAGTAAGCTATCTGTTTGTTTTGCTTTTTTGTAGGCCAAATCATCAGACACCGTAATGAAAGCGTTTAGATCTTTATTTTTCTCTACGTTTTTTAAATACTCATCTACCAGCTCAACGGTTGAATACTTTTTTTGAATAAGGCCCTTTTGTGTTTCTTTTATGCTTAATGGTAAGTTCATTTATCGATTAATTTGTCTATCTCAAAGTAACCTTCCTTTTTTATTTCATTAGCACATATTACTTCATCATTTCTACAAACATCGGTCAGTCCTGTGGTTTGGCTGGTTGGAGTTGTGTTAGAAGTATCAACCTCAGAGAGGTTCTTAACATAATCTATTACTGATGAGAGTTGTGTTTGATATAAACTTACTTCTTTTGAGGAAATACTTAGTTTTGCCAACTTTGCTACATGCTCTACATCTTTTATGTTTAACTTTGCCATGATTAACTAACTATCATAGCATTTTATCATCTTTAACTCATTGCCTGAAGAGCTTTTTAGTCAAGCCATTGACTTGAGTGTTTTTATACGCTCAGCTATTGGAGGGTGTGTATTAAACATTTTTGAAAACCAACTAACCGTTCCTTGCTTCTTTCCTTTAAAGGGATTAACTATGTAAAGGTGTGCTGTAGCTTTATTTGCTGCTTCTAGAGGTTCCTTATCTTGGGATATTATTTTCAAAGCTGAAATAAGACCTTGGGGTTGTCTTGTAACGTAAACTGATCCTGCATCAGCCATAAACTCACGACGTCTGGAAATTGCCAGTTGAATAAGTTGTGCAATGATTGGGGAAAGTATTGCAAAGACAATTCCCAAAACTAAAATCAACACCCCAAATTGATTACTGTTTCTATTGCTACTTTTTCTTCCCCCAAAAAACCTTACTCTTATAAAGAAATCTGCAAGAAGGGCAACAAGCCCCACCATTACAGAAACTACAGACATAAGCCTGGTGTCATAATTAATTACATGTGTAAGCTCATGTGCCATTACTCCCTCCAATTGGGTTCTGTTTAATTTTGCTAAAAGACCGGTTGTTACACAAATTACAGCATGATCGGGATTCCTTCCTGTTGCAAATGCGTTTGGAGCAGAGTCTTCAATAACATATAGCTTGGGTTTGGGAATCCCTGTACCTATACTTATATTCTCAACTACTGAAGTTAACAATCTGTCCTCAACAGGATTTGCTTTTCTTGCATGAGAAATTCCTAAAACTATCCTGTCTGATAAATAATAACTTATAAAAGTTGTTGCTCCTGAGATAATAAGGGCTACTCCCAAAAACCCAAGCCCCCCTGGTTGATAACCCATGTAAACACCTAGAGCTTGAGTCAAAACATAAACAGCCAAAGCCACAAAGACCGCAAACAACACCACAACTACTGCGGATTTAATTTTGTTTGCACTTTGTACCTCGTAAATGTTTTTCACAATTTAACCTTAGGTGTCTTTGTTTCAGCATCTGATACCTTGACAAACTCACCATCATCAGGAGTTATAAGACCAGGTAGTTTCCCAAAATTAAAAAGTGTTGCAACCAAATTAGATGGTACAGAAACACGCTTAACATTATAATCTGCTGTTAAATCAATAACCAACCTTCTTGAATACATTACTTTATCTGATGTATCTCTTAACTCATCCATAAGCTTTGTTACGACCTCGGATCCTTTAATTTCAGGATTGCTTTCAACAACCACTTGCAATTTCGGAAGAACGGATGCCAACTTACTTCCTGCATCAGCCATTTTTTGTACATCTCCGCTTTTTGCAGCAGATGAAACAGCTTTTCTGGCATCAGTTAATGCAGTAAAAATTCCTTTTTCGTGTTTTAAATATCCTTTAACCGAAGCTTCCAAGTTAGGAATCATATCAGCTTGTCTTTTTAACTGATTAC
>JBHPHS010000003.1:0-52284 GCA_042571305.1 Patescibacteria group bacterium | reverse complement strand
TAATTGGTGATTACTTGGGAAAAGTTTTAAAAACTTCCCAGTACGATTTAGATAAAGACAAAGACGGTCTTTACTTAATATATTACTCAGATGAGCTTTGTATTTATCCCAATCTTCAAAAACCTGATATTCATCTTTTTAATCACTCCTGTGAACCGAATTGTTGGATTTATAGATATTGTGGACATAGCTTATTTTTTGCATTAAGAAATATCAAAAAGGGAGAAGAGCTGACAATTTCATACCTACTTCCTCCAAAAGACAAAAATTGTAGTCCTTGCACCCACGGTTGCAGCTGTGGAAGTAAACTCTGTACAGGCACAATGCACCAAACTAAGGAAAAATTTCAAGCCTGGCAGAAGTACCAAAATAGAGAAAACAAAAAGACTAAAATAGCCAAAGCTATAGTTGGTAAAAAACTAAAAAAGCTTGATAAATACCCAAAATCAATATCCTTAAGTTTTAATCCTTAAGGCATGTTATACTTTGATAATGGGAAATTTTGGAAGAGATAATAGGAGTGGAAGCTTTTCACCCAGGAGACGGCCAAATTATGGTCGTGATGACAGGGGCGGGCGTGGTGGTGGATTTTCTCGAGGAGGAGATCATCAGATGCACCAAGCAACATGCAGCAACTGCGGGAAAGATTGTGAAGTACCTTTCAAACCAACAAGCGGCAAGCCGGTTTACTGCAGTGATTGTTTCGAAAAAACAGGTGACAGAAGGTCAGATAGTCCAGGCAGGTCAAGTTTTAGACCTGCTCCAAGATCAGATCAAAATAAACAACAGCTTGAAGCCATTAATGCCAAACTTGACAAGTTGTTAAACTTATTGGAACCAAAAGTGTCAGAAGTATTTGTACCCGTTAGCAATGAAGCTGAAGAGAAAAAACCTAAAGCTCCAAAAGTCAAAAAAGTAATTTCAAAAAAGAAAAAGGTTTAAACACAAGCGATTCGGTTCCCGCACTAGACGAAGTTAGAAACTGTGTCATTCCTTCCTAGGTTCTAATTATCACACTCTTCCTCTGGCATTAGAGCTGTGGGCTGCCCGTGTTTTATCCATTTTCCTTCCACACAAATCCAATCGTCCTCAGATCCACCTATTACAAACCTTACAAACAACCAAATGACCAACAAGATTAGGAGTATAATCAAACCCTTTCTCATACAACAATTATACTTTAAACCTAGCTCGCTTATAAGGACGGTTTCAGAACTTACTTTCCAGAAACCCATGCCGCTGTTGCAAACTGAATCATTTAAATACTATTATGTATGCGGAGGGGGTGATTAATGTGAAAGGAAAACAATTAATTGTCATCATTTTGGTTATAGCAGCCGCGGGAGCGGTTTGGTTTTTTCTAAAGGGAAGTGGTGGTTCAGGAGTAGATAGTTTGACTCAAAAAGTCTCCGAAAGCAATCCATTTACAGGATCTCTTAAGGCAGCTGTTGCGTTGGGGGTTCCTATGAAATGTACTTACGAAGCAGGTGGAGCTAAGTACTCAGGGATTGTCAAGGGCAAAATGTATAAAGGCAAGATTACAATGCAAGATGGAGAGGTTGGAACTGTGATTATGAAGGATAACTGCATGTATACCTGGTCGGATAAAGATAACCAAGGTATGAAAACTTGCTTTGAAGAGGAAACTTATGATCTGTGGGAACAAGCTGAAGGAAGTGTTCCTGGTGGTTACACCTGTCTTCCAACAGCAGTTACGGATGCAGAGTTTGACGTACCAGCCGAAGTTAACCTCGTGGATTTAGATGCCATGAAGGGAAATCCTAGTATTAATTACTAACTGGAAAGTTACTAACAAGACCGAGGCATGGCCTAAAAATCTAAAAGAGACATAAATTTCTTACAGGTATTTTCGTGGGAAAAATTCAGTCTTCCAATAATAAAATTATTGTTAACCAATTTATAATGTTTTCTACTATTGGTCAAAACCTCTAGAGACTGTTCAACCGCTCCCTGCAAAACTTCTTGAGGAATCATGGCCATTCCCGAATCCGATTTATAGGAAACCTTTCGCCCAAAACTAACTACTTCAAAACCTTTAGGTTTAATGTCTTTAACAAAAACTGGGTACTCGAAGATAACAACAGGCTTTTTAGCAAAAGTGGCCTCTAAAAATTGGTTTCCAAAACCCTCATGCTCACTAGGATATGTAATTAAATCCGCATAAGGATAAATATCCCAAAGACTAAATTTAGCTCCATTGCCCTTACTTTGTGTTTTAATGGAATCACCAATGAAATATACCTTAACTTTTTTATCAGTAGCGTATTTTTTAAGCTGCTCAAGGTATTTCTTGTCCCGCTCTTCTGCATATCCTGCAATTATGAGAGCCGCCTGTTGTTTTTTTGGCACAAACCTTCGATTGTCATAAAGAGTTATTTTCCTACTTAATGAGTTAAGTTTTTTGGTCAGGGCGTCAACAAAGCTGATCGCAATTTCTATGTTTTTGCGTCTGACTATGCGGGTTGCTTGAAGCACTAAAATATCATTTTCATCAATTTTGAATTTTTCTATCAGACGATGATTGAGGTTATTCTTCTTCCAGGAAGGTTTGGTAAAATCCTGTGTATCATAAAGAACATCTCCTCTAATACCCTTTCGCCTCCAAAGTTCATCCTGAGCAATCGTATTAATACAGCAGTGCTTAATCCATCTCCTTTTAGGGGGAAAGTATTTCTTTAACTGTTCGCTAACCAAATAAGATGAGGATTTTTTGTATCTTTGGTTTTCCCAATAAAAATCGTGGTGAACTGCTAGAGTGGGAATTTGAAACTTATCCAGAACTTTTGTTAATGCTCCTGCTGCAGGCAGATTTTCCCCAACCGAAAAAATATTAGAAACAATTAACTGGTCCGGTTTGTAAGACTCAAAAACCATGGAAAACCCCTCTTCCAAAACAAGCTGTTCTTCCAAAAGGGTTTTTGTAAACGTTTCCTCATTGTAGGTTTTAAAACCACCAAAAGAATTCTCATCCAAATCAAAAATCTTGACATTTAATTGCTGCTCAAGGTCATCAATAACAAAATCAGCACCACTGTTTACGGAGCCTGAACAAAGCTTGACTTCCGCGCCTAACCCCTCAAGAATCTTTTTCCAGGAGGCAATTTCAATGGAGACCCCGTCTGTTCGACCCACCCTAAAGTGAATTATTAATATTTTCTTCCCGTCAAATCTGCCAATCCTCATATGGGACATTATAACTCCACAATATAACATAACCGAATAGACGGCTATGTTTAATATATTAAAAGTAATGATACTTTACAAAGATAAATAAATATTCATATACTGAGTTAGTAAAGTGGTTAAAAATACTGCTAATAAAAAAGGTTTTGTTCATTTAGGGCTGATTGTTGTTGTTATTTTGATTGGAGTGGTTATTTTAGTTGGTGGAAATTTTTTATTTGGACCAGGGGATCTGCCTGGTAGTTTTTTGGCAAATACTGTTGGCCCCCCACCAGAAGATCCTGAAGCCAGGAAAGCCTGGATTTCGGAAAATGTAGATAATAATGACCATGAGACTTTTGTAAAACTTGATTATAAGGTTCCTAGTTGGAAAAAGTTAGACAAAATGAATGAATCGCTAACAAGAAAATATCCCACTTATATAAAAGCTACACAAACTTATGGAACTTTACCGAATTTGATTGAAGTATTGTATTTTTCTGATGTACTGGCTGACTTGGGAGTGAACACACAATTTATTCATGCTAATTATTGGCTTAGGGAGGGAGAACTGAAGCTGTGGTATTTGGGCTATGATAAACCAAGAGATTACAGTCAAGATAAATCAAAACGGGCTTTGGTTCATAATATTTTATTGGCTAAACAGCAAGGCTTATCTGTAGTTTTGTTCCCTGATTATGTTCAGTTTGAGGATGGAGGGATGGAGGAACATAATATTACACCTGAAGATTTGTCAAGAAGACTTGAGGCGGTTTCTTTAGAGCTAGCTCCAATAGCTGAAAAATATAATGTTGATTACTTTGTGCCGGTTAATCAGATAGAAGCGATTATGGACTCCAATAATTATCCAGTAGAAAAAACGCGGGAAGTAATGAATGCCTTTTATGCGAGAGTGGTGCCTCAAATTAGAAAACTATACTCAGGCAAGGTGATGTATAAAATGGGAGGATTTAGCAATTGGAGTAATTATGAAGGTGTATCGCTGGTCAATGCTGATATATTTGGAGTTACTGCTTGTGGCCGTGCTCCTAGTCCAGAACAAGTTACTAGAGATGTGCAACTATCTAGCGTACAGGCGAGAAAGATGTCCAAAGAATATGGGATTCCGTGGATAGGGGCGGAGTTTATGGTTAATAATGCAAGTGATCAAATGCAAATGTTTGGTGAGGTAAAAACAGATTATTCAATAGAAGAACTTTACAAGGTGGGACTAACAGCTTTTGACAAATATGGCAATAGTGCAGTTGGATTTACAGTTCATAGTTTGTTGGGGGCTGGGAAGATTTATGATACGGCTGCCTACCCTTTGGTTAAAGAATTTTTCGCAAGTAAGTAAAAATAGTTACTACTACATCAAACATATTTTCGGCAATAAAAAAACAGGCTTCGAAGCTTATATTCTAACTGGGTTCGAACGATTTAGTACAGTTTTTTGAAGATTTTAAGTTAGTACAGGAATCAAGAGAGAAAATAGCATGAGTAAAGCCTTGCCTAACCTTAGCTACTAATTGAAATCCGTTTTAATAAAAGATAACGCCAAATGTCGTAAGTAAAACTAATATCACAAGGAGAACTGTAATCCCAACTATAATCTTTTTCTGTATATCAGTTAATTCCGACCAAGGTTTCTGTTTTCGTCCAATGGCAAAACCACAAGCAATACCAACAACAAAACCAACTGCATAACCGCCCATTTCGCTCCACCCCCTCCTTTGTTCAATCTTACCACAAATCAAAAAAACCACTAAACTGGGCTTTTACAATTTTATTTACTTACAACTTAGGAATTTTATTAGAGGCGATTTAAGGCTAGTTTCTGTTGGCGTTCTAGACAAGGCTAACTTGGGTATATTAAGTTTCACCTAGCTCGCTCTTGTGGATTATGTGAGAAGCTTTATTCACGGTTTTAGTATTTGACGTAGAGTAAATAACTTTGCGTTTCGAATAATATCTATAATAGGCTTGTTCACTTCCCTGCTATAATCCTCGTTTACTGTAATAGCATTAATATTTGGAGCACCATAGATGTTTCCTATCTCAATAAAGTGCCAGTATACGCCTGAAAGCTTAGTTTTCCATACATTATGAATTTCGTACAAATCATGGCCGTCCCATTTTAATCCCATACCAAGTGTATCGAATTCTGCATAGTGGGGCGTCTTTTTCTCATTAACCTTCAATGCCTTTTTTAGAGTATTAATAACCTTTTCTTCCTGTTCATACAAAGGCATACTTGAATCAATATGTAAATCTTGAATAATTACTCTATCATGATGGTCTTTAACATCATCTAAATAAGGACGACACCATACTTCATCGCTCCCTCCAAAACTGAAGTCATAAAGAAAAAGCGTGTATTGTTTATTGGAAGTTTTGAGTTCACTAATTTTTTTGGCAATCCCATTAGCTTTATTTTCAATTTTTTCCTGGTCAAACTCAATACTGTCCAGTAACCTTTCCATGGTAAATCAAGGAATTATATCATTTGGGTATTCCACATGCCCTTGTTAACTACATTTCTGTTACGCTAAGGGCTCGCTCTTGTGGACTATGTGAGGAACTTGTTTTGGGTTTAGAGGAAAACTTACTTTTTTCTTCTTTTTTTAATCGTCGCATCCACACACTCCTCAAAGTTAATTCCTTGGGTGTTACAAAAAGCCAAAACCAGGTGAACTAAATCACCTACCTCTTCAGGTATTGGGTCCGTATCTTTAATAGATTTTTCGTATCCTGGGTGCTCCGCTAACCAGCGAGCCGCTAACTCGCCTAATTCTTCTTGCATAGCTAGAAGAAGCAGTGTTGGGTCGGTATCCCAACCGTTGTGCTTGTAAAGCTCCCTCACTCTTTCTTGTATTGGATGCAACGGTTGTTCCTTTTCTACCATAGTTTTCTGGAATTATAACAAAAACTGAAGTTAATGAAACAGCTAGCTCGCACTTGTGGACTATGCGAGACTTATTTTATTGGGGAAAGTATGTGGGCGTGAGCAAAAACCTCCCTGCCATTAAATTCAATTGATTCATAACCAACAGTTAGGGGGACTTCTTTACTTTTTTTGATAATTTCATACTTGTAATTCCATCCATCTGGAAGTTCTAGTGAACAAGGTTCATATAGTCTAGTTTTTTCCTTGAGTTCATTTACGCTTGTTATTAAACGAAAGATAACATCTTTTGTTGTAAGACCTAACTTTTGTAGTTCTTCAACTGGAATTACACCACCGCCATAGAGTCTAGTAAATTGTTCTTCCCCTTCTTTTACTAGTTCCTGTCCTCCACCACTATCATCAGCAAACCATTCATCATGATAGTGACCTCCTTCTGAATTTATATAGTCATTGGCTTTTCCTGGAAATCCAGACCTTTGAATATTTTCAGGTTTTTTTACACCTGCGTAACCCTCAGACAAGCCATCTGTTAGTAATTTATCTGTTCTTTCAGACATGCTTGAATTGTATCATTTTGGAGCATAAATTTCTTGTTACACTAAGCTCGCTCTTGTGGACTATGTGGGGAACCTTTTATGCCAATAAAAAACTCTCCTACTTGAAAAACACTTTATAACTTAATTGTGTTTCTCTTTCAAAGAGTTTTTTTCTTGCACTTTTTATTGTTTTTTCATTTTGAACTTTTCGTTTTCATCGGACATCCATTTCTTAATTTCTTCCAATCTTTCTTTACAGATTGGGCAAATTTGCAGATGCCTTGTTCGTATTCTTTGTCTTATTGGTGGCAGGTCGTTATAAATGTAGTCATAGAATTCCTTGCTTGAGGTAAAGTGTTCAAGTTTGAGAACATTCCACATATTGGAAAAAAATCTCTCCCATATTTTTTGTTCTTTTATTCTACGTGTAATAAGTGTTTTTCCTACACCCAAAACGAAGACATATGTAAGAAAAACTGCTGTTGCATAGACTTTGTTTTCTATAGTGTGGAAAATTATTCCCCCTCCAATGCCAACCAATAAAATTATACTTACTATTTTTTTCATCTTAGCCTCCTTTTAAAGTGCAAGTTTTTATTTTTTCTTCTCAAAAACTAAAAGCAATTAACTAGCTTCTGATTAGAAAATTGAGGCAATTATACCTGAAGAATAGGGGATAAATCAAATTATAGGGTAATTAGCTCGCACTTGTGGACTATATGAGGAACTTGTTTATTAATTATTGAGGTAATTATTGACTTTCAATATTAGAGTTGTTGTAGCCGAGTGAGTTATTCTATTTTCCATAACCCATTCCACTGCTTTTTTAAAGGGAATTTTAAATACTGTTATCTTTTCTGTTCCTTCTGGGTTTCTTTTTAGATGGGTCAGGTCTTGAGCAAGATACATGTAATTAGGTGAGACGACGACTGTTGTAAAGGGGTCAACTACACCCAAATCTGTCCATTTCTTTGCTGTTAAACCAGTTTCTTCTTTAAGTTCTCGTTTTGCAGCCTGAATTTTTGTTTCTTTGTTGCCAATTCCGCCACTTACGGCCTCAATGGTTATTCTTTCCACACCATAGTGATATTCCTTGGTCAAATAAACATCACCTTTATCGTCCATGGGTAAAACAGAAACACCAGGCACCATTGAAACCACACCAAAAATTCCCTTTTTACCATCAGGCCTAATAATCTTGTCTTCTCTGACCTTTATCCATGGATTTTGATAAATGGTTTTGGTACCAACCACTACCCAAGGGCCTCTTTTCTTTTTCATTGTCTTTATTTTACTACAACACGGGAGAATAGGTTTTGTGAAGCTAGCTCGCTCTTGTGGACTATGTGAGAAACTTGTTTATAACCATCTAGAAAATGTGCTAAAATTTTATTATGGAAAACAACCTACCACCAAGTACTCCTAAGGCTTCCTCTTCACAGCCACTAGTTGAGCCCGTAAAACCTCGCAATCCGAAGGCTTTGCTAATCTCACTTGTCGTACTACAGATTATAACTTTATCGGTGGCGGGATATTTTGGTTACCAATACATTCAACAAAATAAACAGGTGACAAAAACTCAACCAACTCCATCATTAAAAACGAATGGGACACTAAACCAAGAAAAGTCAGATAGTAACTTTAATACTAATTTGGGAGTAAACCCTACTTATATAAGTACTCTAATGAATCTCACAAAACTGTCTTCAGTGATATCTGAAAGGGACTTCGTTGACAAGCCTTTTAATACAAACGTTTTTATAACCTCTGATGGTAAATACCAATTTGAATACCCGAGTTTTATGTCAGTTTATGAATTACCAAGGGAATATGATTCAACTGCCGACTATGTTATGGTTACCCAAAATAATGAGGATGTAGAATGTGTTAATAATCTGAAAAAATGCATTGACGAAAGAACACCAGACTCAGAGACTATCTGTGAAATACCCCTGGGTGACAACTACATAATTAGTATGGGGGACCCAATTGACGGTTTTTTCTTTGAGGATTCGAGGCCTGGATATACTCCCCCAGAATTTAGTAAAATTGAAATGGATGAAGGGGAAATTGCCTACCTCACTTCTACCACTGTTTTTTTAACAGAAAAAATACTTGATACTTTGGAGTCTCAAAGTTCAATACAACTACAAGTAACAGACCCCCCAGTCTACGAATACAAATTAAAGCTAAGAGAACCTACAAACAGCAGTACAGACTTAAGATTAGTGGGCTACGCATATCCAATTACTTGGCCTTACAGACAAACCATATCTTCAATAATAAAAAGTTTTAAGAAGTTATAAAGATTAAATCCTAACTGAGTTCGAACAATTTAGTATGGTTTTTTGAAGCTAAGTAGTCTGCTCGCTCTTGTGGACTATGTGAGGAACTGGTTTTGCTTTTGACCGATTAATGAGTATAGAAATTACTTACCTCTGCTATACTCAATTAGTCATCTAGACCATGTCTTGTGTGTTGATTAGTTTATGAGATTAAATAATAAAGTAATTCGGAATAGTAAGATTCTCGAAACTATTATCAAAAAGATAGAAAGTGATTTTGCCAATGATGTTTCGGTGCTCGTTTGCTATGGCTCCTATGTTAAAGGAAATATACATAAATATTCTGATATTGATTTCTTTTTTATTCCCAGGACGGAAAAAGGTTATCGGCTATCTTATCAGTTCATTATAAAAGGGGTTGGATATGACTTGTGGCCCGTCTCTTGGGATAGAGCAGAAAGAATTTCTAAATTAGAGGGGCCCTTGCAGTCAATTTTTTTAGACGGGAAAGTGGTATATTTTTCTACAGATAAGGAGCTACAAAGATATAAAAATTTGTTAGCCACATTAAAAACTAACATTCGAAACAAAACGGCTCCCATTTTAAGCCCAGATTTAAAGATTAAAGAAAAAAAAGATAAAAAAACCCAACCAGACTCCAAAATACTTATCGGATTTTATGAAGAACTTAAATCTATTTACAACAAATTGAAACTCGCTTGTGAAACAGAGAATATTGACTTGGCAGCTTATAGTGCAAAAATAATAGACAAAGAAACACAGGTGACTTTAAACGCTCTTGCTGGTGAAACAAAGTTCCCTTCTTTATCAGAAAGTGTACTTTCAAAAGATTTTAAGAAAATATCAATAGATAATTGTGCCCACGAAAAAACACTTCGAAGACTATTGAGAAATATGAATATTCCGCTAAATATATTCAAAACTGAAGAAGAGTTCAAAAAAGCATTTAATCAAAGAATATAATTGGCTCGCTCTTGTGGACTATGTGAGGAACTTGTTTACACCAGCTTCTTAAGAAGTCCAACCCTGGCATCACCTGACTGGTAATATTTATCAAATGTAGTAAAAACTTGATATCCATGTTTCTGATAAAAAGTGCTAGCTTCGTACTCTGCAGTCCATGTCCAAATATAGTCAATCCCCAGTTGTTTTATTTTGTTTTCCAGTAATTCTAAAAGTTTTTTGCCATAACCAAGTTTCCTGTAATCTTTCTCAACCAAAAGGTCACTTAGATAAAAATATTTGCCATATTTATTATTGTTCTTTTGAGCCAACCCGCTTGAGCAGCCTACAAATTTCCCTTTGTCTGTTGCAACAAACCCAAAACGTTTTTGTTTATCTGGTGGATTTCCAAACCCTTGTCCGTGTTCATCAAAAGCAGCCTGCTCTCGTTTAAACTCGGCTTTAGTCATGTCACGAAACTCAAATTTTATTGCCATATGTAGATTATAGCAGGAGCCACATAAAAGGAAATTAAAAAATTGGCAGGGGCTAGTAAACTATGTAGAGAACTTTTTTTCAGCCCTTTTTCTTAACCCAGAAGCATTCAATAACAAGTTAATTGTTGAATGAATAATGATTGTAGGTAGCAAACCAAACTTAACAATAATTATCCATAGAAGTATACCTCCAAAGAAGGAAAAGACAATAAACCATTTTTTGAAATACCAATGTATAGATGTAAACACTAAAGAGGAGATAATACCTATTAACCAGAAATTATTTAACTTTAAATATATAAAATAGGGTACATACCTAAACAACAATTCTTGCCAAATAGGAACAAAAATAATTGACCAATATGGTTCAGTTTGTGAAGTTAATTGTCTTACTTTTTGAAACACAAATTATTTTAACAGATTTAGCTTAAGGTTACTCAGTTTGCTCTTGTGGGCTATGTTAGGAACTTGCTCTTTCGATAACAAGTTCTTTTTTATATCTACCCTTTACTAAATTAATAATTTTTTCCGCTACAAATGCAGGTTCGAGGTAATCTTTTATATCCTTGCCAGGGACGATAGACCAAAAATTCTTAGACTTCATCCCACCAGGATAAACCCCAGTAACTTTCACCCCATTCTCCTCACCAGCCAACTGTAAGCTGCCTGTAAAACCCCTTAATCCCCACTTTGTTGCACAATACACTGTTTCCATAGCTCTTACTTTTCTACCAGAAGTAGACGAAATAATTACAATGTAACCAGAACTTTTCTGAGACATTCTTTTATATGCCTCGCGTGCCACAATAATTGCGCCTTTTAGATTTGTATTGATTACGTTGTCTATTTCACTTCCTCCTGTTTCTCTTAAATCTTTAACCAAACCAATTCCAACACAGTTTATAAGTAGGTCAATTTTTTCAAATTTACTATCTATTTTTTTGAAAGCAGCAACAATTTCGTTTTCTTTTCGAATATCACAAGGTATTTTTACAGTGTCTGGGAAATTTGTTAAACCAATTCCTCTTGAGAGGAGGATTAAATTTACCTCCTCAACTGAAAGAAGTTTTACTAGGGATTTTCCCAATCCGCTCGAGGCTCCGAAAAGCACGACGTTTTTTCCTCTCAGGTTCATAACTGAAGTATACCAAATTGTTACGCTATGAGCTCGCGGGGTGGGATGGATTTAGAACTTTAAGGAGTATTCCCTCTGCTAATTTCTAAAATCTTTTTAAGATTGTCTTTTAGTGAGACCGTTCTAACTCTTAGGCCAGTTTTTTCTATGTCCTCCACAGCGTCAGCAACAACCAGGTCAATACCCATCATTGTGATTTCTACTAGCTCCTCTGTGGTTAATTTGTCTGTGTTTTCTTCAATAAACTTGGCTATTGCCTCCCGTCTATTATGTGCTTTTACAACAGAAGACATGAGTTTTGCCTCTAGTTCTCTTTCCATGGGTTCTAATATATCACTGTTGTTCCCCAAACGGCAAGTCCGCAGGCTCTTAGCTCGCTCTTGTGGACTATGTGAGGAACTTCTTATCAGCTTAAGATATTTTTACTCCAACATAAAGACCTCTACCTGTAATTCCTTTTGGGTCAAAGGTTGTTTCCAGGCCTACTTTCTCAAAAGCCTCCATATACTCATTTTTTGTGAAGAGGCCTATTTCATGCAACTCAGTAAAGTGTTCAACTTGACCTGGTGTAGCCACTAGAAAATGAAAATTCACAATAGAAACGTTTCCTCTTCTCTCGCTTATATTAATACGGGCCAATTTCATGTCTGGCTTGTCAACAAAAACAGAAGAGGGTCGGCCTTCTTTCCACTGTTCGGGAGAAAACCAAGGCTCAACAACCACAACACCCCCAGGTTTTGTGTGGTGTTCAAGAGACTTAACTGCAGACTGTAGATTCGGAATGGTCATGGCATAACCAATAGCACTAAATAAACAAGTAACCACATCAAACTGTTTGTTTAAATCAAAGTCAACCATATCACCCTGATGAAAGGTGATGTCTGGAAGTCTTTGCCTTGCCACCTGAAGCATGTGCTGGTCAATATCCAGACCTTCAACTGAGTACCATTCTTTTAAGAAAGGAAAATGGCCTCCTGTTCCGCATCCAATATCAAGCAGTTTATTTCCTGCTGATATTTTATGTTTTCCGATTACTTCATGAATTTGAACTGATTCTTTCTTGTAATCTTTTCCTTGAGCTTCATATATCGCATCATAATAAGCCGCTTGTCTCTCGTAACTTTTTGCATGTTCTGGTGAATCTTGTTTCATTATTTCTCCATGTAACCAGTATAAGCCCGAGACTATTTAATCTTCAACTTTCTCGGCTAGTTTCATTATTGAAGTATACCAGTAGAGTTATAAATTAATCAAAGTGAGTAGATTAAGACAAGTCCAGCTCGCTCTTGTGGTTTAAGATTCTATATTTGAAAGTCCAGCTTAGTATCTTCATCTTCGGCTAAAATTTTAGCCAATCCTAAACAAACTACTTCTGCACCAATTTCACCAAGGCCACGTTTTACACCACCCCTTCTAACAATTTTTGCTACCTCTTGCTGAACATCACCAGATTCAAGTATCTTTTTAACAACATCTTCTGGTATACGAACTCGCACGTTTGGATTAGATGATGCAAAAGGCAATAACTTCTGCTCATCTGTTACAGGAACAGTCAACTCAACACCTAGTCCACAATTTTTTACAGCCCATGCAAGTCCCTTATAAAACCTAGCCACTGGAGCTTTTCGGGGGTCAACTTCAAACATGGCTTTTATTAATCGCTCTGTCATAAATTTAGTATACTACCACAAAAGAGAAACTAAACAAACCAAAAAAGCCCATGTACCAACAACCTTAACAATATTGTTACACTAAGCTCACTCTTGTGGACTATGTTGCGAACTTATTATATTAATAAAACAAGCTAAAGTTGAAATATGTTTTCATAACCGTTATAGTACGAGCAACAATTTAAAACACAGATGTCTAAAGAAAGTATTTTTGAATTATTTGGGTTCAGACGCGAGCCAAAACCATTAAGGATATCTATTGGACCTTTTTCTGTAAAAGTGGATAGAAGGGTGTATGAAAAGATACGTCTTATTTACCCCTATCAAAATACTGAATTCAACTTGTCGTTGGCTAGGGAATCAGGAATAAAACCCATCTCTTTAAAAGAGATTGTAGACCAGGTTGGGCTTCCAAATCTTAGTAAGACCGTCCTCTTTGACACACCCCCTGATGGTTTTACTCCTGGTAATCATTGGCGTACACTTGAGGTGAATAAAGAGCAAGAAACTGCAGTAATACAACTTTGTGGAATTTTTGGTAGTCATGATTATGATTTAGTACCACCCATTAAAATCTCTTCAACCACAGCCCTCTTCACCGGTGTGTCTTTAATGCAATATGAATTAGGAAATTTGCCTGCCACCTTAAGAGAAGTGGTGGAGACGACTAGTAAGCTAACAGCACCGGATGACCCACTTTGGGAATCTCTTAAATTAAAAGATGAGACCATTCTATGGTCGAACTCCAGCGGGACATTAGTAAAGCCGGGAAAACACCCTCTCTTCAAAAGTAAAAATTGAACCTAGCTCGCCCTTGTGGACTATGTAAGGAACTGGTTTGTTAATACCTAAAAAACGACCCTATACACAAGTCATTGAATACATTTGGATTAGACTGAGCCAAATTCCACAATCTTTCAGCTTCTTTTTTTCTTGACCCTCCTTTTAAAGAAAATTCAGACAATCGTTTTTTAATACCACAGTTCTTTATTCCACTTTTATAGGGGCAGGGTTTTGCCACATCAATATTACACCAATCTATGGTTGTTAGTCCTTGTGGTGGAAAAGGTTTTAATTCTTTCACAGAGAAATTATATCAAAACAAGAAGAATAAATATATCAAACTACCTCTAGCTCGCCCTTGTGGACTATGTGAGGAACTACTTGTATAAGGTTGGCTTTTGACAAATATAATTTAGGTGTTAGAATCCGTACATGGGATTAAGGACCGAGTGTGCGCCTGTTACAAAAGTAAAAAGGGGTAAGGCATCAATAGATTTTAAACAAGACTTCTCAAACCCTGTCGAGTTAACTATTGTCGATGAAGAAAAAGGATATGTTTCTTGCCCACTTTACCAGAATAAGCTATGCCGAGGTAAAAAGGAGTGTGTCGTAAATTACGTAGACATGTATACAACAGTGGTCCCTACAGAGTAACTTTTACTGAGGTTTGATATAGATTACCGAAGCTAGCTAGCTCTTGTGGACTATGCGGGGAACTATTTCCTAGTTAAATTTTTTCCAAATACCTTCTGATATTACGGTTACCTTATCATTAACAACTTTTACAGCAGTATTGTCGTCCACAACATATACTGGTTCAGTGATTTTCTTTGCTGCTTCTTCTAGGTATTTTATTCTTATTTTTTTAAAGTAAGGAGAGTTTAAATGAGGGACAAATTGAAAATCAACTAAACCCAAACCTTCTTTAATGCGCAACTCATACTTTTCATCAAATAAGTTTTGAACAGAGTTGTAAATAGTTGGACCAGCGATGCATCCACCCGCACTTATACCTGCATAAACCCTAGTTTTTAGCAATTCTGACAATTGTTTTTCTAATCCAGATTTTTGTAACCAGTGCATTAAGTGAAATGTGTTACCACCTCCAAAAAATAAAACATTTGCATCTTCTAATCTTGGTTTCCAAACCTTTGGAGAAATTGCAGAAATGTCAACAATATCTATGCATCCGTAGCCTTGTTTTTTAAGGTTATTATAATCATCAATTAGCCAATCTTTATTTCCTTCTTCAACATTGGCTGCGGTTGGAATAAATGCAATATGGATTTTTTCTTTAGGAAGTCCTACCAGTTTGTTAAAAGCAATAGCTATAGATTTATTTGTTAACCCAGCTGAAGTTAAAAGTAATTTCATTAATTTGAATAATATCAGACGGGAAAAGAGGAGTCTACAAAGATATTAAGTTAACCCTCTCTTTCTCTTCTTGTAACTTGAGTAATTTCTGCATTTATTCTTTCTTTTGTTTTTTTCATTTTTCTTTCTAATACTTTTCTGGGGATTCCGTTAGGGAAAGTTTGTGCAGTTTTTGAACCTGGAAGGGCAGGGTTCTTAGCCATTTCTTGCCACACACGTCCTGCACCTCGAGCTTCAACAATGTCGAGTTCCAAATCTTCATATTTAGGGTCCATTGGCATAAGGTATGAATTATATCAAATAGCCTGGAGTAAATATATCAAAAGCTAAAAGCTCGCTCTTGTGGACTATGTGAGGAACCAATTGTCCGTTTGAAATATTACATATAATTATTAATAATTTACTGCGTAACTTCTTATTCCTCCTGAATATATTTCATCTTCTCTCTCAACACTTCCAAATCAAGTTTTCGAACCTGAGAATAGCGGCTTAAATAAGAAGAAAGCAAATTGATAGCATAAAGGGTAAAGGGTTTTAAGTTGACTTCTCAAGCTGCTGTGATACACTACCAATTCAGAATAAATTATGAGTAAGAAAGAGAATGGCTCAGACTCTGCACAACTACTTTACCAAGACAGAGGTGGTGACTGGCTGCCAGTTCTTAAGCTTAAAAAACACCCAATCAGCCCCGATGAACTGGAGATAGTAGAATATACACAGAATAATAATACACCAAGAGAAGAAACAGTGGATAAAAAGTCTCTAGCTAGATTGCTTAGAAAACAAGGGGAAGCGTCATCTTATCTGGAAAGTCCTATTTTAACACCTTACCTTGAAAGTCTTGGGGTAACACAACCTCAATATGAAGTAATGAAAAAATTTGATGAAGTTTTCTGGAAAGCATTTACAAAAACAGGCTTTCGTGAATTAAAAAATAAATTCAATGCAAGTTTTAGTGTCGAGGAAAGAGAATTGAAAAATAACTGTATTCTTTACTTTACGATGATGGGTAGCACACCTCCAAGAATTCCCCCTATACCAGATAGGCCATATGTCTTTGATATTAATGGAAAATTTGAAACCTTGATTCCCGAACTAGAAAGGCTTGCAAATTCTTAACCACATCTTTTGTTGCGCCACTGGCTCCCCGGGTAGGATTCGAACCTACGACCTTGAAGTTACTATATGGACTATCTCATCACCATAGCTTTTTTAACTTTAGGTGGTGGGCGCTCTAAGGGTGTAATCACCTAGTCTCTGCACCTTCCCTGAAAAAATCGGGGCTTGGCTCACGGTTACTCCAAACTAATTGGAGCGTTCCCTGAATTCACCCACTTTTCATCTTGATGTTTCCACCAAGAGCTGCTAACACAGCTTCCTGCTCTACCGCTGAGCTACCGGGGAATATAATCTTCAAAGAGCAACTGATTATAACAATTAAGTATCAAGTATTCCACCCATCCAACCTAAAATTTTTCTTTGTATCTCAGCGGAAGTTATGTTTATGGTACAAACTCCGTATTTATGAATATTCTTCCTTATTTTATTACTCTCGATCTTATTTCTTGCTATGTAACTTTTGTTAAATCTTTTTAGAGGTACTCCTGTAATTCTAGACCAAAATATCCTAGCTTTAGTTTCATCCAGATTGTCGTGTATCCATATCTGGCACGACATTCTCTCAAGAGGAACGCTGCAAAAACTTCGTAACCAACCAGACATAAACTTTATCATTTTAGGATTAGAGTTAGAAAATCCCACCATTTTATCTCCTTTAATCCCGTCCCCTGCGTACAGCCCAATCCCAGCAATAAAATAATCCCGTCTACTTATCTTCCCCACATCCCTCCTTCCCTCTTTATAAAGCGCAAGTGTCCTGGCAATCCGTGCTTCTTGTAGTTTTTTAGCTCCAATTATCCTCCCTCGCTCTGAACCTTCCAGTTTATTTTTATACAATCTAAATACCTGTTCTGGAGTTATATAAACGTCTCGGCACCACCTGCTCAAGCTACTTTTTGACACGGGCACAACTCTTTTAATCTCATTATACGAAAGGCCCTTTTTTCTAAGCCTCAGCACTTTTTCTTTCTCTTCCAATTTTCCAAAATACCCCACAATTAAATATGTACCATATATAACCCGAAGTCAAGTAGTCTTAGAATAAGTAATTGATTTTATTAGACTAGTCTAAATAATCCTGAAGTTTCTTGCGTCTTGAGGGGTGTTTTAATTTTCTTAATGCTTTTGCTTCAATTTGTCTAATACGCTCCCTGGTTACTCCAAAGACTCTGCCTACCTCCTCAAGTGTCATTGCTTTGTTTCCTTCTAAACCAAATCTTAGTTTTAATACTTTTGCTTCTCTGTCTGAGAGGGTTGAGAGAACTTCTTCTAAGTGATCTTTAAGTAGTTGCTTGCTTGCTTGGTCAACCGGTGAGAGTTGGCTTTCATCTGGAATAAAGTCTCCCAGGAAACTCTCCTGATCTTCTCCAACAGGAGCTTCTAACGAGGTTGTTTCTTGAGCAATTTTGAATATTTCCCTTACTCTGTCGGGATCTAACTCAAGCTCTTCTCCAATTTCTTCCGGAGTAGGTTCTCTACCCATCTCCTGCATAAGTCTTCTGCTAGTTCTGTAAAGCTTGTTAATGGTTTCAACCATATGGACAGGAATTCTAATGGTCCTTGCTTGGTCAGCTATTGCTCTGGTTATGGCTTGCCTTATCCACCAGGTTGCATAGGTTGAAAACTTATAGCCCTTTCTCCAGTCATATTTCTCAACTGCACGGATAAGTCCCTGGTTACCTTCCTGTATAAGATCAAGTAGAGAAAGACCTCTGCCTATATATTTTTTGGCAATGGAGACTACCAGCCTTAAGTTACTTTCGGTTAGTTTATCTTTTGCTCTTTTGTCTGCTTTTTCGTATCTTTTAGCAAGTTCAACCTCCTCTTCGGCAACCAGAAGAGGAACTCTTCCAATTTCTCTTAAGTATTGTCTTACCGGATCTGTTGACTCGACTCCCGCAAGTTTGGTGAGAATCTCAATTTCCCTATCTAACTTTTCTTTGGCTTTTTCATCGGTTTCAATCTCCTCAGGAGTAACTGACTCAAAAACATCAACACCTTCACCTAAGAGTTTGTCGTAAAACTCATCAAGCTCCTCAACTCTATTTTCTGCGTCGGGAAATACCTCCAGGATCTCCTCCTGGGTTAAAAACCCTTGGTCTCTTCCTTTTTTAATTAATTCCTGTACGGGTTTTCTAATCATAGCAATAAGCTAACCAACATCTTCCAATATAATACCGCCCACATCCTCATCTTCAAGCTTAGAAAGTGATGCGGCGAGTGTGTTTAATTTATTTTGGGCTTTAAGAAGCTCTTCTTTTTCGCCACCATCTTCCAGCTTTTGAATCGATTCAGCAATTTCTGCTAATTTTTGCTTAACAATTAGTATTTTAAGCTCTTTAACGGCCACGTCAAGTTCTTTTATGTTGTTATCCTCTTTAAGAAGAATTTCTGCAAAACCACCAAACAGCTCGGAAGGGAGTGTTTTTGCAAAGTTTGAAAGATTAAAGCTTTTGTGTTTCTTGGAATAGACCTCATATGCTTCTAATATTCTTTTGGCAAGGGAGGTTTTAAAAATATTCTTTAAATCTTTTTTAAGAAGTCTTTTGGGATTAAATTGAAAGCAAAGTGTAAGGACATTTTCCTCCAACAGTGTTCTTCTGTCTCTTTTTTCAACAACATCTGTTTTTTCTTTTTTGGTTTCTTTTTCATCTTGAGATTGGGTTTTTTCAACCTGAGCAGCAACCGCATCAAAAGGAATTGAGAGCTTTTTAGCTACTTTATCTATATATCCAGCTTGGATAATTTTGTCTTCAATTGAGGCCAAAACCAAGCATATCTCCTTTGAGATTTTTAGATTTCCCGAAGGTCCTTTTGAACTAAATCTCTCAAAAACAGAATCAATTAGATAATCCCAAACTCCAATAGCATTAATTAAAGATTTCTTGTAAGAATCAGGGTCTGCTCTGGCTGCTTCATCCGGATCTTTAAAACCGGAAAGCCTTGCTACCCTTACATCAAGTCCGGCATTGCCCGCAATGGTAATTCCACTCCTTGCTGCGGTGTCCCCCGCAATATCGGTATCTAGTGCTAGAATTATTTTTTCACTAAACCTTGAAAGAAGTCTTACCTGCTCGGGTGTTAAGGCAGATCCTTTAATAGCAACCACGTTTTTAACTCCTGCCTGGTAAGATGAGATTGCATCAAGTTCCCCCTCTACCACAATTGCAACCTTTTTTATTTTGACAAATTGCCTTGTTAGGTTAAGTCCGTAAAGAACATTGCTTTTATGATATGCCAAAGTTTCCGGAGAATTTATATATTTTGCCAAGTCTTCCCTTGCCCCAGGCATAATCCTTCCCGCAAAACCAATAGAATTTCCTCTATGGTCAAATAGTGGAAAGATCACTCTACCCCTAAATCTATCTATTAAGTTTGATCCTCTTAATACACCTATTCCTGCTGATTCTGTTTCTTTAAGGTTGAATTTCTTTTTGTCAACCAAAAACTTTTTAAGATATATGGAGTCAATTGGTGCAAAACCTAGCTGAAATTCCTCAATAGTTTTTCTTTTTAAGCCCCTGTCCTTCATTAAATATTCTAAAGCACTCTTTCCCAGCTGATGATTAAGTAGAATATAGTTATAAAATCTTAAAGCTTGAGAATTAACCTCAACAATCCTTTCTTTTTCAGATGTTCCCAGTCCTCCCTTAAAAGGCTTTAGTTTAATCCTCGCTTTATCAGCTAAATACTTTAAGGCTTCACCAAACTCCATTCCTTCATACTTTTGTAGGAAAGTAAACACATCTCCACTTTCGGAACAACCAAAGCATTTAAAAATCTGAAGCTCAGGAGAGACCATAAAAGAAGGAGTTTTTTCACTATGGAAAGGGCAATTTGCTTTATAATTCCTGCCAGCCTTTTTAAGCTCAATCCTCTCGCTAATTATCGAAACAATGTCTGTCTTTTGCTTTACCTCATCAACTTGATTGTCCATTCAACCTTGATTATATCTCAAAATCCAAGATAAGAGGCAGGTGGTCGGATATTTCGATATTGGGAACAACAAAGTTCTTTACTTTTATATCAGAAGAGGTAAAAACATAATCTGCAAAATATTGTTTTTCCTCATTAGGAAACTGCTCCCAGGCAAGTCTGTTGCGGGTTATTTTTATTTTATATTCATCTATTAAATTTCTGTATCCGGCTTTTTCAAACATTTTTATACTTTTGGTTTGAGGTAGAAGATTAAAATCACCACCGATTATTTTTGCACCTTTTTTATTTTTAAAATAGTCAATTATAATTCTTGATTGCCTAATTCGTGCCGGTGTATCAAGTTTGTACCCTGGACGAGCTTTACCGTGGATATTTCCTAAACAAACTTCTTTTTGTCCTATTTTAACCTGCACAAACTGCAAATAGCCGACATCGTTTATAACTTGGCGATACAAATCAACCTTCCCTGAAGATAAAATCTTAAAATTCTTTCTAATAAATATAGCCTGGCCATAGACAAAACCCATAAGTTCAGCTTTGTTTTCCGTGGCATATATACCCCCATGATTAGATAGGATATTTTCAAGTTCGTTAAAAAGCTGCGGGGAAACTTCCTGAAAACAAAAAACGTCAGCCCCAACATTATCTTTTAAAAAGGAAAAAAAATCTCTCTTGATTTGTCCGTACCAGGTGTTTAAATAAATTATTCTCATCAGAGGTATGTGCGGAGAGGGAGGGATTCGAACCCTCGATAACCTTGCGGTTATACATCTTCTCCAAAGATGCGCACTAGTCCACTATGCGACCTCTCCGAATACGTTTTGTATTATATCAGTAAATCTTTTGCTTTTTTAAGAACACTCTTTTCCCCCGCGTAAGAAAGTTTTTTATACGCCTCATCGAAGGAAAGCCAGGCAATCTCTGATGTTTCAAAACTAAATCCTTGGGGTAAGTCTTTTTGCCAAACCATCAAATAAAATGTTACAAACTTCAAATATTTTTGATTGTTAAAGACAAAAAAATATCTTTCTGTTCCAATTTTCTTAACTATTTTGGCTCTAACTCCTCCTTCTTCTTCAACTTCCTTTAAAGCTGCGCTTTTTATCTCTGCCTCTGTAGCTTTTTTGGCACCTGTTGCTAAAGGACCGGGTTGACTTCCTATATCATCCAATCTTCCTTTGGGAAGTCTCCAGATAGACCCAAATGCTTTGGAATTCGAAGAAGATTTTGTAACCAACCACAAAACTTTAGCTTTGTCTTTTTTATAAACTACGCCTCCTGAAGAAAGCTCCAGCTTTATCCCAGTATGTCCTTCTTTTCCTTTTCCCACAGTTTTAACGCATCCTTTGCGCCTTTAAGCATTTCTTTTTCTCTTTTAAGTGCAAGTATTTTGTTGGCTTTTGCATATTCCAGCCACTGATAATCACTAAAGCCAATTATCTCACCCATCCCGGTTTTAAATACCATCAGGTAATAATAATATTTTTGAGGAATACTTTTTCCGTTAACAACTGTGGAACCACTTACACGCCCAGCCTCCTCCAACACTTTTGCTGTCATTCCTCCTTGTTCAGCCATCATTCTAATAGATGCTCGAACCGAAGATTCTCCTTTTCTAACTATGATTTTGGGTATTTCCCAACCAACGTCATCTTTTTGCTTAACCAAGATATACTGTCTTTTGCCTCTAAAGTCTCTAAAAACTACAGCACCTGAAATTAATATTTGTTGATTGTCGTTTTTCACCTTAAGCCCTCATTATACCTCAGTTTCGGTATTGACTGAAGAAGAAAATGTAGGCGGAGGGTACAGGATTTGAACCTGTGTAGGGAATTAACCCTCGAGTTTTCGAAACTCGTGCAATTGGCCGCTATGCGAACCCTCCTTAGTGTGCCCGGCGAGAGTTGAACTCACAACCTCCAGATCCGCAATCTGATGCTCTATCCAGTTGAGCTACGGGCACTTATTGTGGTAGTTTTTTGGAAAACCAGTTTGTAAGCTTATCTAAACTTGAGGGTGGTACTTCTTCCTGGGCAACAAAGTTTGAAAGTTCTTTTTTTATTTGTTCTTTAACTTGCTGATTAATCACAAACTCAAGCCTACCGGGTAGGGTTTGAATTTGAACTATCAAAAGCTCACTGTCAAACCTTTTAGAAAACCAAAATCTAACCATTACCTCCCAAGGGGTTAATTTGTTTGCTATTTTTATTCCCTTATTGGTAATTTTATACTGAATGTCTTCAGGCTGAACCGTTGAGAGAACATAATACAAAAAAACCAAAGAAATAATTAAAAGAACAGGCATCCACCCTTCAGCCAAGAAAAGAACTAAACCTACAATACCTGCAATCGCAAAGGTTGTCATATAAAACTGCTTGTCTCTTCTTTTGAATGGTCTTGCTGGTGCTGTCCAAACAACCAAATCCTTTTCAGGTTTTAAAGTGCTTTTATTTTCTTCGGCAGGATTCATATCTTAAGGTTATTATACCCCGAAATCTGGTATAATTGCATTGTTTTTAGGTGGGTGACTCAGACGGTCGACGAGAATGGTTTGCTAAACCATGTCCTGCAAAGGACTAGTGGGTTCGACTCCCACACCCACCGCCCCAAGGTGAGGTCGCATAGAGGCCTAGTGCGGAAGTCTTGAAAACTTCTGTAGTCATTTTGGCTACCGTGGGTTCGAATCCCACCCTCACCGCCAAGTTTTACCTTGCAAGAGTCAGTCCAAAGACCTTATTTCTTCCACCTTCTTTAAGAGCTTTGCTTACCTCTAAAAGGGTTGAGCCTGTGGTGAGTACATCATCAAAGATAATTACTTTCGATTTAGGAATCTTTATGTTTGGATTTAAACAAAAAGCATTATGTATATTCTCACGCCTAAAAGAACCTGAAAGTTGAGCTTGGGGGGTTGTGTTTTTCTTCCTTATCACCAGGTTGGGGTAATAACCCCATTTCATTTTTTTGGCAATTTCTTTTCCAATTAACTCAGATTGGTTAAATCCTCTAAAATTACTGCGTTTTTTGTGAAGTGCAACAGGTATCAAAATCACATGTTTTTTATCATTTAATAGAAATTTACGTTTGTGTAATAAAGGGGCTACATAATCAATCAGTTCTTTTGCTAGTTGGGTTGCAAATTTATACTTTAGGGAAATTATTGCACCTCTTACCACACCTCTATATCTCCATATCGAATATACTTTTAAACCTGGTAGGAAAAACCATCCACCTAAAGGAACCTTTTTAATACAATCTTCACAAATATAGCTTCCACCCTTGCCACATTCCAAACATTTTTTGGGAAAAATAAGGTCAAGTGCATCCATAGAATAACCGCGGTTTGCCGCGTGATGTACAATTGAGTTTAGAATGAAAAAAGTAAATAAAAAAGCATCATTTGCATATAAACTTGAGGGAGAAAGAATTGAGGCAGGGATTTCTCTTTTGGGTGCAGAGGTTAAATCAGTAAAGATAGGTAGGGTAGATATTTCTACCTCAACTGCAAGGATTATGGACAGTGAAGCTTATTTAATAAATGCAAATATACCAGTTCCCAACTTAACAAATTACTCCTCAACCAGAACAAGAAAGCTTTTACTTCACAGAGGACAACTTACCTCTCTTTCTTCCAAAATGAAGCAAAGAAAGTTGACTCTTGTGCCTACTTCGATATATACTAAGGGCCGTCTAGTTAAGATTCAGCTAGCCTTGGGAAAACCCAAGCGTAAGTTTGAAAAAAGACAGTCAATCAAGAAAAAAGACATTGAGCGGGAAATCGCTCAAGAGTTTAAAAACACGGGGACGACATAGGTTTCGACGGAAAGTTCTTTTACAAACTGCAAGCCAAGTTTGATTTAATCTTGTAAAAATAGATCAAAACAAAAGCGTCAACGAAAGTAACGCTCCTTTAGCCTACGCATACGCGTAAAGCTTTAGGCATCCTGAGGTTTGATTCTCGGCCGAGCCGAATGGGTGTAAACCAGTCGAGATACTCTATTGGTTGCTGATTAACAGCCGATGGTTGGAAAATATTTAATCTTACTTTTTACTCTTTTTGCTTATTTTTGAAGTTTTAAAGGAAATTAAAAAATAGGATAAGCTTGTAGACGTTTGTAATATTAATTTTTCGGACGAGGGTTCAAATCCCTCCGTCTCCACTTACTTAAGTTCAATTGCGTAGAGTTTGTTGGCAACCAGAAGAATTATCTTTTTGTCTGCCTCCGAAACTGCAAGTCCGGTCGCATCCGCCACTTTTTCATTAATATACTGAGCCTTGTAAGCTCCGTCTTTATCAACCACCACCACACGTTTCCCAGATCTATCAAGCAAATAAACAAACTCATCCTCTTGATCGGCAAAAAGAGCATCTATCTTTGTTATTTTCGGATATTCACCCTGAACTGAAAAATTCTTGGGACTTCCTAGACTGTATTTAAGAATGTTTGAAGAGGGAAAAAGAACATAGACAGATCCATCTATCGCCCAGGATGTGACATCAGAAAAATCAGGTGTAACTCCCGCCCCTAGCCAATTTTGTTTAGAGGAAAATCCTGATTCTGTACCGGCGTATCTAAAGATTGCTTCCTCGGATTTATCCAAAATATATATATTTCCTGCATAGGCTGCAATTAAAGCCTCGCCTTGCCAATCTTTTTCCAAGACCTTCTTTTTTTCATCCTGAAGCTCATATATACCTGATGAAGAAAGAATAAAAACCCGATCCTCATAAGAGGCAAGATATGTTGGATCCTCTACCTTATCCGGTCCTGCTACAACCTGGCTTTTTTTGGTTTCCAAACCAACACTAACTATCTTTTTTCCAGCTTTATCAAGAATATATAAACTACCTCCCGAGGTTTGTATTTCATCTCCGTTAAAGCCTGAAGAAAGAAGAGATAAATCAAGAAACATCTCCGTATCAGCTAAATACTCACCCAAGATTTCTCCTTGGCTTTGATCAATTTTCTTTTTTAGCTCATCAACTCTTGAGTCTTTTACTCCCTTGGAAATTATTGCATCCACTCCATCACGGCTTTTTAGAAATAACTCGCGTGCTTTATCTGCACTTACCGAGGAAAGCCCTAATGCTTCCTGATAATCACTCTCAGCATGAGTAAGTTGGATTTCATAACTTGCTTTGTAATCTTTGTTTATTTTTTGACGTATCCCAAAACCAATACTTACCATTAAAAGAATAAGTAGTATCGCACCAATTGAAAGAGTAGTCTTTCTGCCTTGGTTTATTTCCTCAGGCTCAACCTTGCCTTTAAGATAAATCTTTCTTTCTGGAATAAGCTTTGTTGCTTTGGAAAAAAGTTTGGTTAATCTATCTTTAATGCTTGACGTTGTCGGAAGATTTGTTTTAGGTTCTGACACAACCGCTTCGCTTAGCTTTGTCCCTTGATTAAAAGAAACAATCACAGCTCCCAAACTTCCAATATTTTCTTTTCCATGAACAGTGGGGGCTAATGACTCAACCGCACTTTGAGCATCTTTTGATTCAAGTGCGGCTCTTAGAACACCAGGTGCTGCTGTTTCAAAAAATAAGCTTGTCCCGAGTATTAATATATCGCCCTCTTTTGGATATCCAGATGCAGAAATCGAAGATGGTCCTGTGCTTTCAAGAATTGTTGCTAAAATCCCTTGCTTAAAAACACATACCTTGGCACCCCCCGAGGCGGTTGAATAAACAACGTTATCAACCAAGGAAACCGCTGCAATTTCAATCTCTCCTACAGACTGATCAAACTCCCTAGCAACTTTCTCAGTAGCCCCTTTTAGTGCCTCATATGGGGTTTTTTCTAAATCTCCAAAGTACTCTTCGTGAAGTCTTGCTAATAGCTCACGGCCTACAGTGATTCTCTCTACCCCTTCTTCAAGTTTTTTAGTTGCAATTACTGCAAAAAGCCGGCCCCTTTTGGAAAGCTTTTCTACATCTTCCGGTAGAAATTCATGTACTTGAGCCCAACCACTCTCCCCCGGGCTGCCCGTAAGTTTGGCTGAGGTTAAACTAAACATTTACAAAATCGCTAGGGCAATAAAAAATACAATGACTGCAAAGATCAAGTGTGCAAAGGAAAGAAACCTCAATTGTGTTTCAAAACCAACCTCAAGAGCTTTGGTCATTAGCTGCACCTGTCGAACCACAACAACGGAAAATATTATATACATCACCAGAAGAATCAAAACAAATATTTTAACAACTGCCCAAAAGGTTATTCCAAAAAACTCCATCACCTTACCCTCCCCTCAATTGCCTCCTGCTCCTCCTCTGTTCTTAAATCCTGCAAAACTCTAACCACCTTATTGGGTTTGGGAATAGCGGTAAAATCTAAATTGGGAATTTCTGAAGCTGTTTGTATTAAAACATCCCCCATGTCAAAAATCGTTCTTAAAACCCCGACTGATTTGTAGTTAACATCCTGAATTTTATCTATTTTAGCTTCTGTAACGTCTTTATAGATTAGATGGTAAAAATCAAAATCGATGATCCTTTCATCTGTCACAATATTCACATTAAAATACCAAGTTAAAAACTTCTCAATGAAAAATATCAAACAGAAAAGATACCACATCAATGTAAAAATAAAAACAAAATTACCAGGAACACTTTCCAATATTGCAAGTTGTCCGGCAAAAACTGGAACTAATAACAATAACGCCAAACCAAGAATCCAAGGAACATTGGTTATGTGATGTTTTCTTAAAAACAAAATTACCTCTTCCTTTGTCTCTCTTGTTTCAAAATCAATACCACGAGGGTAAAAAATAAAAGATGAGAGTGGCTTTTTTTCAAGCATCGGTTGAAGTCCACCGTAGGCGAAAGGTTTTCTATGAGAATGTTTGTGTTTCTTTTTTTTCTTTTTCTTTGTTGGAGCAGTAGCTTTACTTTCTTCTTTTTTTTCTTCTGAAATGAATATATCAGGCATTTGGCCTATTATATCACTTTTTACCTCTTTTCCACGTTAAATAGTGGTCCAACTATTTGGATGTTTGATGGGGCTCTAAGATTGAAAAAATCCTTAAATTCACCACCGTCAAAGTTAACCCCATTAATACTCACCGAGGTTGTGCGACCGGTTCCAAAATCAGCCCCTACAGACACACTTGAGGCTGAACCCAAAGCTGAAACACCGCGGGATGAAAGCTCAGTCCTCACCCGAGCCGCGTCCCATGTGTCAGTTCCTTCGGGATTTGCTTTATCAACCTGATAGAGGTGTGATTTTGTTGAAGCATCTGCCTTGGCAAGTAGAATTACATTGGCAATATCAGCAACCTCATCGGCTTTCAGCCAGGCGGTTCTATTGTACGCGGAGCGAGATCCCCAATCACAGTAAAAGATAGAGGATGATTTGTCATATGCGCTATTGAAAAGATCCGAAAAGCCTCCAACTGAGGAGGAAGCATCAACTAACCTTTTCGTCCAAGAAGTTGCCGACCAACCAATATCTCCTGAGTTAAAAGCATAGCCTCCATGGGTTGAAGAATACCAAGCCTTGGCCGGAGAGCCTCCGTTTGTCAAAACCACTCCGGATGTGGCGTTAACCGCCGCTTGCCAGTTTCCATCGTTTATTTCTTTTTTAACAACCTGACAGTATTGACTGGGGCAAATTGATCCTGCGCCGTTGTTTGTATATGCTAAGGCGTAGCTTCTTGCAGCAATCGCTTGGGCTTTTAGTGCTTCCATTGGCCAACTTGCCGGCATCTCATATAAATGTTTGACATACTCTTCTATGTTCCAGCTGTCATTAAAACTTTGTCCATACTCATTTGTTCCAGACACCCTTATGGAAACTGCGGTGCTGTAGCCCGAAGTTATATCAGCATTATAGTAGGCATGTAGAATCGCTTGATAATCCTGACCGGCCTCAGCCCTTCCTTTTGCTCCAAACTGATTTAGCCCCACCCTATTGGGTACCCCAAAAGAAAAGAAAGCAATTGCAGGAGAAAAGCCGGGATCAACCCCGCGATCATCTGAACATCCTCCTTTAAGATTATATGCACTTCGGGAAAGTCCCAAACTTTCAAGCTTTGCCGCTAAAAATGATTGTTGCTTGGCAGTAAGGGTAGCTAAATATGCATCAACCTTAGCAACTTCTCCCGCTAAGAGGCTAGTTTTTTCTCCAACCGATTTTTGCACAGAGGCCAAACTCTCTTTGTTTTTCTCAAGTGAAGCTTTGTCGTCTTTAAGTTTTGATAGATCTTCGGCATATGCAGTTATGGTTTTTCTATCCTCCTCAGAAACTTTTTGTCTGAAGATTATTTCTTTAAACGCTTGAGATGCGCTGTTTGAAGATAAAAAGGGCATTAAGGGATCATAAGTTCTTAAAAAGCGGTAATAGCTGTCTGTTTTTTTATCAAATATTTCCTTGGTGTATGCAAGCTCTTCTTCTCTTTCTAAAATGTCTGCTTCTAAACTTTTTAATAGATTTGTCATTGATGAGATTCTTTTATTTAAATCATTAAGTTGTGATTGAAGTTTGGCCAAATCATCCTTGTTTTTTTGCTGAGCGGGAGCATATTGACTTTTAATTTTTTCAAGCTCTCCCATACAATAATCCGCATCTCCGGCAGAGGCAGTTTTGGGATCAAGATTTAAACAATCAACTGCTCGTACTACCTTTTGAACTAAAACTCCTGCAAAGAAAAACACAACAACAACAAAAACTAAGGTAAAACAAATCTTAAACAGCTTTTGCATTATTTTATTATATCAACCATCTTCCGTATTTTGTGATTATGATTTAAAATGAATAAAGTATGAAAAGATTGTTGTTCATTGTTTCTGTACTTTTTTTGTTTTTTATATTTTTTCCTCCGAAGATTTACGCGCAAACTTGCGGGTATGAGGGAGGTCCTTGTTGCTACCAAAACACATGTGACATAACCAGCGGCCTTGTCTGCAGCAGCGGCGTTTGTACGAAAACTGCACTACCAGCACTTCCTACTGAAACAACCTATGCAGGTTGTACCGCAGTTACTGCATTCCAGTCTTGTTCTGGATCTCAACCCGTTATGTGCATTCAGCAATTGTCAGCCGGCGCGATGACATGGTGCTGTGATAGTCAGACAAGTTGCGATTCCGCAAAAGCAGGTTTCCATCAACAAATGACACAATCTTTTTCAAACTCAGACAGTAATGTTCATGGGAGTTGCGGAGACGACACCTATATTGATACCGCAATTGGCTGCATTCCTGTTTTAGGCAGTGATGGGCAAAATGACTTTCTGATATTTATCCTCAAATGGTCTATAGGAATTGGGGGTGGAATAGCTTTTTTACTGATTGTGTATGGGGGATTTATGATTATGACCTCACAAGGAAATCCTGAAAGATTACAAGCTGGTAAAGAACTTTTAACATCAGCCATATCGGGATTAATTCTTTTAATTCTGTCTGTTTTCATTTTGAATGTTGTCGGTGTTAAAATATTAGAAATACCAGGGTTTGGAAAATAATATGCTGGCACAAAACTTAGAAAATATACAAAAAAAAGCTTTTGAGTCCAATCTTGAGTTCAAAACAATTGGAGCCATCTTCAGCCAAAACACTCTTAAATACATATTTGCAGCTGCAGGAATACTGCTGCTCCTTTATTTACTTTCCGGAGGTATTCAAATAATGTTTTCCGCGGGGGATCCTAAAAAAATGGAGGCTGCAAGAGGAAAAATTACCAACGCCGTTGTTGGGTTCGTAATTGTTTTTATAGCATTCTGGCTTACGCAACTTGTTGGAACTTTATTTAATATTCAGGTAATTGAGAATATATTTCTAAATTTATGAAGCTAGCAGATGTAACTATTGGAGACACTTTTCTTGGAAGTGGAGGTAACATATTCAAGGAAGTTACGGGGGTCGGAGAATTAGTTTCCTTAATTATACAAATAGCTTTTATTGTAGCCGGTCTAGCAATTTTGGTGTTTTTTATCCTGGGGGGAATAGGAATAATTGCGGGGGCAGGATCTAATGATCCTCAAAAAATAGAAAAAGGGAAACAATCTGCAACAAGTGCTTTAATTGGCTTTGTGGTTGTATTTGTTGCTTATTGGATAGTACAATTAATTGAACTTTGGACAGGGATTAAAATTCTTTAAATAATGAATAAATTATCAGCGGTGGATGACGTCTTCGGAACTATAAAACTTCCTGTTGAAATAACAGAAAAGTATCCCGAGGGCGTTCAAGGAGGTGCCCTTGGAACCTTCCTAAACATAATCTTAAGAACCCTTGTTATCGGAGCCGGAGTTTATGCTCTTATTAATTTAGTTCTTGCTGGATATGCTTTTATGTCTGCGGGGGATGACGAGAAAAAAATTCAAGGTGCTTGGGCAAAAATATGGCAAACTCTGCTAGGGCTCGCGTTTACTGCTGGGGCTTTTGTTCTTGCTGCAATATTTGGACAACTAATTTTTGGTCAGTGGGATTTTATACTTAACCCATCCATCCCAACAACACCATGAAATTAATAGCTGACATACCGCTCGCTCCAGAAGGAGGATTCAAAGGATTTGGTCCTTTAGGTCTTGAAGGCAAAGATGCTGCATCTGCACCTTCAGTTTTTACTAAATTTATTTCATCAACAATTGGAATCATGACAGTCATTGCTATTATCTGGTTCGTTTTTAAGTTTATAGGTGGAGCAATTGGGATCATGTCAGCTGGTGGTGATAAGCAAGCTTTAGAAAATGGAAAAAAAAGTATTACCACAGGCATCATAGGTCTAGCTATCGTTATTGCTTCTTTGTTTGTTATCGACTTAATTGGAAACTTAATCGGAATCCCAGATATACTTAATGTGAGCCAATTAATTGATAATATTACATTAGATTAAAATAATTTACCTAATTTACTAAACCAGCAAATAAACAAATGGATAGATCAATACCAAGGGGAGGATTTCTTAATCAGGATGCGGATCGTATAACCAATCCCGCCTTTGGTGCAACCCTAAAGAACTGGTCTTTATCATCCAGAGGAGGAATTACCTTTTTCCAAAAAATACTCCCTAATCTTATTAGTCTGGCTTTTATCATTGCCGTCTTAATTTTCTTTTTTGTTCTAATTATCGCTGCCATTCAGTGGATTTCCTCAGGGGGGGACAAAACTGCTATGGAGTCCGCAAGGGGAAGAATTACAAGTGCTCTCGTTGGAATTGTCATATTGCTATCATCCTTTGCTCTAATCAAGATTGTCGAAGCATTTTTTGGAATAAACATATTGACTCTTGACATAGGTATTTTGAAAATTCAATAATATAGTGAGTAATATGAAATCAGTTATGCTATTAGCGCAGGAAGAGACTATTAAGTTTAAGGATAATGTTGGAGAATTTTCAGGACTTACAAATTTGACCGTCCCCACAATTGTTTCCGGGCTGATTAAGCTAATTATGGTTGTTGCAGCAATCGTTTTCTTTTTCATATTGGTTATTGGAGGAATAAGGTGGATTGCCTCTGGTGGAGACAAACAACAAACAGAAAACGCAAGAAATCAAATCACGGCGGCATTGGTCGGTCTGGTTATCGTTTTTGCGGCTTGGGCAATACTTGCTCTTGTTCAAACGTTCTTCGGCATCACTATCTGGGAAGTAAAAATCCCATCTCTCTCTTAATAATCCTTGCTCAAGTTGCTTTGTTAGACTAAACTTTTAGTTATATGAATATGTTAGCTCAAAACTGGTCTAACCCAGAAGGTGGTGTGCCTGCAACAATTGAGGATTTCGAGGCCGTTTTCGCAAAAGTCACAAGCGTAATATTGGGTTTTGCGGGAATAACTTTTTTTGTACTCCTTCTTGTCGGAGGTTTTAAATATATAACTTCAGGTGGGGATCCCAAAGCTGTTGAAGGAGCAAAGAAGACCATAACTCTTGCTCTCGGAGGTTTAATACTAATTCTTCTTTCTTATATTATATTAAGGCTTATTTACAAAATTACAGGTGTGCCACTTGATGTTTTTGAAGTAGTTCAATAAATGACAAAGCTCCTGTCCAAACTACTAATTACTTTCTTAATCTTAATTTCTGCTTTTCTTCTTTCAACCAAGACTGTTTCTGCAGTGTGTAAAATGTCTCCTGATCCTGAATTTCATTCACTTCGTCCTTTTCCAGCCAACCCCTGCAATGAAAAGGCAGAAGAACTTTCTATGATCTGCGGCAATGATGTAATTATTGTTGATAATATTGAGGTTAACAATAAAGGAAGCGATTTTTCTAAGTGTGAACAAGATGGTGATACCTATACCTGCAAATATGAAGGTATAGACAGAAGTTTTACGGTTTCCGTTGATGCTTCTCAGTCTGAATTACCTATCGCAGGCAACACTGAAATGGTTCCTAATAACGACTCTAAAGACAATGAACTAAGTAGCGCACAAAGGGTTAATGACTATTTAAGTTGGTATTTAAATGGTGTTGTTTACAGAGCAGAAGAACCCCCTCTTAGTTTAAGAGAGCTGGAGGATCTTGGAAAAATAGTGAATTTCTCCGGTCCCATTAGAAAGCTTTTGCCTCTAAGAATACAAAATGATGCGAGAGAGATACAAGTTACAGGTAAATTGGAATCCGGTGATAACCTTTTATTGGGCGGTGTTATACAACCAACTCTCAGGCATGATCAGACTGTGGTTTGTGTTTTGCGTGCAACGTTTGATGTCCCATTGCTAAGTACCATCGGCGATATAATCAGTTTTCTAACTGGCAAAACCAGTGGTTTTGGAAAAATTCAAATCGGTGGTTTTCCAATACAGTGTCCAACTGGATCACCACTAAAATTAAGTGAGTGGAACAACGAAGGAAGATTGCCGCCAAAAGAAGAAAACTTTGACAACTATAGTGATTTTTATAAAGAATATAAAAGCTGGTTGGGAGATACATGTGTTGAAGTAGGAATACCAGAAACCATCCCAGTTATAGGGGGAAAGATAATTTATATTTGCTACAACAACCCATTAAAACCAGATTTTTATTCCAACTTATTTCCATACGTTCCTCTCTCGTCAACCGAAGATAGAATTGGAGTTCTTAAGATCCACAAACCAGTTTATGTTGATGGAGATGTAGAAGTAGATAGTGGAAATGCTGTTTTTGAATATTTTGGTAAAAATGTTGAGTCTATGAACTCAAAGCTTTATTTTGCACACATGGAGGAAAACTCACAACTTTCAAGTCTATTACAAACTTCGTATCTTCCAAAGGATCTCATACAAGATCAGGCTATTGGTGTAACACAACCGGTAGATAAAACAAGTGAATGCAAAATTCTAAATGTAAGATCAAACCCGGGAGACAAACTCTTTGGTGACAATACCGTCGGAACTTTTACATACCAGGCAACTTTCACTTGCACCTTTCAACTAAGAACAGAGGAGGTTTGTACAGGCACTTATTATGATCCCGAAACAGGTACTTACAAAGGTGACTGCAATACAAGGGAGATATACAGTCCAGAGATGTGTGAGAAAACAGCACGCTTCCTTTCAAAAATAGACACAGGAACACCGCTTGCGGGAGACATATGGAAAAAGTTGGTAGCGGGCAATGCTTCTGCTTTTAAAAGAATATTTCCCAACTTAAGATTAAGTGGTTTGGGATATTTATATGACATACCAGCCGTAACGCCTGTTATATATGACTCACAAAGAGCTTCACCAACAGACAAAGGTGGTGGTGTTGCAGTTACAAACCCCAATGCTGAAATTTACTTTTCTCATCTTGGGGGAATTCAGGAATATTTCTTAAAAGGAATCCAGACAATGCTTAGGCCAAAGGGTTTTGGAGAACCGATAAGTTTTAGCTCCTCACTTGATACTTCAGGTAACAAAGCAACAAGTAGAGAGGGTGTAACAGAAAAAGTCGAAGGAGAATCCCCAGACGAAGATGGTTCAGACCCCAACGCCGGGTGTCAGATGTGCGTGGTGAAGAATCCTGAGGCGGTAGCAAAGCTTGTAGAATATTACAAAAATCCCGAAAACAACATCAACAAAATGGTTGAGTTTTCAAAAAATGGAACCAACTGGGATGCGTGGAAAATAGCTTCAGCTAGGTGTGTAACTAGCGACGGCACACCCGGAAACTGTCCCGTTGCGGTGTCGGGGCCGTGCCAAGTGTCAAACCTAGTAAATTATTTTGAGGGGAATTGGAACAAAGCTAGAATTGCCTCAATGATATGTTTGCAGGAAAGCGGTGGTACCCCAGACGCGGAAGGTTTCGCGTGTCTTGATAACGTCTCGGTCGACTATAGTGTGGGCTTGTTTCAAATAAATCTTCTTGTTTGGGGAAATCCTAACTATACACTTGACGGTTCCACAGGAGTTTATTCCGGAGATAATTTTGACTGGTCGTGGTGTGGAGGTGGTGTAGAATAAAACCATGAATAAAAAAAGGCTAATAATATTTCTAATATTCTTAGTAATTATTTTGTTGGTTTTCTTTTTAATCAAAAACAGAAAAAAAGCCGTTTCTGATTCTATCCAACCCAACGAGAGCAACTTACCCCAATTCACCCCCCCACCTTCGACTCCATTAACCAAACAAGAAGATACCTCATCCACTACTGTTTCAGGGGTAAAAATGAGAGATTTCTACAAGACGGCTTCAAAAATTGACGAGGCGGGAGATATGCTTCTATTTGGAAAAGAAGAATACTCTATTTACTTCTTTCCTAATGAAAAACACTTCTTAATCACAATTCTCAAATCCCCTTTCCAAGAAATTAGACTGCAAGCTGAGAAAGAATTCTTAAAACTACTTGACATAAGTGAAGAGGATGCGTGCAAACTAAACTCAAATGTAGTAACTCCGCGTTTTGCAAACAGCGAAGAAGCGGGTAAATACTTCAAACTAAGCTTTTGTGAATAGAAATTTATATTCGGAAACAAATATTACAAAAGCTGATCTAAGCTTGCAGACAGTTGTGAACTTTCCTTCAATATACCCAGTACAACAAAGGCTATTTGATTTTTTTCTACCAACGTTTAGAATAACTTAATGCCCATCATTTTTAAAAAACTAACCCTTTCATTATTATCAGCTTTAATTGTTCTATTTTCTGTTGTTCCCAACTTTTCTTACGTCCAAGCACAAGAGTCGACCTGGTATAACATACCGTTTTCAGAATGGTATCCAAAAGTTTTTGACGAGACCATCTCTCCACCAACTGAAATTTTCGGTGAACGCTACACAGCAGCTCAAGTCCAATGGGTGGTCTGGAGTCTTCTTTCTCTTCCCATTAATATTTTGGGGAGAGATAACCAACAGGCGGTCGGTTGTATGATGAAATATATTGGTCAAAACACAATAGATGGAAGTGAATGTACTTCTGCGGTGGTAGGGCTTTTCAACAAATTTATAGATTTTATTACTCCTACACTTGCTGAATCTACAAACTCAAGCAATTTAGCTGAGCTAATGTTTAATACTCAAAACAGACCCATATCTGGAATAGTATATACATCAGAATTATTGTCAAAATTTAACCCCGTTAGCGAGGTAAAAGCTCAAGGATTCGGTTACGGTGCGCTAAACCCTATACAAATATATTGGACGGGTGTTAGAAATGTTGCCTACTCAATTATCGTTCTGGTTGTTATTGTTTTTGCTTTTATGATTATGTTTAAAGTCAAAATTACTCCGCAAACCATAATTACTGTTCAGTCAGCTCTTCCAAAGGTAATAATTGCCCTTATATTAGCAACTTTCTCATACGCTATTGCTGGTTTTTTGATTGATTTAATGTATGTCTTCGGCGGTCTTTTGGCCTCAATGCTAAGCGTTGCGGGAATTGCCAGCAGTGCACCCGCCGCATATGAAGGAATATTCCCTCAAAACGACTATGGCTTTTATATCCTAACAAACTTGTTGGTATATGATATTTTTTTCTTAATAGGTCTTTTGTGGTCATTCATTGCAACCTTTTCAACCTTTAGTGGACCACTTATTATTTTCGGGACTCTAATCTCTGTCGCAGGATTACTTGTGGTAGTTTGGCTATTGGTTCTATCGATTTGGTATACCTTTAAAATATCTTGGGTGCTAATCAAAAACTTAATAAGTGTTTATTTCTCCATCATAATTGCTCCTATTCAAATTGTTCTTGGGGCGTTGGTTCCACAGATAGGTTTCGGGACGTGGCTTAAGAAAATGGCAGCGGAACTTTCTGTTTTTCCCTTAACGGGTTTGTTTTTATTTTTGGCATGGAAGCTAATGTGGACATCATACGGATTCAATCTCAAAATACTGGCGTCGAAAAGTATTTTTGCCGATATTATTAATGAAGTCATGGGTCTTTTTGGAGCAAACACTCAATTAGTTGATGTTATTTGGGTACCATCAATAATTGGTTTTGGTGAAAGCCTAAGCGGATTTATACTTTTATTGATGAGCTTTGGTATAATAATCGCACTACCGAAAGTAGTTAATATAGTAAAAGCAGCAATTATGGGAGAAAGGTTTACATATGGAGATGCAATTAATGAAGCAATGGCTCCATATAATTGGGCAAGGGGAACCCCTGCTGGTAGGGCTATAGGCGAATATGCTGGATATAGATCAGGGGCCTCCGTACTCAACTCAAGACCTGTTCGGGCCACTGTTGGATGGTTTGGGGGAACCAGGCTTGGTCAACGTTTGGGAGTTCCGTCAAGAGATGAATTGGAAGATATGTCTGGTTCAATGCAAGGAAAAACAACGAATACACAATAAAACTAGGCAGCAAATTGGGGTTGGGTCTTTACACTCCTAGGTCATTCTAAGATTTTTCAAACCATCTACAATACCACCATATGGTTTCTTAACTTTCTCGTCGGTTTTAGTGGACATCTTCTCTGCGTCAGGGGCAATCGATCCAACCCATTGAGCTAAAGTACAGATCATTAAAACCATACTATCCCTATAGTGATCAAAGCCTCTTTTTGTTTCTGGCAACGTTGCATAAGCTGCTTTAATCCAATCAGCCACTCCCTGTTTTTTGCCAGGAATTCCGTTCCAAAAGGTATCTTTTGGTCCGGTCCATCTGCCGTTACCATCCCAAATTCCGTGCTCAACAAAAGCCAGATGTGCAACAATCATATAGGCAGTATATACTATTTCATAGAATTGCTGAGGAACTTCAGTTTTGACCGTCACCGCTTCTCCTTTTTCATTTTCTTCTTCTATATCAAGCCATAGTTTTTCTGTTCTGCTTCCAATATCTAACTTTTTAATTAATGTTCCTATTGCTTCTGCGGGGTTGCCTTGAAAAAGAGCAAAGGTATCTTTGTCTGGTTGTCCGTAAATATATTTCATAATATCGCTAAGCATTTTCAAATCTACCTGCCATTTATCTGCAGCATAGGGTTCAAAATCCTCAAAATTGATTGCCTCATCACTTAAAAGCTTTCCCTCTTTCAGTGCGCCCAAAACGGTCTTTCCTTCACCCTTGTCAACCACCATAGTATTAAGAAGGTTAATTCCGCTAAACATCGGCCTAATTGGCATCGGTAGTACCTTTCCATCAACCCACACAGGAAAACCAAAAATTGTTTTTTCCAATATTTTTAGAGCCTTTTCGTTAAAAGTCATGCCGGCTCTAACATTTTCAATATTTTCTTGATCAGAAGGTGAAATTTTTGTTTCGTTCCCATATAAACCCAAAATTGCAGCCCCCAAAGACAACCCTCTATTGTTTAATATTGTTTTTTTAATAGATGGGTCGTCCTTTTCAACAACAACCTTTTTTATCAACTCCCACGCACGATCCTGTGCAACGGGGGCAAGCAAGGGTGTCCTTACTCTTGCTTTAAGCATGTATTCAACCTCGTGCTGTAAATGAAGCCAAATATTCACCGCGTCAAAACCCGTATTTGGTCCTGCTATAGATGGTTTAAAATCCCAATTTCCATCATCACCCTTCTCCCACTCAAAGTTATATGCCAATTGATTAATGTTTAGTGTCGCCACGTTAAAACAAAACGAAATATCACTTACCCATCTAGCCAGTCTTGTACGAGGATCGCTTACCAAACCATCCCATCCACCCTTGAGAGTTACTGCGGTCTCGTTAACACGAAATATCAAGTCTTTGTACAAACGGTCCTGTTCTACCGTTAGACTATCAATACTGCCGGAAAGACCTGAAAGTGTGTTGTGTGCATCATTAATCAACAAAGATCTCATTCGTGTTTCATAATCCTTTCTGTCACTTTCGGTCTCGGCTGTTGTGTAAAACGAAAGAAGGGGTGTATCAAACGTTTTACCATTTACTGTTATCCTTTCTGTCTTGTTTTTTCCGCTTTCTTTCTTAAATATGGTTCCCAAAAAGTCCCTCTCAACTTCTGATATCTTCATATCTGTCTCCTCACCAGCATCCTTTTCGGGATTAAACCTATTAAGTTCGGCTATCGCCATATCAAAATGGACGTGTTCCGCCATCATTTTTTTTAATAACTCTCCAGAACCTTCTCCGATTTCCTCAGGCATGGAGGAGTCTTCTCGCACATCTAGCCCCTTTAGTTTCCCAAACATAAGTCTAAAATCATCAGTAGCCAATACTTTAATTCTTCTCCCTGTAACCAAAGCCGCATAGATATACATACCATCGTAATAAAACTGTTGAAAAACAGAGGCGTGTTCTGCCATCACTTCTATGGCCTTAAAGCGGACCATGTCTCTGTTTAAGACTTTTCCTAAATTCTCAACTTTGCCCATTTCAGAGAAATTGTCATATCCAGACATTGATGACTCAAGCCTTGAAGTCATATAAGCCAAGTTGCCTCCATGCCTCATTAATCCGTATTGTTCCGGAACTACTCGAAGACGCGTCTCGTTTAAATCATGAACAAGAGTGGCCATTGTATCAACTGTGTGTTCTCGATATAGTTTTTTTAGAGCTTCAGGGTCGGGAAGCTTTTCTTTTTCTAAAAAGTCAGTCAACTGAATAAAGGCTGACCCCGTTTCATCTCTTCTCGCACCAGCCAATTCACTTTGAAACCGTTCTACAAGTCGATTAAGCGCTTCATTGTCCACGTTTTTCCCCGGGACCTGCCCTCTTAAATCTGGAAGTTCTGCTTTCTTTCCCGGGCCTTGCCAGTTTTTCATCTGCTCTTCGCTTGGACCAGCTTTAATAAATCCTTCAACAGAAGATCTTTGTGGTTGTGGTTTTTCTGGTGACATACCGTCGGGCATACATAGAATTTTATCATTAAACAGAAATTATTCCAAGCTAGTCTGTTGTGAAAAAGTATAATACTTGCATCAACTTCTTCACGATATAGGCTTAAATATAGTGGAACAACATCCTATACCACAACAGATTAGTTCTTACCAATTCAGATTGGTGGGTGATATGACTTTAAAGCAGTTTTTTGAAGTTGCTGGAGGAATCGTTATTGGGCTTATTATTTACTCCACACCAATAATTGGAATTGTTAAATGGCCCTTTATTTTCATTTCAGTTCTTTTGGGAGTTGGTCTTGCTTTCTTACCTCTTGAGGAGCGTCCTTTGGAGCAGTGGATATTTGCATTCTTTCGTGCAGTTTACTCCCCCACTTTGTATTACTGGAAAAAAAATCCACAGATTAACAAATTTTTCCAAGATGAAACAGCTGTTCAGGAGGCAAAGATCACACCCCAGGAGGAGGAAGAATTGAAAAAATATGCGGCTACCCCTAAAAGCGCTCTCTGGGAAAAGCTTGAGAGGGCAGAAGAGGGCGTTCTTGCACGTCTTTCTGGACTTTTTTCGGTGAGTATGCCAATGGGTCAAGGAAAAATTGTAACCCAATCAGTTGAATCCCAACCCCAACCGCAAGCTACGCCTCAACAACAAGGTGTCAAAATCCCTCAGCCTCAACCCGTTAAGGTGGGTGTAAATGTTAAACCTGGTTTGGTAGTTGAAGAACAAAAAACACAAAGTCCTCAGATGCAATTTAGCAAGGTAACCCCCACCATTGCTGGAAGTGAACTTGTATCAACCCGAGCTGCACAATTTTCTCCTGAAGCTGCTCCTCCAAATCCACCCACTTCACCCAATGTGATAGTTGGTCAGGTTATTGATAATCAAAAAAGGATTGTCGAGGGAGCAATAATGGAAATAAGTGATTCAGCAGGTAGGCCCGTAAGAGCCTTAAAAAGTAACCGCCTGGGACACTTCATTATTGTTACACCTTTGGAGAATGGAAAGTACGAGATATCAACTGAAAAAGAAGGACATGAATTTGGTTCTGTGTCTTTTGAAGCCAATGGAAGTATAATTCCGCCAATCCTTATTCAAGGAAAGAAGCTGTCTAACTAAAATGAATCTGCCTAAAACCATCAAAGTTCCCTATCTAAGTTTGCCGGACAAACCCCTAACCGCAGCTACCCAAAAACACATCCCCATAGCTGATATATCAAATGATGTTGTTATTTATAAAGACGGTGGTGCTGCACTTATTATGGAATCAACCTCTCTTAATTTTGGGCTTCTCTCCGAAAAGGAAAGAGAAGCGGTAATCGCAGCTTATGCGGCCATGATTAATTCCCTTTCTTTCTCTGTACAAATTGTCACAAGGACACAACGAAAAGATATTACAACTTTTATTAATTATTTATCTAACGCACAAAATAAGATTACCAACCCACTTCTTTCAAAAATGATGCAGGGGTATAAAAACTTCATTCTGGAAAGTGTCAAAAAGAAAAATGTGTTGGGGAAAAGATTTTTTGTTGTGCTACCTTTTTCAGCACTTGAGCTTGGAGTTGGTAAATCAATTGCTGCCTTAACCAGAAAAGGAGTGGCTTTACCTTATCCGAAATCATATGTAATTAAAAAAGTAAAAATTATTCTTTACCCAAGACGGGATCACCTTATAAGGCAAGCCAGACGGTTGGGCATTAAGTTAAAACAGCTTAATACAAACGAACTTATTACCCTTTTTTATGAAATTTACAACCCAGGCAAACCCGCAGTCAAAAAAGAACCTGAGGCTGTGGTTGAAAAGCCAAAAAAATAAAATGGATGATAAACAGGAAGAAAAACCAAAAATAGTAAATCCAGTACTTTCGGTAACACAGGAAGGTGTGAGTATTTTGGATGCAATTTCTCCAAAGTCCATCGAGATTGATTTTGACCATGTAAAGATTAATGATGTTTATTTCAGAACTCTTTTTGTCGGAGGATATCCCAGATTTGTTACTGCAGGTTGGCTTGAACCGGTTGTTAATTTTGATAGTTCTTTGGATATAGCCTTTTATATATATCCGGTTGAGGGTAAAACCGTACTTGACGATTTAAGAAGAAAGATTGCTGAGATGGAGGCTGAGATTTCAACAGACCTCCAGCGAGGAAGAATCGTTAATGCTTCAACCCAAGCAAAACTTGAAGACGCCAAGTCCTTACAAGAGCAGCTTGTTAAAGGAATTGAGCGCTTTTACGAATTTTCCTGCTATGTCACCATTCCTGCAAACTCAGTTGATGAGCTTAATCAAATCACCCGTCAGGTAGAGTCAACCCTAGGATCTTTACTTGTTGTCAGCAAACACGCAACCCTTGATATGGATAAAGGGTTTCTCTCAACCGCCCCTTTTGGAAGGGATGAGCTATCCATCACCCGCAATATGGATACAACAAGTGTTGCCACAACTTTTCCTTTAACCTCAACTGAACTCTCAAGCGACACAGGAGTTCTATACGGAATTAATTCCCAAAACGAATCTTTTATTATCTTTGACCGATTTACCCTGGAGAATTCAAACATGGTAATATTTGCCACATCTGGTGCTGGAAAATCTTACTTTGTTAAACTGGAATCTCTTAGGTCACTAATGGTTGGAACGGAGGTTGTTGTAATTGATCCGGAAAGTGAGTATGGCGAATTAACCAAAGCAGTGGGGGGAGAATATATTTCATTTTCTTTTAACTCTTCTTCCAAAATAAACCCATTTGATTTAGCCCAAGTTAGGGAAGAGGGAGAAAATCAACTAGGGCTTAAAATTCTTTCCCTCCATTCTCTTCTAAAGGTTATTATGGGCAAAATTACCCCAACACAGGAAGCTTTGCTTGACAGAGCTTTTGTTGCCACCTACAAAGCAAAAGGGATCACCATGGATCCCGATACCCAAAGTAAAGAACCTCCTTTAATGGAAGATTTATACAAGACACTTATTGGAATGGAGGTACCAGACGCTCTTGATTTGGCTGCAAGAATTGAAAAGTTCGTAAGGGGTTCCTTCGTTGGAATATTTGACAAACAAACAAACATTGATATAACAAATCCATTTACTGTTTTTTCTGTGAAGGATCTTCAGGATGAATTAAGACCAATTGCTATGTTTATTATTCTTGATTACATCTGGACCAGAGTAAAAAAGAATATCAAAAGAAGACTTCTTGTTGTTGATGAGGCTTGGCAAATGATGAAGTTTGAAGACACTGCTCAGTTTTTGTGGAGTGTTGTAAAGCGGGCAAGAAAGTATTATCTAGGCCTAACCACCATAACCCAGGATGTGGAGGATTTCTTAAACCAGGATATAGGCAAGGCAATTGTAACAAACAGTGCTCTGCAGGTACTTCTGAAGCAGTCTCCTGCTGCAATAGACAGGATTGGCGAGGTCTTTTATTTGTCTCAAGGAGAAAAACAACTTCTTTTAGCGGCAAACGTTGGTGAGGGAATATTTTTTGCAGGACCACACCATGCACCAATCAGAGTTGTGGCGTCCCAAGAAGAGCATTCTCTAATTACTACCAAACCTTCTGAAATGGCACAAATGAACCCCAAATCATATCAAGATAAATAAATATGGCAGAAAAAACAGTTTTAACCAGCCACAACATACAAAACGTAAGAGACGGCTTCTCTCATTTTTTTCCTGAAGATACTGTTTATAGAATAGATACACCATATGCTTCTGGTGAGTTTGTCTGGAAGAATCGAGCTGGCTTTGTTGATTTTATTACTGAGCAAACTGGAGTAGAAATAAATCCCTCAAAGCCCGAAACTGTTAAGTTTGCACAACTTGAAGCCGAAAAACGGGTCGCCTTAGAAGCAGCAAGGCCAGGGAAAGAGCAATTAGAAATATTTGAAGAAGAGCTTAAAGCTAAAAAGGAAGCTACTGAAGAAATAGTCTCCAAAACAAAAAAAGCAGTCGAAGAAACAATAGCAAGGAAAGAACAAACATACAAAGAACAACAAAAGTTGATTCAAGAACAACTTCAAAAAACAAAACAGGCACAAGCTGATTTAAAAAACAAAAAAATATATGCAAAAGTTGACAAACCAGAAACTCCTCAGTTAACACAAAAAGAACAAGAAACACTAAACACGCTTAAGCAAACCGCAAATGAAAAACCTCAAGAATTTACTAAAGAGGTTGAAAAAGAAATTAAATCAAAAATTGATACCCCTTTAAAAAATCAGGGTGTTTCTCCTGAAGAAGTTGACACACTGTCTAAACAAACCGCAGCAACAATTGTTGAAAACCTAACCACCCTGGATTCTTCTGGTTATGTACCTGTTTCAACCCAATCTGCAATTTTATCCTCAATTGCCCCGGACAAAACGGTTGTAAACAAAGCCATAACCAACCCTAACACACAAGAGTCTCTAAGACTATCTGCTCAAAATATTTCCACCTTCAGAGTGTTTCCTGATCAAGTAGCCAGAAACATTGCAAAAAACACCCTTGGTGAAAAGTTTTCTCAAATTATTTTCGGTCCAAACCCAGAAGTAATAAAAGTAACATTATCAAACACTCCGGCTGAGGATTTTGATTATGAGGTTGACTTGGGTGAGCTAAACCAAGGAAATGCACAACTCTTGGAAAACCAAGCAACAGCCCTTGAGCAAGTAAAAGATTTTGGTGGTGATCAAGCAAAATCTTTTCTGTTTAAACGAGCAGGGGTTTTTGTAGAAAACAGAGTTGCATCCATACCCACAACATCAACCCTTGGTAAAGCTCTTGGTTCGGTAGAGGCAAAAAGCTTACTTTTTAGCACCTTCGGAGTTGGTAAACCTGTCGCTTGGGAAGCAACAAATTGGTTTGGAGGAATGGCTCTTAAGTTTTCACCCGAATCAGCACCTTTCTTAAGTGGACTGGGAAAAATAATAGGTGTCGATTTCATAGCCCCTATTTCGGCTCCCGCCGTAGCACTAACCACAGGGGCTGTAGCCGAAACAACTGCTATATCAACAGGGGTTGCAATAACTGGAGAAACTGTCGGAGCGGCTACGGGTGTAGCAGCAAAGAAAGGAATTTCTTTTCTATTCTCTAAAGCGATCGTGGCGCTAGGTGCTGCAAGCGGTTGGGTGACAGCAGGAATTACCACTATTGCAAGCATAATTGTTGGGGAAATTGTCAAAAGGATCCCTTGGGATAAAGTTAAAAAGGCAATTCCGTATGTCGTAGGCGCTGCAACTCTTCTTTTATGGGGACCTGTTCCCGGAGTGTTGGCTGGGCTGGGAACCTCATTATCAATAAAGGGTGTTTCTGGAGTAGGAATATCAGGAGCTGTGCGGGGCATGTTCGCGTTATTCGGAAGTATTGGCAAAGCTATGGTTTTTACAATAGGAACTCCGATAATTGTTACTATTGCCGCTTTTCCTATACTCGTTGCTTTAATCCTTTTTATTATTAATTCTGGAGCATATATAGTGCCCCCATCGTTTGGAGACTTAAATCTTGGAGGTTTTACATCGCCGTATGTAGATGTTCAAAAAACAGCAAGTACAACAGAACCTCTTGAAAATTCAGCACTTACCAACGGAAAGGAAATAATATACACAATAACAATCAAGCCCAAAAAAGGAAGTTTATCAAACGTCCAACTTTCATATGACTGTCAGGTAATAAGCAATTCCAACAATAGTTGTCCTCAGATAGATATTGAGGAAGCATATAAAGATGTGTTCTCTAAACCACTAGACACACTAAGTGCTACAGGAATTACTTTTACCTATAAATCAAATTATGATTCAAGTTTTGTCGATTCAGCTATTATCGATTCAGTTAAACTAAGTGCCGTATCTTCTGATAACTCCACTGTCTCAACAGAAACAAGCTACTCACTTACTTTTGGTTCCCCACCAATTACCTGTCCTGTTCCCGGTGCTAAACCAGCTTCCTCTCTATTTAACTATTCATACAATGCCTCCAACGACACAGGACATGGAAGTACTGGGTACTGGACAGCTATGGGGGGCGAACCTTATCGTTACGCACTTCCACAAAAATCAGGCTGCAAACATCCCGAGGATTGCTCTTACTATGGATATGCATATGACGTGTTTCCAACAGGCACTACTGAGGTGTTCGCGCCAACGGTTCTAGGAAAACCGGTTGAATGGCAATGTTCGTACTATTTTGCAAACGAAGATAAATATGGAAGCGCCGGCCACACCTACAAATGTATTAGCTCGGACGGTAATTCTACCTTAGTGCTTACTCATATGGACAAGGGGGCAAACACAGGGGTTATTATGTCCGGAGAAAAAATAGGCAAACTATATAACCAATTAGGCAATACCCATTTACACATGGAGTTTCAGATGAATGGGCGCTGGCAAAAACCGGAGAACTTTTTCTGTAAATAATATAATATAGAAACAACATGAACAACAAAAAGATCAACAAAAAAGTTATTTTTTTTGGAATCTTGTTGATTTTTTCTTTTTTTTCTGTTTATTGGATTCTTTCTAAAAAATCTTCTACTCCAATAATTACCCCGACCCCTATACCAATTAAATTTGGATTGTTAAAAACAAATCCCACCAACGGAATTGGTTTAGAGGTTGTACCAACAACAGCAGTAGAATTTATTTTCAGCAAAGAGGTTGATGTGAGTAGTTTGGTCATAACATCAACACCAAGTGCAAACCTAAGTTTTGAGACAAGCGAAAGTTTAAAAGCGCTTTATATTAGAGAGGTTCCTTACTGGGAAATAAACAAAGAATATATTATTAAAATTGACGTAAAATCAAAAGATGGAGACACTCTTGACCAAACCATAGAATATCCACTTAAGTTTATAGAAGCAAAAAGCTCAAACTTAATCGAAAAGTTCCAATAATCACCCCTGGACCCTTACGGGCATAATAAGATGAAGATAAGAAGGGTCTGTTGCCTTTGTAAACACCCCTGGTGAGGTTGTGTTTGAAAACTCAATATTAATTTCCTCATCCCCTACTGCATGTAAAAAGTCTTCCAGGAATTTATAATTAAAGGCAATTTCAAATCCTTCTTTAGAAATATTCCCTTCTATTTTTGCTTCAACTTTAGTGCTTTGGCTCCCTGATTGTGAACTTTCTGCTGAAACTTTAATCGAGGATAAAAATAGTTTTATTTTTAATATGTTTGCTGCATCTTTCGCAAAGATTGATGCCAACTTAACTGCTCTTTCAAGCTCTTCTTTATCAACTCTTACTTTATAACTTGCGCTTTTTGGAATAATTTTCTCGTAATCAGGAAATTCCCCTTCCAAAAGCCTTGAGGAAAGTATCGTATCTTTTGCTGCAAACATAATCTGCTTTTCTTTCTCCTGAAGTTTAAAAGATAAAATATCTTCCTCTTGTTCAATTCTTGGAAGCTCCGAAAGAATAAGCTTTGGTATTACTATTTTGGTATTTAAGGAAAGTTCATCAACTTTTAATTTTTTTTGAGAAAGTCTAAATCCGTCTGTTGCAACCAGTGTTAGTTTGTCTTTTGCAAAGATAAACAAAACTCCAGTAAGGATAGGTCTTGTTTCGTCAATTGATGTTGAGAAGAGAACATCAAGTATTGCTTCATTCAAATCTTTTCTTAAAAGTACAATCTTTGAGTCTTTTCCAAGTGATGTTGGAACAGAAGGAAAATCGGAGGTATTCATTCCCAAAACCTTTGATGAAAAAGAACCAGAGGAAACTTCCAACTGCTCCTTTTCAGAAACTAGGTTGATTGTTTCTTTAGGTAAGTTTCCGACAAGTTCAGCAATTACTTTTGCAGGAACCGCAATTTCACCTTCCTTTTCAATCTTTGCACCCATTGAAACTGATGCTGATATCTCAAGATTTGTTGAGGAAACCGTTAGTTTATTACCTTTAGCCAAGATAAGAACATTTCCAAGTATTGGAAGTTGTGCTCTTGCTGACGCAAAACGAGAGGTAAGATTAAGTCCTTGTGTTAAATTTTCTTGGAGAATTTGTAATTTCATGAATTTTTCCTTTCACCTTTTTATCATATATATACTAGTAGTTCTAGTAGTAGAGACTGTTGATAAGTGGACAAAACTAATTCTTTGAAGCTGAGTTTTGTAATATATTTGTGTGAACAGTACATTCAGACAATTGTTAATACTTTTGTGGATAAATTCAAAGCTGATGTGGATAAGTGGATAAGCTCTTAATTTTATCATCAAGATGTATTTTTTATACCCAAGATATCTTCACGAATCTGCACATTGGTTGAGGCCAGTTGGGTTATCTTTTCCACAGCATGCATAACGGTTGAATGATCCCTTCCCCCCACAACTCTCCCTACCTCCTCTAGGGTAAGACCCAAATGAGTTCTTAAAAGATACATCAGAACCTGTCTTGGTCTAGCAACAGGCCGTACACGAGAAGCACCCAAAAGAGACCTTTTGCCAATGGAGTAGTATTTACAGACAGAAGAAATAAGCTCTGGAGGGGTTGTTTTTAGGGTTTTGTTGTTGCTTTCGTCACCTTTCCCTAGCATCTGCTCAACAACCTCTTGAGTAATGGGTTCTTTCTTAAGACTAATTGTGGTTAATATCCCTTCAATTTTTCGGGCGGAGTCGATATTTCCAGCAATTGTTTGAACAATCTCCATGTCAATGTCAATTCCTTTTTCTTTGGCTTTTATTTGAGTTATTGCACACCTTAACTCAAAATCCGGCGCTGCCATATCAACAATAAGTCCTGCTTCAAAGCGGCTTTTTAAACGCTCTTCAAGTTTGGATATTTCTGAAGGGGGTTTGTCTGAGGTTAATATAATTTGTCCTCCAGCGGAGGTTACCGCATTAAATGTATGGAAAAACTCTTCCTGAACAGCGTCTTTACCTGCAATAAACTGAATATCATCAATTAATAACAAATCAAGTTTTCTGTATTTGTTTCTAAAGCTTTGTGTGGTTTTGTTTCTTATTCCTTCCACAATATCGTTGGTAAAATCCTCCCCCGTACAAAATATAATCTTTAGTTGATCATCTTTTTTTAATATAAAATCACCCACAGCAAACATTAAATGAGTTTTTCCTACCCCTACCCCACCCCAAATAAACAAGGGGTTGTAAGCTTTGCCTGGGCTTTTAGATACCGCATCCGCCGCAGCCCAGGCCATCTGGTTTGATGAAGAAACAGCAAAGTTTTCAAAAGTAAAACCCGGTCTAATTCGGGCATTTGAAAGAAATTGCTTGTGTTGATCACTAACCGTCTCTGTTTCAAAAAGGGGTGCAGCAACTTTTATTTCAACTCCTTCTTTTTGGGGTTTTTGTTTAACAATAAACACGGTATCACAAGGTTTTCCGACTACCTTAACCAGAGCATCTTGAACAAGCCCAAAATATCTTTGTTCGATTGTTGCCTTCGCAAAAGATGTTGGACAGCCTATCTCAAAAGAAACTCTTTTTCCTGAGTCTTTAGCGGAGGAGATGTGTGTTTGAGAAAACCAAGTTACAAAGATGGCGGATGATACCGATATTCTGATTATGTCTAAAGCTTCGTTCCAGATGTTTTCAAGATTGTCCATTATAATTTTTATTTGTTTGGGGCAGTGGGCGGAATATATTACTGTTTACAAAGTTATCCACAATTCGTCAAGGACCATTTTTTGTGATTGTTAACTGAATTTCAGGTGATATAATCTTCTCATGAGCACGAAAAGAACATATCAACCAAGCAAAACAAAAAGAGCAAAAAAGCATGGTTTTAGGATAAGGATGAAAACCAAAAAAGGAAAACAAATGCTTTCACGAAAAAGACTTAAAGGAAGAAAAAAACTTAGCGTATAGATGCTTGCAAGAAAACACAGACTTACCGGGAAATCGGATTTTAACAAGGTTCAGCAAAAAGGAAAACTGCACCAGTTTGAAGACTTTGGCTTGGTGGTGTTGGACAAAGGTAAGGGAGTAAGTCGTTTTGGTTTTGTGGTTTCAACCAAAATATCTAAAGAAGCGGTGGGAAGAAACAGAATTAAGCGCGCACTAAGTGAGGCTGTTAGGATTAATAATTATTATGTCAAAGAAGGGCTTGATGTAGTATTTTTAGCAAAATCAAATATTGTAAGAAAAACAACCGATGTAATTATGAAAGACGTTAGGGATGCTTTGAAAAAGGCTAGGTTACTAAAGTGACTATGAAAAAAATAATTCTTTTGCTAATTGGTTTATATAGAAAATTTATTTCCCCTATTATTGTAGGGTCCTTTGGCCATGCATGCAGATTTAGTCCAACCTGTAGTGAGTATGCGCAAAATGAAATTCAAAGGGAGGGAATTGTCAAAGGAGGATGGAGGTCGGTTGTTAGGCTAAGTAGGTGTAATCCATTTTATAAACAATGAATATATTTAACGTAATTTTATCCCAACCTCTGGCAAACGGATTGATATTTTTTTACAACATCCTGGGGCACAACCTGGGGGTGGCAATCTTGGTATTTAGCATTGTCTTGGTTTTTGCACTCAGGCCATTAACCAGACCCTATATGGAGTCGATGAAGAAAATAAAAGAGCTCCAACCACAACTTGATAAGCTTAAGAAAAAACATGGGAGTGATAAATTAAAGTTTTCCCAAGCACAGGCAGAGTTTTATAAACAAAAAGGAATTAATCCTGGAAAGGGGTGCTTACCATATATTTTTCAAATTGTGATTTTAATTGCTCTTTTTAGGGTTTTTACAACCGTTCTTTCAGCAAACGGAGATACGGTTGAAAAATTAAACGAGCTTCTTTATGCTCCCTTAAAGATATCTCAAGAGCAGGGATTAAATACCAAATTTTTATATCTTGACACGGCCAAACCTGACACTTTTCGTTTCCCGGGTTTACCCATTCCAATTCCGGGTCCTGTTTTAATTTTGGCAACACTTGTACAATTTTTGTCGGTTAAGGCTTCAGCTCCACGAATTTCCCAAGAGAAAAAGATTGCCAAGAAAACAAAAGGAGGAGCAGATGATTTGCAGGTTACTATGCAGCAATCTATGACTTATACAATGCCTCTTTTAACGCTGTTTTTTGGCATGACTTTTCCGTCAGGACTTGCCCTTTATTGGTTAATATTCTCAGTTTTTAACCTTTGGCAGCAGGATCCGTCTTTCAAAAACGTTGCCTCTTTGTTAAAATTGTCCAAATTAAATGCAAAAGACAAAAACTCTTGATAAGGTAGTTAATGAGCTCTTGAACCTTATGGGCACAAAAGCAAAAGCCAAGGTGTCTGAAGACAAAACCAATGAGGCTTTGGTTGTTGATATTCAAACAGAGGACGAGAAGGGTTTGTTAATTGGACACAGAGGAGAAACTTTAGCAGGATTACAGATGGTTTTGGGTATGATTTTAAGAAAGGAAACAGGGGAATGGTCGAGAGTTTTGGTTAATGTGGGGGATTACAAAGAAAAAGAAGAGGCATATCTTAATGGTTTAGCAACCTCTGCCGCAAAGCGTGCAATAGAAACTAAAGAGCCACAAAATCTTTACAACCTTACCTCTGCACAAAGAAGAATTATTCATATGACACTATCCACCGACAAAGAAATAGTAACAGAGTCACAGGGTGAGGGAAAAGAAAGGTATTTAGTTATCAAACCCAACAAAGCCTAAAGGGTATGGCAAACATTGTTTTTTATGTGCTTTTAGCTCTTCTGCCGACACAACTTGCATATCATTTTTGGCCAGCATCTGCTTTTGTTTATGGAATAAGGGTTGATTATCTAGCTCCAACTATTTACCTTACCGATGTTTTAGTTGTCCTCCTTTTTGTTCTTTCAGACGCAAAAAAAAAGTTCTTTTCAAAAAAGGTTCTTTTACTTCTATTGTTCGCACTGCTTAATATATACTTTTCAAAAAGTATTGAGGTAAGTGTATATAAGTGGGTTAAGGTTTTTGAAATGCTGTTTTTGGGAATATACGTTGCTAAAAACCTAACAACTAAGTTGTTTAATAACTCCATAAAAATTCTTTTATACTCAAGCGTGACTGTTTCAGTTATTGGAATTATCCAGTTTATTAAACTATCTACCCTTGGTTTTCCATTAAACCTACTGGGAGAAAGAACGTTTAGTGCTTCAACACCAGGTGTTGCTTTGGCAAGTCTTTTTGGACAGGATTTTATGAGAAGTTATTCCACATTTTCCCACCCCAACTCATTAGCCGGGTTTTTAGGAGTGATGATAATACTAATATTTATGTTTACAAAAAGAAAAATTACCCCAATTATTAAACTTGGAGTCTTAATTATATTGATCTGTTTTTTGCTAACTTTTTCCTTTTCGGCATTTGTGTCTTTGTTTTTTGTAGGAGCCATTGCCCTTTTTGTTAAGAATAAAAGACACTTTTGGAAAATATTAGCTCTAATTGTATTTGTAGTATTTATTACAGGAATTGCTTTTCCGATATTTATTCCTAAGGGGTTTGTGGTAGCTGACAACACAAGCGAAAGAGTTATTCAAAGATTGGAGCTGGCTAATGTATCAGGGGGTTTAATTAAGCAAAATCCTATTTTTGGTGTTGGTTTGGGAAATTTTATTTCTACCCATTGGCTTCTTCAGCCTGTTCACAACATAATTCTTTTGATATTTTCAGAAGTAGGAATATTTGGTGTCTTAATTTTTTATGCTTTAATTTCTTCGAGCATCCAAAGACTTAAGAGCAAAAACTTAAAGACTCTTGCGTTGGTTACCATATTCATTTTGCTTACCGGTTCAGTCGATCACTACTGGCTTACCCTGCAACAAAACATGCTTC
>JBHPHS010000002.1:0-55194 GCA_042571305.1 Patescibacteria group bacterium | reverse complement strand
CGACTGCAGTTTGCTCATGAATAACCACAGGTACCCTAAATACCCATGACCAGAAAACAACCATGGCTCCGCTTGCACCACCAAAAGACAAAACCAACTCAGGTTTTACTTTTAAAAATATGGCTAAGGAATGTACAAATCCGAAAGGTATTTTAAAAAGAGCAGGGATGGTGTGTTTTGTAAACTTTGTTTGAATTCTTCCTGACTCAAGAGGTAAATAAGTAACACCCATTTTCGGAAGTACTCTATACTCAAGGCTAATTGAAGTCTTATCCTCACTAGCCCACTTTTTACCTACCCAATAGATACTCCAAGGAAGTTTTCTTCTTTTAATCTCTTCAATAACCGCAATCGCTGGTGTAGCAGCATGACTACCTGCGAAAACTACTCTTTTTTGTCTCTGCATACTTGCTTATATTTAGTAGTATACCGCAAGCAACTAAAATCATCACCAAACTGCTTCCTCCGTATGAAAAAAATGGAAGAGGGATTCCAGTAAGAGGAATCAAAGCAACCATTGAGGCAATATTTAAAAATGCCTGTCCACCAATCCAAACCGTAAGCCCAACTGCTAAAACCTGGGAAAATATGTCAGGGGATTTCATGGATATTGATAGGCCTTTATACAAAAAAAAGGCAAAAAGAATAATTACTACAGCTGCCCCAACAAAACCAAGCTCTTCTGCAATAACTGCAAATATTGAATCTGTTGCTGCCTCAGGAAGAAAAAGAAACTTTTGCCTTGATGCCCCAATTCCTACACCAAAAATACCTCCAGAACCAAGTGCTAATAGAATTTGCCTTATATGGTATGATTTTCCCAATGGGTCTTGAGTCGCATTTAAATATGTAATAAGTCTTTCACGCCTATAACTTGATGTAATAATTAAGACAATTGCAGCAAGGATACCTCCCAAACAAGCAAGGAAAAACTGAAATATGTTTACTCCTGAAATAAATATTTGAGCTAGTGCAAATAAAGTTATTGAAACAGTGGTCCCTAAATCTGGTTCAAGCATAATAAGGAAGGAAACAATAACCAAAGGTATAAAATATGAAAGTGTACTTTTTTCCTTTGATGCAACTTTTGCCAAATATACCGCTAAGCTAAGTTTTACTATTTCTGAGGGTTGAATACTGAAAAATCCCAGGGGTATCCAACGCCTTGCTCCCAGTGCCTTTAAACCAATACCAGGTACCAAAACCGCAACCAATAAACCTAAACTAATCAAGAAAAATATTGTTGCTACCTTCTCCCAAAGTTTATAGTTGATTTTAGAAAATATCAAAAGCAAGATTATTCCTACCCCCGCCCAGACAGCTTGCTGTTTGAAAAAATATAACTTGTCATTAAAAACACTAAGAGCCTGAGGGGCAGAAGCATCAGCAACCGCAACAAGTCCTAAAATAGTAAAAACAAAAAACAAAATCATTAAACTTCTGTCAACCGATTTTTTTTGTTTCTTAAGAGGAGATTTACCTTTTGTTTTCACACATTTATTGTAGCAAAGTTGGGATAAGCTAAATAGTAGCCAGCCATAAACCAAAGATTGCAAGAATAATTCCAGCAATCCAAGCTCTCATGACAATTTTAGGCTCTTCCCAACCAATAGCTAAAAACGCATGGTGTATCGGTGCAAGAGGTAGTATGGGCTTTTTCAAAATCTTCCAGCCAATTATTTGAATAGCTGATGAGGTTATCTCTATTACAAATATACCTCCAATAACAACCAATGCAATAATACTCCCTGTTAATAGACCTATCACTCCAAGCATTGCACCAAACGAAAGAGCACCTGCGTCTCCCAAGAAAAATCTTGCAGGCCATACATTGAAGTAAAGAAAAGCAATTAATGTCCCCAACCAAATACCTATAAAAAGAGAAAGGGGAGTATCCAAGCTCCCCGCAGCAATAATCCCAAAGGCTAGAAGGCAAATCATCAAAAGTCCCGAAGCAAGACCGTCCAACCCATCAGTTATGTTAAAAGCGTTGGTGAAAGAAACTATGACGAAAGCTCCAAAAGGCACAAACCAAACACCCATATCAATAACCCTACCTGTTAAGGGAATATTTAGGATATGTATTCCTAATTTATCGTAAATCAAATAACCAATAAAAAGACCTAATATCCACTGAAGTAAAAATTTCTGTCTTCTCCTTAATCCAAACCAAAGTCCCACTAATCCTTTTGATGGTTTACCAAATATTTTTATTAGATCATCCGAAAGCCCTAATATCCCAAAAGAGACAAAAGTAAAAAATATGATAAAAAGCTCATATCTTAGTGGGTATGATGTTTGAACAAAAATACCCAAGTGTGATGCAAGAGGGAAAATGATTGCAAAAAGCATACTCACAACAGAAATTATTAAAACCCCTCCTCCAACAGGGGTACCTGCCTTTATATCGTGAAGTTTATCAAATAACGGAACTTTACCTTTTTTTGGAGCTTCTTTTCTTCTTGTTAGCTTAAGTTTATAAAGAAGATCGATATAGGGAACTATCACAACTGAGGTAATCAGGAAAGAAAAAATAACAAGTCCTAAAACCAAAGGTAAAAAATCTGGTGTTTGCATATCCTACAATTACTATTTAATCAGACCGTCAACTACTTTATCAAGACCAATTGACCTTGAACCCTTAATAAGTACAAAGGTGTTTTTCTTTAAATACGTTTTTAACAAGGGTAAAACTTCTTCCTGTTTGGAAAAGTGATAAGTTCTTGTGTTGCTTGATTTTTTACTTACTTCATCCAGTAGGTCTTTTATAATATCTCCCACCCCAATAACCACATCAAAACCAGACTTGGCAATTTCCCTCCCTACCCTTTTGTGTTCTCGACTGGAAATTTTTCCTAGCTCCAACATATCACCTAATACAGCTATCTTTGTACCATGACCAGCAAGTTTATTAAATTTATTAAGTACCGAAAGTAGAGCCTCGGGATTACTGTTGTAGGAATCATCAACTATCACCGCTTTAGATTTATGCTTTATTACTTTGAATCTATGTTCCGGTCTCTTATATGTCTCAAGGCCTTTTTTTATTTCGTCCTTACCAATACCTAAAAGCTTTGCAACCGCTATTGCTGCGTTGGCGTTTTGAATATCTAAATCGACATTTGAATCAAACCAAACAACCCTAGTTTTTAAATTATTAGCAATTTCTTTTAAGGCTGTATTATCCCTATTTAAAACAGCAAAATCGTTTTTCTCAAGAGCTCTTACCAACTTCCCTTTCTCTTTTAATACCCCGTGTACATCTTTTAAAAATTCTGTATGGGTTGGAAAAATGTTGGTAATTACTCCTATGTCAGGTTTAGCAAGCCAAAGGTAATAATCCATTTCCCCCGGATACTCAACCGACATTTCAAGTACTAAGTACTTAACGTTAGGTAAACATCTCAGAATTGTATTTGGTATGTTATATACGGAATCAACACTAGAAAGAGTACATAAAGTTGTGCCTTTACATTTAAGAATTGATGCAATCATCTGAACTGTAATACTCTTACCCGCACTACCAGTCACCCCAATAACCTTAATATCGGTTGTCTTTTGCAAAAATCTTAAATACCACCTAGCCAAACGTCTTTTAATAGGATGTATAACCCAGTGTGAAAAAAGATGAATATAAAAAGCAATTCTACTTTTATTTTTCAATAGTGGGGGTTCATAAATATCATGGTATGGCAGTTCCGGAGTTACCCACCAACGCACAACAGGATTAATATTTTTCATATTATAATTCTGGGAAGGGAAGTGCTGATTCTTGAAACCACTTCATAATTAATTGTAGCAAGTTTTTTAGCCCATTCATTAGCAGAAACCTCAAGCCCCTTAAACTTTCCCAGTAAGACAACCTCATCCTCTAGGGAAACACCCTTAATGTCTGTAACATCAACCATAATCATATTCATTGCCACTCTACCCACAACATCTGCATAAGCTCCGTTTATTATTACTCTTCCGATATTAGATAATTTTCTGTCAAATCCATCGGAATATCCAACCGGAACAATTGCTATCTTTGATTTTCTGGCAGCAAACCAAGTTCTACCATAGCTTACGGATTCCCCTACATCAATAGACTTTATTTGAGCAACAACACTTTTCCATACACCTACCGGTCTTAGCGATATTTTTTTGTTTCTTACAAGCATTGATATTCGTGTTTCGGCAGATGGCCATAAACCATACAAACTTATGCCAGTACGAACCATTGAAAAGTGCGATTTGCTATAAAGAAGCATACCTGCTGAAGCAGCACAATGAATTAATGCAGGTTTGAAACCTTTGTTTTTTATAAAGCTAATGGATTTTTTAAACTCCTCAAGCTGCTTCATAGCAAATGTTGAATCAAGCGTGTCTTCTATATCAGCAAAGTGTGTAGAAACTCCCTCAAGGTGTATTTTATCCTTATGTTTTTTAATAAACTGTATAAGTTTGATGAGTTGCCTTTTTCTTACCCCCTGCCTGTTAAGTCCCGTTTCAATCTTTAAATGAACCTTTGTTGGTTTATTAGCCTCTAATGAGACAATCTTTTTTAGAGTTTCTGTATTATAAACAACTAATGAAATATCAATATCAACTGCCTTTTTGATATTTTCCAAGGTTGTATAACCAAGAACCAAAACTTTGAGTTCGCTATCAATTTCTTTGATTTGCAAAGCTTCGTCCACATTATCAACCGCAAAAAAAGTTGGTTTTATCCTTAAGGATGGTAACTACCTCTTTCATTCCATGTCCATAAGCATTGGCTTTAACAACAGGAACAACCAAGGTATTTTTACCAACGATTTTTTGAAATTGAAGATAGTTTGCAATAATTGCACCTCTTGACACCTCTACCCAGCTTTTATATTTATGTTTTTTCAATTGCATATCTGATAATTTTATCCAAAAGTTTTGGATATGTTATTCCAACAGCCTTTGCCTCCTTCGGAATTAAAGACATCGGTGTCAAACCCGGGATAGTATTAATTTCTAGAATATAAAGCTTTCCTTCTTTTAAGATAAAATCTACTCTAGCAAAACCCCTTGCTTCCACACTTTTAAATACCCTAATAGCTAAGTCCCTAGTTTCTGTTTCAACTTTTCTAGGAATTCTTGCTGGAATAATCTCCTCTGCTCCTTTTTCGCTGTATTTAGATTCATAATCGAAAAAATTATTCTTTGGAACAATCTCAATAACAGGTAGAGCTTCAGGATTGTCATTTCCAACAACACCACAGGTTAGTTCTGTTCCTTTAATATATTCATCAATCAGAACTTTACTAGAATAAACAAAGGCTTTCTTAACTGCCTTTTTAAGGTCTTGCTTATTTTTCACAATAGATACTCCAACTGAAGAGCCTTGATCGTTTGGTTTAACAAAAAAAGGATAATTACCTAACTTTTTCATCTTTATGTCAACATTTTTATCTTTTTTTGTAATTACTATATATTTGGGTATTAATAAACCATCAGCAACCATAATCTTACGAAACATAAACTTATCCATCCCTATGGCAGAAGCAGAAACACCAGACCCCGTATACTTAATACCTCTCATCTCTAGTAATCCTTGTATGCATCCATCCTCCCCGTAAGGTCCATGCATAGCTATAAAAGCTACGTCAATATCTTTTGGGATATTTATAATACCTAATGAATTGGGTAAAACCACGGGTTGTATTTCATATTTGTTTCTATCTAGATTTTTAACAACTTCTCTCCCACTAATAATCGAAATCTCACGCTCAGAAGATGATCCACCCATTAAGACTGCTACCTTTAGTTTTTTTTTCATTTATCTGCTTTGACCTTCGTTAAATTTAATTTCAAATTATCATCAAGAAAAAGTTTAGCAACGTTTGTGAATCTTTCATTTAGATCTGATACGTAATATTTTCTTGTAGATTTTTTCTTTTGATTGTTTAAAAGATTACTTTCTTTCAAAAAGCTCTTCAAGTCCTCAGAGACAAGTACACCTGGATTGATTAAATTGGTATTTGGAAGAACCTTTTTAATTGTTTTTTCGATTATTGGATAATGTGTACAGCCAAAAACTAAAGTATCTACCTTCAGCTTTCCCAAATATCTTTTAGTTAATTTATAAATCAGCTCTCCATCTACCTCACCTTCTTCAATGAAAGGAACAAATAAAGGGCAAGCAACTTGTGTTACCTTGTTTAAATTTGAATATATTCCACTTCCTATTGCTGCTCTGGTACCGATTACTCCAATTTTTTCCTTACTCTTTGCTAACTTTTTTAAAACCGGTGTCACCACATCAAACAAACAAATATCTGAATATTTCCTTTTAAGATACCTACCTGAAACAGCTGAAACGGTGTGGCAGGCTATAACCACACACTTAACCTTCTTTTTAAGTAAAAATTCAATACTTTCCTCTGAGAACCTTCTGATAGTTTGTGTACTCCTTGTCCCATACGGAACTCTGGCTGTATCTCCAAAATAGATAATATCCTCGTGTGAAAGAAGTTTGATAATTTCTTTTACTACCGTTAAACCTCCTACACCTGAATCAAATATACCGACTGGTCTATCCTTCGTCTGCATTATTTCAAAGCTAGGACAGCTTTTTTAAACTGGTTGCCTCGATCCTTGTAATTTTCAAACATATCAAAAGATGCTGAAGCAGGAGATAATATAACTACACTTCCTTTTTTAGACACATGATATGCTTTTGCCACAATTTCTTTCATTGGCGTAAAACCTAAATTGTATATTTTAATATCAGTTTCTTTATTACCTAAGCTTTTTACAATTTTACTAGCTGTTGTACCAATTAAAATAATATTTTTAATGTTTTTTGTCATTTTTATTGCCTTACCAAGTTCTTTATAATTCAATCCTTTTTTACTTCCACCCAAAATAATCGTAATTGGCTCGGTAAATGACTTAATTGCAGCAATGGTTGGTTGTGGTCCTGTTGCAAAAGAGTCATTATAAAAAGTGACTCCATTAACACGTCTGACAAGCTCCAATCTATGCTCAAGCCCTTTGAAGCTTCTTACAGTATCAAGCATAATTTCACTTTTGATTTTCAATATTTTCCCAACAGCAACTGCTGCTGCAATATTTTCTAGATTATGCACACCCCTAAGAAGTAGATCTTTTCTATACTCATTTTCCAATTTGTTTTTGGAAAAGAAAATTACCCTTGCTTTCGTATACTTTTCAAAGCTTTCGGATTTTTTATAGTCTTTATTCAAGACCGCCCAATCATTTTTTAATTGGTATTTGACAATGTTTTTCTTTGCTTCAACATACTCTTTTTGACTTTTGTGCCAATCAAGGTGATCAGATGTAATGTTTAAAACAACAGAAATTACTGGACTTTTTTGCATATCTATTAGCTGAAATGATGACATTTCCATAACAACCCAGGATTTTTTAGTTAATCTAGGAAGAAGCTCAAGGTATGGTTTGCCAATATTTCCGGCTAAATAAACATTATAACCGGCGTTTTTTAATATCTCATAAATTAAAGTTGAAGTTGTTCCTTTGCCTTTTGTACCGGTTACACCGATAATCTTTCCCGGGCACAAATCAAAAAATATCTTGATTGCACTTGTTATTTCAACCCCCGCTTTTTCTGCCTTAACAAGTTCCGGTGAATATCGATAAACTCCAGGTGAACGGATAATGGTGTCATATTTGTCTAAATCCTTTAAGTAATATTTATCATACTTCCGATCTAATATATCTACCTTAAGCCCACGACTCTTAATAAACTTTTTTACATCTTTACCTTCTATTCCATAACCTAAAATAGCGACATTCTTTTTCTTTTCGATGCAGACAAAATTAATAAGCTGCACCTCAGGGGTAAGCTTGATATTAAACTTTTTATATACATCTATAGCTACTTTGTCTGCAAGATATTTTATTTCTTTTGCAAAAGCTTTACCTTTAGGATTTGTAATTATTAGTGCATGTTTACCAGAAACCATAGCCTCTCCCATAGATTTTCCTTTCCATCCTGCTTTTTCAACAAACCAACCAGCAGAGAGTTTAAATTTATTACCATGCTTAAAAAACGGCATATTTGGATATTTTTTCAGCAAATATTTAAGTTTGATTTCATCTACAATTGGGTTTTTGAAAAACGAACCTGCATTAGGAACCTTTTTCCAATCGTCAATCTTTTTGTCTCTTGTATTTAGAATGTGATTTCGGATTATAAAAAGACCAAGTTTATTATTTATTTTAAGCTTAATAGTTACTTCCCAAATAATATATTTTTGCCAATGTGATTTTTTCTTAAATACACTTTCTCTGTAACCAAATTTACAGTCTTTCTTTTTAAACGTAACAAATTTCTCATTTTTGATATCATAGGCGGTTAAGCTTACAAAAACATCGGAAAGCTCCTGACCATATGCTCCGATATTTTGGACAGGTGCTGCACCAACTGTTCCTGGAATTCCTGAAAGCTTTTCTATTCCTTGTAGATTATCAGATATCGCTTCACAAACTAAATTATCCCAGATTACCCCTGCTTCGGCTTTAATTACATTACCCTTAATGTAAATTTTATTATTTAGACACTTTATAGCAACTCCGTTAAAATTCCTATCTGATGCTAAAATATCACTACCACCACCCAGTATAAAAATTGGTAAGTTTTTTTCTTTGGCATAAGATACTGCCTTCTTAAGCTCAGTTTTGTTTTTAACCGGCTTAAAATAGCTAATCTCTCCACCTGTTCTTATTGTTGTAAGTTCTTTAAAAGTTTTCTTGACCATAAATAGCTTTTTCCTGCACCCATAACCAAAATAATATCATCACTCTTTACTTCTTTGTTCAAGATTAATTGAATTTGTTTAAATGAATTAGCTGCTAATGCATTTTTGTGTTTGGAAGCTTTGACTATTTTCTCAGGTGTTACACCAAATGTCTTTTTATCTCTTGCTTTAAATATCGGACCTACAATAACTTTGTCTACTTGAGAAAACACACCTTTATATGAACCTAATAGCGTATTTGTTCTTTCATAACCATGTGCCTCAACAATTGCCCAAATACGTTTGTTAGGGTATTTTTCTCTAAGCGCCTGCAGTGTTGCAGAAATTGCGGTTGGATGATGAGCATAATCATCGTATATCAAAACACCTTTTTTGGTCATTCCTAAAAGCTGCATCCTTCTTTCAATTCCTTCAAACGTCGAAAGAGAATCATTTATAATTTGTTTACTTATTCCAAGATACTTTCCTAAAGCTTTTACACCCAAAGCATTTGCAATATTATGTTTTCCGAAAACTTTTAGCCTAAGCCCCAAACATTCTTTCTTTGGACTATATTTGATGATTTTAAAATCGTCTAAATTAATCATTTTTAGAAGTTTATTAACACCAAGATCATCTGAATTGACAATCAAAACCTTTTCTCCAATAAAGTTTTCTATAAAGCTCTTATAAGAATTAAAAAGCTGGGTTTCACTTTTAAAATAATCAGGATGGTCAAACTCAATATTGTTTAAAATTATTATCTCTGGGTGGTAATTTAAAAAACTATCAAAAAACTCATCTGCTTCGATAACAAAATATTCACCTTTTCCAAACCTGCTATTTCCTCGCCACTTAAAAACCCCTGCACCAACCAAAGCCAAAGGGTCAAACTTTGCATCAATTAACAGTTTTGCCACCATTGCTGTTGTTGTAGATTTTCCATGCGTTCCGGCAACACAAATTACTTTTTTACCTTTTGTTAGATAATCCCCTAAAAACTCCTGCCAGGTTATTAGCTTCCCTTGTTTTTTAGCTTCCAAAAATTCAGGGTGATTGGAGTTTTGAAAATAAACCGCAGGGCTTGCTACAACCAAATCAACTCCCCTAAGGTGATCCCTGCTGTGTCCCTGAACTACGTTTTTAGAATAAGCTGTATTTTTTTCCAAATCACATCCTGTAACTCCAAAACCCATTTGTGAAGCAAGAGCGGCTACCCCAGCAACCCCACTACCTCCTATGCCCATAAAGTGAATATTCTTAATCATAAGGCAATTATACCTCATGAGGCTATTATTATCGCGTAAATACTTACTTGTAAGAAAGCTGTCCTTATTGTAAATTGTGTTCTATATGATTCTATATGAATTCGAGGGAAAGAAAATATTATCAGAAGGCGGTATAGATATTCCTAAATCTCAATTAATTAGCTCTCCAAAGCAAAATATCAACCTTAAACTCCCATTTATTCTTAAAGCACAAGTACTAACAGGTAAAAGGAAAAAAGCGGGAGGAATTATCCAAATAAATTCTAATAAGGATTTAAAAAAGAAGCTATCAAACATCTTTGCATTGACAATTCACGGAGAAAAAGTCAGTAAGGTTTTGGTTGAAGAGAAGATAGATATAAAACAAGAATACTATATTTCTATTTCCTATGATACGGATTATCGAAGCCCTGTGATAGTATTTTCCACAAACGGAGGAGAAGGTATTGAAAAAAGGATTAGTAAATCAATTCCATTCAACACCCTTTCATTAAAAGTTCCTCAAAAGTACGTACCTGAAAAGATTTACAAACTACTACCTAAATTAATAAAAATATTTATTGATAATGATCTACTACTTTTAGAAATTAATCCTTTTGTGGAAACAAAAGAAGGAGAACTTGTTGCTGTTGATGCAAAATTAAAGATTGATGATACGGCAATTGCCAGACACAAAAACTGGAATTATAAGCTTAGGTCTACTCCAGGATATACTCCTACAATAAGAGAAAAAAGAGCAAAAAATATTGATCAAAATGACTATCGAGGATCAGCTGGATCTACATTTTTCGATCTTCCTGGAAATATTGCCGTACTTGCCTCTGGTGGAGGAGCTTCTCTTACCGCTATGGACGCCATAATTGCATCCGGTGGAAAACCAGCAAACTACACCGAATATTCTGGCAATCCACCAAGAGAAAAGGTAGAAAAATTAACCGAAATTGTTCTTTCCAAAAAATATCTTAAAGGTCTTTGGGTGGTTGGCGCTGTTGCAAATTTTACCGATATTTACGAAACGCTCTCGGGCTTTCTTCAAGCTTTAAGAAAGGTTAAACCTAAACCAAAATATCCGATTCTGATAAGAAGGGGTGGTCCAAGAGATAAGGAAGCATTTGAGATGCTTAAGAAAGTTAAAGATTTTAATCTTCATCTTTACGGTCAAGAAATTTCAATAACTGAATCTGCCAAAATAATGGCAAAACTTGCAAAAAAATATGAAACTTCCAAATAATTCAAAAATAATCGGTCAAGGTATAACAGGGTCCGAGGGAAGATCCTCACTTGTCGGAATATTAAATTATGGGACAAAAATTATTGCGGGGGTTACCCCCGGCAAAGGAGGACAAAATCTACACGGAGTTCCAATTTTTAATACCGTTGACGAGGTCCTAAAAAAGTTAGGTCCAATCGATGCCTCCGTACAGTTTGTACCACCATTGTTTACAAAAGACGCCACAATCGAAGCACTTGATGCTGGAATTAAATTTATTTTAATTGGTGCAGAAAAGGTTCCAGTTAAAGACGCTGCCTACATTTATGCTTACTCCCAAAAGATAGGTGCAAATGTAATCGGACCAAGCTCAGTTGGTTTAATTGCACCTCACAGGAAACTAAAAATCGGGGCAATCGGTGGTTTGTCACCTGAAAGGGTATACGCAGATGGAAATATTGCAGTAATTTCCAAATCTGGAGGAATGACGTCAGAGGTAGGGCTTCTTCTTAAGAATCATGGTCTTGGGGTTTCTTGGGCCGTTGGAATAGGAGGAGATAGAATAATCTGTACAGATTTTGTGGATTTTCTTCTGGCACTTGAGAAAGATGTCAAAACCAAAGCATCTGTAATCTTTGGAGAATTGGGAGGAACATATGAAGAAAGAGTTGCTTCTTTTGTAGAAAAAGGTTTAATTAAAAAACCCGTTATTGCATTCATTGCCGGAGAATTTACAGCTAGTCTTCCTTCGGATGTGCAATTTGGTCACGCCGGTGCGATAATAGAAGGAAGGAAAGGAATCCCTTCCGAAAAAAGAAGGATATTAAAAAAAGCTGGAGTATTGGTGGCCGAGAGCTTTGATAAAATACCATCGTTAATTAAAAAAGCAATCCAATGTCAACCGTTGTAACACATAAAAATAATAAACCGTACTTTGGTAACACTTCTTTACTAAAGCTTGTTTCCAAAAAAAACTTTGCCTACATGATTTATCTGCTTCTTTCTGAAAAAAAACCTAACAAATCCCAACTTAAGCTATTTGAAACCATTTTAAATATTTCTATTGATCATGGAAGTCAAACCCCTTCAGCAATCGAAATTATAAAAGATGCTAAAAAAGCAAAAAGTATTTCGGTATCACTTTCTCAGGCAATTTTACAAATAAACGATGATCACGGTGGGGCAATAAAACCTGCAATGGAGCTTTTTTATAAAATCAAAAAAGATAATTTAAACATTAAAAAAATGGTTAATGAGTGTCTAAAACAAGACCGTAAAATACCTGGGCTTGGACACAGAATTTACACCATTGATCCAAGAGCAGAATTTATCTTTAATCTGGCACAAAAGGAAAATATGGATGATTTTTATATTAATATTGCTAAACAAATTGAAAAAGAAATCAGTCTGGCCAAAGGCAAACCTATTCCTGTTAACATCGACGGTGTAATTGCTTCAATTTTGTGCACTTTCGACTGGCCTGCAAGGCTTGGAAACGCGGTATTTATTATAGCCCGCACACCCGGATTAATCGGTCATTATCTAAACAATCAAGCAGCCTCTAAAGCTTCAGAATAGCTTTTGCTAATTTTATAGGGTCGTGTCGCAGCAAATGTTCTTTCTTAAGATAAACGGAAATTGGTTTTTTAACTATTTTTAATTTTGGTTCAAGTTTTTTAATTTTGACTGTATCAACTTCAACTAGGTTTTGACCTTCACCTTTATAAATTTTAATAATCTCACGATCAAAATGATTTTCATTAACCAAGAAATAGTTAAGTCTTCCTGGTGCATCAAGATAAAAAAGGAAACTTTCTAGAAAATCTGATGCTTTGTATGAATCAGTCTCACCTGCTTTGGTTGCCAAATTAAGTACAAAAATCAACTTTGCTTTTGATGCAATTATTGCTTCTTTTACCTCATCAACCAAAAGATGTGGCAAAACACTTGTGTAAAGATCTCCTGGTGCAAAAATTATCTTTTCAGCTTCTTCTACTGCCTTTATTACCTCTGGGTTTGGATCAGCACGAGTATCAAAATATATGCGAACGATCCTGTCTTTTGGATTAAAATTTTTATCCTTTACACGAAAATCTATGTTTGTTTCCCCTGTAACTTTGGTGCCTTTTGCAGTTTCGGCAACCAACTGCAATTCGGTTAAGCTTACTGGTAAGACCCTTGCTTTCACCCTAAAAAGACACCTTTCTGCCTCAATTCCTCTATCTTGGCCTCTATAGATATGGTCAAGCCTTGCTGTTATTAGATTACCTAAAGAGTGACCCTTAAGAGGTCCTGCAATTTCCTCCAGTCTGTCATCAAAAAGTCTTTGAGCAATTTGTCTTTGTTTCTCATCCTCCATCAAAGCTAACATACAGCGCCTGATATCTCCTGGTGGCAGTACACCAAGTTCAGTTCTTAACCTGCCTGAACTTCCTCCACTATCCCAGGAACCAGCAACAGCGGTTATTAAACTTGTATCATAGATTTCTCTTAATCCACATAAAAGATGAAATTGCCCAGTTCCTCCACCAAATGTTACGATTTTATCTCTATTCATAACCTAACCTTTTTTTCATCTTTTTTTGAGCTTCTAAAAGTTGTTCGGGAGTATTGATACCTTGCCACTGATTAGAATCTTTAAGTTTATAAACAACAACTTTCTCTTTCTGAGAAAGTGCTATTTTGACCAAATCCACTAAATAGTACTCTCCCTGGGGACTTAATTTAACCTTCTTAATATTTGCCTCAAGCCATTTTCTTTTAAAAACATAAAGACCGTCATTTATCTCCTTAATTTTTCTTTGTGTATCAGTTGCATCTTTTTCCTCAACAATTGTAAGAAGGTTTCCTTTATTATCCCTAACAACTCTACCCAAGCCGTGGGGATTGTCTTTTTCTAAACTTACAAAGGTCAAGCTAGATTTGGTTTTACAATGTGTTTCAACAACCTCATTAATCGTATCTGGTTTATAAAAAGCACTATCATCCCCATTAATTACAACGACTGTTGTTGCGTTTTTTGAAACTTCGAAAAGACCCGCCTTTGCAGCATCCGCAGTACCACCCTTAGAATTTTTCTGAACCGCAGCTTTAATTGCTCCTTTGACCCTTCTTAAAACCACATCCTTCTTATAAGAAACAACAACCACGATTTCGCTAAAACCAGCTTTGCGTAAACTTTCAAGAGTATAGGAAATCATTGGACGAGCACATATCTCACGCAGCACCTTAGGTTTACTATTTTTCATTCTTGTTCCTTTTCCTGCTGCTAAAACAATAACTGCGGTATTATCTTTTGCGTTAAGTAAGCTCATAATTAGTTCTTTGTCGCTCCATGGGTGTTCATAGCCTTTATATGCCATACTTTTTTCATGCCCTTTTCCCAATACCGCAAGTGTGTCTCCTTTTTTAACAATTGATAGTCCATATGCAATCGCTTCAGCCCTTTCCGCAATTTCAACAAACGTACCTTTTAAGGCTTTGGATTTCATGGTCTTTAAAATATCAAAGACTCTCTCGCTTCTTGGATCCTCTGCCGTAAATATAGATAAATCTGCAATTTGTGTTGATATTCTACCCATCTTAGAGCGCTTCTTACTGTCTCTTTCTCCCGCACATCCAAACACAACAATTAGTTTGTTTTTGGTTACCTCCTTTAAGTGGGTAAGAACAGCATTAAGAGAATCGGGGGTGTGGGCAAAATCAATGATAATTTTTATACCTAGGCTATTTTTTATTTCCTGTAGTCTGCCTTCAGGTAATTCAAACGAACAAACAGAAACCTTTGCTTTTTTAAAATTAAAACCTAAAGCTTTTACTGTTTTTAAAGCAGCTTCAGCATTAAGATTGTTAAACTCTCCAGGTAAAATATTCAGTTTTGTAGTTTTTGGTGCATATATCTTTATTTTTGTTGAATTTATAAATGACATTTTTGCATTTTTATACTCTGAGAAGTTTTTGTGATAATCAAGATGCTCGGAAGCAATATTGGTTAAAACCCCAACATCAAATTTTGCCCCAGCGATTCTTTTCTGATCAATTCCGTGGGAGCTAACTTCAATTACGGCATATTTACACCCCTTATCAACCATCTGTTTAAGCATTTTATGAAACAAAACTACATCAGGAGTTGTTACATGCAGGCCCGGAACTGAAATTGATGAAACTAAACCAACCTTTTGTCCGAGGCTGGTTAAGATATGATAAATCAAATGAGCTGTAGTGGTTTTGCCTTTTGTACCGGTTACTCCTATTAGTGTTAATTTCTTTGAAGGGTTGTCATAAAAATCTGAAGCTAGTTTACCTAACGCTTCACGAGAATCATTTACTTCTAAATACTCAATCCTATCAGGAAGCCAGGAAGGTCTATTTTTCTCACCTACAATTTTTGTAGCCCCATTGTTTAGTGCTTCTTTAATAAAGTTGTGCCCATCGTGAGTTATTCCCCGTATAGCTACGAAGGTAAAACCGGGCAAAACCTTTCTGGAGTCTGATTCAATTCCCTTTGTCATCGTCCACTATTTTAATGTCGGCTCCCAAATTCATTAGTCTCTCCTCAATCTTTTCATACCCTCTTTGTGCTACTTCAATATTTTCAATTTCACTTGTTCCTTCGGCTACAAGTGCCGCCAAAATCATAGATATACCCGCTCGGATATCTTTGCAATAAATCCTATCTGCCAAAAGCTTGGTTGGTCCACTTATAATTACTCTGTGTGGGTCAGCTATAAATATCTTCGCTCCCATGCTTTTTAGATCATCGACAAAAAATATTCTCCACTCATACATCCAGTCATGGCAAAGTACAGTTCCTTCACACTGGGTTGCCAGAACGATAAACGGGCTCATCAAATCTGTAGGAAAACCCGGCCAGGGACGTGTCTGAAACTCTCTTCTTTTGCTTTTTACCTTAAGTTTGGAAGGAAACACCTCAAGTGTGTTTTTGCCGATTTTATATTTGACTCCCATGTCAGAAAGGTAACTTAAAATCATCTTGTAATTATCGGCTTGAAAATCCCCGATGGTTATTCTCCCTTGTGTAATAGCTGCAGCAATGGCAAAGGTTCCTCCTTCAATATGGTCAGGAATAACCCTGTGCTCACACCCCACTAATTTACCATTCCCTTTAATTACTAAATTACCCGTTCCCGCTCCATGAATGGTGGCCCCCATCTTTTGCAAGTAATTAGCCAAATCCACTACATGGGGTTCAGCCGCAGCGTCTTCAATTTTTGTTTCATGGTTTATACTTGAAGCAAGCATCAAACCCATCTCTGTTGCAGTGACAGAAGATTCATCAAGAAAAATATCGCTTGGTCCTTTTTTCTTCCAAGAAAGAAAGTACCTCCCATCTTCCCTTTTAATCTCAACCCCCATTTTCTGCATCAAACCAAAATGAGTTTCTAAAAGTCTATCTCCAATCTGGTCTCCTCCGGGTGGAGTTATTGTGGTTTTGCCAAATCTAGCCAAAAGAGGTGCAGCTAAAACAACTGAGGCACGAATTTTAGCACAAAGTGCGCTATCTGGTTCACTGGATTTAATAGTGGAAGGATCAATGATAACAGTGTTATCTTTTTGTTCCACACCAACTCCTAATTTATTAATTATTTCAAGTATCACGGAAACATCCAAAATGTCAGGAACATTAGTAAAAGTAGAGGGTTTATCTGACAAAAGTGCGGCAGGAATGAGTTTAAGAGCAGCATTTTTGTTGCCTGAAAGCTTCACCCTCCCCTCAAGTGCCTTGCCTCCCTTAATTATAAATTTAGCCATGCTTAACTAGGTATTATACTCAATTTTCAGGATGAATACCAAAATATGGAAAAAGATCTTTAGCAATTGAATACCAAAGAGGAGCTGCTGTTTCGCTAGCCCACTGAGAGGATTGAGGTTCTCTTAGGGTTACAAACATCAAAAACTTAGGTTTGTCTGATGGTGCAAATCCGACAAAAGAAGCAATTGTTTTGTCAGCATCGTAATGACCTGCAATCGGAATTTGAGCTGTACCGGTTTTGCCTGCAACTCCAAAACCTGGTACATCAGTCCACTTAGCTTCTCCATGCTTCGCTGCTTCAACCATCATCGCAGTCATTTCTTCTGCCGCTTTTTCACTAATTATTCTTACCCCTTTATTGCTTTTTATCTCCTCTTCCCATCCATCACTTTTTAGTTTTTGCACAACATTCGGAGTGATTAATTCTCCACCGTTAGCAATAACCGAAACTGCTCTGGCCATTTGAATTGAAGTTACCGAAACTCCCTGACCAAAACTGGCAGTTGCCAAATCAACTATATTCCATGTTCCTTTTTTTCTTAAAGGTACCGCTGCCTCTCCCTGAAGATCAATTCCGGTGGATTTCCCTATTCCGAATTTGTCTAAGTAATCATACATGTTCTCAACACCCATCTTCTGACCAACCGACGCCATACCTACATTATCTGAATGTACAATAACCTCAGTCATCGTTGAATCCGGATAATATTTTCCATCCCAAGTATCAATATCATATTTATCAACTCTCAAGGGTCCTGTGCAAATATCACACTTTGTATCAGGCTCAACAACTCCCGCATCAAGAGCTGATGCCATAATAATTACTTTAAATACACTTCCTGGCTCAAAAGAATCAGAAGCAACAGGATTTTTGAAATACTCATCCCCATAATCCCAATAGGAGGCAGGATCATATGATGGTTCAGATGCCATTGCAAAAATGTTACCTGTGAAAGGATTCATTACAATAACACTCCCCGCTTTGGCCTCATATCTTTTTAATCCTTCAGATAATTTTTTCTCAACCATCAACTGGATTCTTTTATCTATACTGGTGACCAGATCAACTCCATCAATGGCGGAAGCTTGATGACTTCCTCCAAGTAATATCGGTGCACCCCCTCCCCCCTTTTCTCTTCCCACATATCCAAACTTTCCTGATAAAGAAAGATCGTAATACCCTTCAAGTCCAAAGTAACCAACATCCTCTCCTGCTTCATTTTTACCAACAAAACCTAAAAGTTGTGCCGCAGATGAAGCTTCGGGATAAAAACGTATCTCCTGCCTTTCAAATCCAATTCCATTAATATTAAGGGCCTCAATATTTTTCTTAACCTCGGGAGTTACTTTTTGCTTCAAAGGAGTCCAGACAACACCGCTTTTTTCAAGTAACGCCTGCAGCCGATTTGTTTCATCAAGCAAACTCTGCTTACCTTCTGCATCAGAAACAAAAAAAGGTGAAAGAATATTGGCAATTTTTTTAGAAGTCTCGGTAATTTCTGGAGGTGTGGCATATACCAGCCATGAATCAGTACCCACAGCTAGGTAGCTTCCATCAGACGCTGAAATATTGCCTCTTGGAGCGGAAAGAACTTGGCCTGAGTTGTACTGAAGTTTAGCTTGTCTGGATAGATCTGAACCTTTGACTACCTGCCAATAAAAAAGTCTTACTAAAAGTGCAGCAAAGGCAATAAAAAAAACTACAAATAAAAGGTAGGTCTTCTTCATGGAAGCTTGGCTACAGCTTCATCTGCGGATATATAAACTATACTCTCTTCATCAGGTTTAACAAAACCAAGCTCACTGCTTTTTTCCACCAAATTACTGACCGAAACACTTTTTACAAGCTCATTTTCCAAATCCCTCCTATTGTTTAAACACCCATCTTTCTGACTATCAAGTTCAACCAATTCAGCTCCAGTTGTGACTGTTTGAATGGTCAAATATACAGATGAAACCAAAAAAAGCCCAGTAATTAAAATAAGCAAATATGTTTTTTTGTTAAATTTTCTTTTCATATTTTTGTCAAAACCCTCATTTTTGCACTTCTTGCATAAAGGTTTTTATTAATCTCCATCTTATTTGGTAAAATAAGCTCTCCTCTACCACCGAAAAAATCCTTAACAATGGCATCTTCCGCAGAATGGAAACTAATAACAATGAGTTTTCCCGTCTTTCCTAAAAGCTTAAACGCTTTAGGCAAAGCTTCCTTCAGGTTTTCAAGCTCGCTATTAACCGCCATTCTTAATGCCAACATCGGCAAGGTTAGCCTATTTAGCTTTCTTTTGTACGGCAGGCTAAATGCAATATTATTAAGATCCGCAACTGTTAATATCGGCCTATCCTCAACAATCCTTTTTGCCAACTCTCTTGCATCAGGGTACTTCATTGTTTTTGAAAACAGGTTACCAAGTTGAGTTATATCAAGAACATTTAGCAAATCTGCGGCCGTTACATTCTGCGAATCGGGGTCTAGCCGCATGTCTAGAGGGGCATTGGTATTTTTAAAAGAGAATCCCCTTTCTGTATCTGTTAAATGAAGATTGTTAACCCCTAAATCAAAAACAACACCGTTAACTTGAGCCATATTTGCATCATTCGCAATTTGATCAATGTCAACAAAGTTGCCCAGTATCAATTTAGGAGTAGGGCAAGCTTTAAACAATCTCTTTCTTGCAACAGATAAAATCTTAGGATCTCTTTCAATACCCAACAGCCTTCCCCCAGCTTTGATAATTTCCAAAGCATGTCCTCCGGTTCCTAAGGTCGCATCTATATAATAAAAACCTTTTTTAATGTGCAACGCATCTATCACTTCCTGCAACATCACAGGTTGGTGAAATATTGTCTCTTTCATTCTTATGTCAAACTTTCAATATACTCTTTTGTACTTTTTGCGAGCTCACTGCTTCTGCTGTCCCAGATCTCCTTCGGCCAAATTTCAACTCTGTCTTTTAAACCTACAAAAACCAATTCCTTTCCTAAATTTGCATATTTTGCCAAAATCTCAGGAATTATTATTCTTCCTTGTTCATCAGCTATAGCCTCAAAGGCAGAGCCTAAAATGAACCTCTCAATATCTCTGATTCCATACCCTATTGCCTTTTTACCTCCAGTTAATCTTTCAAAAAGACTATCCCAAAATTTGGAACTTACCAAAATAAGACAGTCCTCATACCATTTAGCAATAATAGGACTTTCTCCAATCTCATTTAAAAATTTTTTAGGTACAGCTACTCTTCTTCTCTCACTCAAGCTGCCCAAATATGATCCTATTAACATGGTTATTATGGGCAGGTAACACCACTTTCCACCACTACAAACCATTTTTCCATGCCTTTCACGGCATGTCAAGTAGGTATTTCACAAAAGAAACTTTTTAAGGAGATTTATTTATAAAAGACGTTTGTACCTACCTTTTGCCACCCTTCTGGAGCAGATCCGCTAGGAAGCACTGAGGCGGACGTAAACACACCATAGGGGCCCGCAGAGACACTTTCTACACTACTTCCGGCAGGCATGCCAAATGTTTGCATAACAACAAAAAAGTCCTTGGAAATTTTAGCCAGATCAAAGCTAAAGTCTCCATCTTGAACGCTTAAGACAGTCTTTCCGGACTGCAGATACCACTTTGTGATAAATTTGGTTAACAGCTTGCCTGTGGTGTTTCTAAAGCGTAAGGTTAAGGCCCCTTCTTCTACACCCTCATCATACCTAAACTTACCTGAGGATTCCGAACCTAAAAGAAGCTCTCTTTCTATTTTACTTTCATCATCCAAAGAAACAGTTCCGGGTACACCCTGGGTTCTACCGTCGGGAAGAGAATACAAAAGTTCATAATCCATTGATGAGGCTTTTTCAATTATTATGTTCTCAACTTTAAGTGTCAGCCAGTGACCATCTGAGGAAGGGGAAAGTGAGGCAAAAGGTCTTTGAGAAAAAGGCACTTCAACAGCTGTTTCCTCATCTTCATCAACAGTCCCTTTGGAAATGTTTTTCTTTACCACAAATATTGCAACTATAACAACCAAAACCCCAACAACAAGAAGTATAAAAGGGATGTATTTCTTCATTATCCTAATTCATTTTGAAAGTAAGCAAGCAGCTTGTCAACAGGTACTCTTTCTTGCTTAGCACTGTCCCGATCACGTATGGTAACGGAATTGTCTTTAAGAGAATCGAAATCCACCGTAACACACCAAGGAGTTCCAATTTCATCCTGGGCAAAATAGCGCTTACCAATATTTCCCCTGTCATCCCACGTTACAACCAAGTCTTTCTTTAATTCTTCGTATATTTTCTGTGCTTTATCAACTAACTCTTCCTTATTTGCTAAAAGAGGAAACACGGCAACCTTATAAGGAGCAAGTTTCGGATCAAGCTTAAGAATAACCCTTTCTCCTTCTTCATTGTAGGCATCTATAAGAAAAAATAGGGCGGTTCTGTCTACACCACCTGATGTTTCTATTACCCAAGGAGTATAACCCTCATACGAAAGTTTGTGGTTTTTCAAATCAAAATCACCCCTATGGTGAATTCCTTCAAATTCACTCCAACCAAAAGGAGCTTGATATTCAATATCAAAAGCATGCTTTGCATAATGTGCTTTTTCATCCTCTTTATGCTCGTAAAATCTCAGTTTCTTTGAATTTATCCCAAGGTCCCTATACCATTTCATTCTCAGATCTTTCCAGTACTCAAAAGTCTTTTTGCTTTCCTTTTCATCAGGTTTAACAAAATACTCAAGCTCCATTTGTTCAAACTCACGACTTCTGAAGGTGAAGTTTCCTGGTGTTATTTCATTTCTGAATGCTTTACCAATTTGTGCAATACCAAAGGGTATTTTAACCCGTGTTGAATTAATCACATTTTCAAAGTTAACAAAAACTCCCTGGGTAATCTCTCCTCTAAGATAGGCTTTTTCTTTAGGCTCTGTTGTTCCTAGCAAAACCTCTGTCATTAAGTTAAAAGTCTTGGGCTTGGTAAATTCTCCACCACAATCCGGACACTTATCCTTAACTGCGTCAACCCTAAATCGATGATGACACTCTTTACATTCAACTAAAGGGTCTGTAAATGCCTTAAGGTGTCCTGATGACTCCCACACCTTAGGATTCATAACTATAGCAGCATCAATACCTACAACATCATCTCGCAAATAGACCATATCTTTCCACCAAAGACGTTTAATATTGTTTTTAAGCTCAACCCCTAAAGGTCCATAATCCCAAAATCCCTGATAACCCCCGTAGATCTCACTTCCTTGGAAAATAAATCCACGTCTTTTAGCAAGTGAAGTAATTTTTTCCATCGTGTTCATAAATTAATTATAACAGGAATTATCTTGATTTTTTCTGTTGTTTCTTTTGGCAAATTCACAACCAATCATAGAAGGATATGTTTACAAAATAATTAAACCTTTTTTAAGTAGTAACTATCTATTTAAAAACCAGATTGAGAAGTTAAGAACTGTTGCAAAGCTACTCCACAAAAGGTAAGGAATTAAAAGATAGCTTGCGGTTTTGTTTATTTTATAAAAAGAAAATATAGTTCTTAATAAAAAAAATAAAAGTACAACTATCACGAATAATGCTAAAAGTGTGTTTTTTAAACCAAAAAATATTGGCGACCATATAGCATTTAAGCCAAGCTGAATTGCAAAAATGACAATTGCATCCTTAACTCTTTTTTTGTTAAACCCCTTTTTCCAAATAAGAAACAAGCTTATTCCCATTAAGGTATATAAAATTGTCCATACTGGTCCAAAAAGCCAACCGGGTGGGTTAAAAGAAGGTTTAATTAGTCCCGCATACCAGGTAGGTATTGAAGATATTGTAAAAACGGAACCTAATATTCCAGCTAACTGACAAAGAAATATAGAGTAAAATAGAAGCATGGGTTTTTTTAAAAATAGACTTTTATTTATTGTCATATTAATATCTTTATTTGTTTTAGGGTTTTTGTCAACATATTTAATTCTCGGAAAAAATCTCCCAACCAACAAAGGCTCAGCTGTTTTACCTTTTAACCAATTTGTGGAAAATACTTCTAAAGAGATAAATTCTTCTCAAGAGCTTGGTGTAGTTTTATTAGGTTACGGAGGAGCAGGTCATGATGGAGGAAATCTTACGGATAGCATTATCTTATTTTATGCAAATCCGGAAAACAAAAGCGCAGCACTTGTTTCAATACCCAGAGATCTTTGGATCGAAAATATAAATAATAAAATAAACGAAGCTTTCGTTCAGGGTGGAGGTGATAAATCAAAAAACATTGTTAACCAAGTTACAGACCTTCCTGCTAACTATTTTGTTGCTGTTGATTTTTCCAACTTTGAAAAAATAATTGACACTCTTGGTGGACTGGAAGTTGATGTTCCCAACTCATTTACTGACGAATTTTATCCCATAAAAGGCGAGGAAAATAATACCTGTGGATATGATCAAGAAAAGATTGATGACTTTAAAGCAAAATACTTCGGATTTGAACTAGAAAAACAATTTGAATGTAGATATGAACAACTTCATTTTGACAAAGGACCTATTAAGATTGATGGAGAGACTGCCCTTAAATTTGTACGATCCCGTCATGGGGATAGTGACTTTGGCCGCTCAGAAAGACAGTTTGCAGTCCTTTCCGCAATTACCAATAAGCTGATTTCCCTAAATGCCTTACAAAACTCAAGTTCAATAATAAACTCACTTTTCAGTATGGTTAACTCTGATTTGGATATTCAAGCAGTTAATAACCTCCTTGCCTTATTTACAAACCCCAACGAATATAAAATTACCCAAATCCATCTTACGGAGGACAACATGCTTAGCTCTTCTAATAACTCTAGCGGCCAATATATTCTTTTGCCTAAAACGGGAAATAACAATTTCTCTCAAATCCAAAACTTCTTAAAAGAGGCTATGTTGAACCCTTGAGGAATTGTCTTTTTTGTATGTAAAGTCCAATTCAACTTTACGAACCTCATTCCAAAAGTCAATATATTTCAAATTACCGTTTTTTAATACAAAATCATAAATATCTCTGGTAATAGCCACATCCGCTTCACAGTATTTTTTGAGTTTGTTTAAACTTTGTTTATCACCTTTTTCCCAATATAAAACAGCATTTTGACCATTGTCGATTTTTTGACTTTCTAGTGTCGCTTTGGCAATTGCATTAAGTGAGACTCTTTTTCCTTCAACTTCTTTTATTTTTTGCATAATGTCAAAATGAGGTAGTTTTTTAAAAGAAACGGGAGAGTATGGGCTTAAGGCAATAACGTCAAATCCCAAGGAATTAAAACCAATTATCCTATCTGCCTTAGAAAAAATATCCCACATGCCGGCAAAGTCCTTTTCCCAAAAACTTTGCATTTCTCCGTTATTCTCCTCTAAGTTATCTCCAATTTCCCTCTTGTACAAAGATACGACAGAAACACCCAACTTTTCGGGATTAAACAAACTGTCTTCGTCAAAGAACTTCTTGGTTTCACAATCAAAAATAACTTCAAACATGGTGAGTATTATTCTAACACTGAAGAGTTCTTCTTTAAAATGTAGCTAAGGATAAATATAACAACACTTACCAAAACAACCAAGGGGCCTGTAGAAATATGCAGAATGAAAGAAGCTACTATTCCTCCGGCGGCTGATAAAATTCCAAAAAGTATAGAAAGTGCACCATAGGCAAACAAACCCTTACTTACGTTTTTAGCACTAGCCGCGGGTATGATTACTAATGCCCCCATAAGTAAAGTTCCTACAAACTTAACTCCCAAAGCAACAACCACACCTACCAAGAATAGATATATCAAATTAGTCAATGAAATATTGACCTTGGAAGTTTTTGCTAAATCTACAGAAATCACCCCGAGCATAAGTTTTTTTGAAATCAGGTAGGTTGCCAAAACAATCAAGATCGAAAGAATAATCGCTACAATTCCCTCACTTAGGTTGATGTTTTCAATGTTGCCGAAAAGAGCTTCAAGAAGCTCAGGTTCGGGAGTAATTAGTACCCCTAACGATAAACTTGCCGTAAAGAATACTCCAACTAAAGCTTCAGGATAAATCTCAGAATGCTCCCCTAAATACCAAACACCCAAAACCGCAAGTGTTAATGCAACAAAAGCACCAAGCATGGGTGAAATTCCAAGGGTTAAAGCAATAGCTATTCCGGGTAGCGCAACATGAGACAGGGCGTCACCAACCAAAGACATCCTTTTTATAACCATAAAAGACCCCAAGTAACCCGCTGCTGCGGCAACAAAGATTCCAACTAATGCTAAAAATATAAAGTTAGTCTCCATTATGATTGTGATGAAATATATCTACATCCTCGCCATAGATTTTAGTTAAAATTTTCCTGTCAAGTATTTCCCCAGGTGGACCAAAATAAACCTTCTCACGGTTTAAGCAAATTATATGATTTGCGTATTTATATAAAACTTGCACTTCATGGGAAATCAGAAATATTGTCAGATCCTCCTCCTTTTGCAGTTTTCTCAAAAGACTATAAATTGTCTCCTCAGCTGCCATATCCGCCCCGGCTGTGGGTTCATCAAAAAGGAGCACATCGGGTTTTCTTAAAAGAGCAAAGGCAATAAGTACCCTTTGAAGCTCACCCCCCGAAAGCACACCGACCTTTTTATCCAAAACATGCTCCTTTAATCCAACTGAAGACAAAGATTTCTTAATCTCTTCTTCCTTGTTTTCTTTTAGTTTAAAAAATTCCATCGTGGTAAGAGGAATATCAGCCGCTATTGCCAGCTTTTGAGGAACGTAACCAACCTTTACCCCCTTAGCCCACTTAACTTCTCCTGTAAATGGTATAAGTCCAAGAAGAGCCCTGAAAAGTACCGTTTTTCCGGCACCGTTCGGGCCAATTACCGCAACAGTATCATCTCTTTTTATTTCAAAGTTTACATCTCTAAGAACCTTATTGCCGTCAAAGGAAACATTTAGTCCTGAAACACTAAGAAGCACCTCGTCTTTGATCATGACCTTATTTTATCCTAAATCTTTCTATTCTAAAACCCTCTTTCCAACTCTAATGCTATTAATTTGCCTTTCAACCACCTCTTCTAAAACTCCATCGGGGTTTTCCAAAGGTCTTCCTTTCGGCCAATACCCTAAAAGTACCAATAATTCTGATAGAAATTCTTTTCTCAATAGTTTCAGTTCAGATTGAACCTCAAGGTTATCAAGTGTATCTTTAATTAGTTCAAAGAGTTTTTTATTCTCCTCGCCTTCTTTAGTAATTTTCCCTATAACCTCACAAATATAGTAAGCAAGTGATACTTTTTTGAGACTCTTTCTTATTTTTTTATAGTGAGTTATTATCTCGGCCTCGGTAACAATATCCAGGGTATGACCATTGGCTGCTTGAAATTTAATGATATTAAAAACTTCGATATGTCCCCTTTTTCGGCTTTTGGGACGCCTAACTCCTTTAGCAATCAAAGAAATCCTGCCATGGCTCTTTGAATAAACTGAAAGAATTCTGTCCGCCTCTGAGAAGTTTCTTCTGGCAAGAACAATCGCTTCATCACTAAAGACTTTAAACATTAAATACCTATCTTGATTGTCTGATCAGATTTCAAGAAGAACTCCTCCTCATATTTGCCTAGGTTTATGGTATAAAGAGGAGTAGCCTTACCTGGCTGTTTTTGAACATACAAACTGTAATCTTCATTAAACTTCATAGGTAGTTTGTATTTAACGGTTACCTTGGATACTCCCTCAGGACGAAGACTAAAGTACCCCGCAAAAACGGTCTTTCCAAGATCATCATAAGGCTCTGATTTATCCTCAAGGCCTTCAACCGCAATAAGTGTACTACCTTGTGGCACATAAACCCTTAACCAGTTTGGAAGTACTGAGTTTAGCCAACCGTCGTATTTTTCTGGATTGTTATAAGTAATTGTTAGAGTTTTTTCAACAGATCCGTCCTTTGCTACATTTATTTCCTGGGAAACCTCCTGTGTTACATATAGATTTGACTTTCTACCTCCCAAGTTAGCATCATTTATCTGAAGATAATCATCTCCTGCAGAATCAACAATTTTACCCCCTATTCCAAAATCTTCAACTGCCTTTTGCACACCTTTATCTTGAATATACAAAAGTACATGTTTTTCATTAATTGATTTAAACCCTGCCTCAAAAAGAGCACCAAGTTTTTCCTTTGGCTGTCCCATTGCATTTGCTAAAATGGAGTTCATTAAAGGACCGATAATTCTTTTTCTGTTGTCTGAATTGGGTGGTTTGTAAACAATTTCCCCACTAACCGGATCCCAAACGATAGGCCCTTCCACATCAGCAAAGCTCTCAAGCTCATAAATTACCTGTGGGCAATTGCATTCAGGAACTATTTCAGTGCTGAAATTTCCAAATCCGGGTACACCGATTGGCCCAATTACATCCAACAGATTCACCAAAAGATCTGTATCAACAGCTATTATTCCATCAACACTCTTAATTCCTGTCTCTGATGCTGCTTCTGTAAACATCTTCATACTGGTAGGAAAATCAGGAGACCAATTCATGTCCCTCAAACGAAGGTTGGGTGAAAGAATATAGGGACCTTTGAGATACTTCACAATAGGATCAGGTGCAGGAATGCTGGGTTCGTATATTGCATCCAAATGATAAATATCATCAGAAGAGACAGGCTCAAACTTTGCTTTATCCACATCCATTATTGCATACGCCGTCATAAACCCTCCGGTGGGCCTTAGTTCCTTGTCATTTTGGAAAAGAACTAGATACTCTCTGGGGGAATCCATTCCTAAAAGATAGGGGGCTGATTCCAAAAAAGGTTTACCGTTTATTAAAAAATTAGCTACTTGTTCAACCTGGTTTTGTGCACTTTTAATCTTTGATCGAAGAGGCATACCTTTAAATTTCTCAGGGTATCTATCAGAATTAACCTGGGTTAGCTCATCCTGAACAACTTTCATCTTTGAGGATATTTCATCGATTTTGGGAACCAGGTCTGGAATTGTGTTAACCAAAAAGTCAATCCTTTCTTCTGTTGTTTTTGCACCATCTGAAGGAGAACTGTCACCTGAGGCACTCAAACCCAAAATATCACCATAAGGTTCTATTGTGGTTAGTACTATACTTCCCGCATCAATACCCGCCTCCCCCGCCGCTAATGCGTGATTAATGTCCTTGGTATATCCACCAAAGTAAGGAATAATTCTTGTCCAACCTAGAAGTTTAAATGTATTCCTGAAACTATCCAGACTCTTTTTTGTTTTAGGAAACTCATCTTTGATAGCCACCAAATCCTGAGACCCAGATACCTCAACCAACCTATTAACAGAATCCGATAAAGCTAAGGCTTTTTTGTAAGATAACAATCCCGGAACAACCAAAGTTATCAATAAAACAAATAAGAAAGCACCAGCACCAATCATAACTTTCTTGTTCAACTTAATGTTGATTTTAAATTTGCTTCCTCCCGGGTTGGTTTGTTTGGGTTTGTTTGACACCTCCTTCATTACCTTAGGATCTTGAAAGACAGGTTTTTCCACCTCTATTTGGGGAATATTAATTTCATCTGGCATACAAAGTTAACTATACTAGACTGCTCCAGTACCAGTCAACATGACCCAGGGGGTACGAAGCATTATTAAAAGATCCAGAAGAATTGATTTTTTCCTTGCATAATATGCATCCATTTCGATTCGTTTTTCAAAACCCACATTACTTCTTCCTGATACCTGCCAAAAACCAGTTATTCCGGGTTTTACTGTAAGCATTTCTTTAACATATTTTTCGGTATGGGGGTATTTATATACTTGTTCATCAAGCTCCTTAGGAAGGTAGGGTCTTGGTCCAACTATACTCATTTCTCCCTTAAGTACATTGATAAGCTGTGGCATTTCGTCAATTGAATGTTTTCTAATAAAACGACCAAACTTAATAATTCTTGGGTCTTTATGAAGCTTAAAACCAGATTTTTTATATTCTCTGTAAAGTCTTTTGAATTTCGGATTATTCTCAAGAAGAACATCAGCATTAACAAGCATTGAGCGAAACTTAAAAAGTCTAAACACTTTTCCCCCCTTTGTATAGCGCTTCATATGAGAATTTCCCTTTTCAACAAAAACGGGTCCTTCTGAAGTTAATTTTATTGCAATAGCGGTTATTAGAAGAATCGGGGAAAAAAGAATTAAGAATAAAGCACCACAGATAATATCTATTATTCTCTTTACAGTCGTATATCCCATTGGGCAGGAATTATATCACAGATACTCTTTCAGCTTTTCTTCTTTTAGGCTCTCAACTATCTTTTTAACGTTCTGTGCACGAGACTTGCTACAAACCAAAAGTGCATCCTTTGTATCGACAATTACAATATTATCCACATCAACAATCGCAACCATTCTTCCATTGGTGTGTATCAAAGCATCGGATGTGTCAATATTTATTACTCTTCCTCCTTTTTCCTTTCCATCGATAAGAACGTTACCTAAATCGTCCTTCTTTGAATTCTCCCACACCTCTTTCCAATCTCCAATATCTGTCCAAAAAAAATCACCAGGAACAACATATAGGTTTTTTGCTTTTTCACTAACCGCATAGTCTATAGCAATTTTAGACATTTTCTTATATTGCTCGGCGACAATCTTTTGTTCATTCTTGCTTCCTATCGCTTTGTAGATAATATCCAAAGACTTTTTAATTTGCGGGGAATATTTCGAAAATGCTTCAAGAAGTGAGTCCGCTCTCCAAACATATTGCCCAGCATTCCAATAATAGTTACCTGACGTGGTATATTTCTTAGCAAGCTCAAGACTGGGTTTTTCAATAAATTTATCCACCTTATAAAAGTTTAGGTTTGCTTCTCTTGCCCACTTCTCCCCTCTTTTAATATGACCTAGTCCTGTATGTGGATAGCGTGGCTCAACACCAAGGGATATCAAAACTTTTTTGTTAAATGCCACCTCAGCTGCGGTTTGCAAAGTCTTTAAATATCTTCTTACCGGTTTTACCAACCTATCAGCTGCCTCAGTAATAATTACAGCTTCTGGGTCTCTTTTATATATGTGAACAGCACCTATCCCATGCGCTGGAGCTGTTTCTCTTCGAACTGGTTCAACAATAATATTGCTGGGTAAAAACAACGGAACCTCCTTAAGAATCTCTTTTTTATAGGCTTGGGAAACAGTGACACAAAATATTCTCTCCCATGGAAGAATATTACTGAACCTCCTTGCGGTAATTTGAGTTAATGTTTCTCCACCAAAAAGATCAAGAAATTGTTTTGGAGTTTCGTTTCTTGACTTAGGCCAGAGCCTTGTTCCTCCTCCTCCAGCCAAAATTAATACGTACAAGTGTTCCTTGTAGTTGTTTTTTAAATGTTTCTTTGGAAAACTTTTCCGCATTTTTAACCAGGTACATAAGATTAAAGCTCATTTTTTCAAATTTTGCAATCGCACCTTTCAAATCTGCTTCAGTTTGCTTGTTGAAAAACACTCCAGTTCTGCCATCAACCACACTATCAAGCACTCCACCTTTTTTATATGCAATAACCGGAACACCAAGACCTTGGGCTTCAAGGCTGGTAATTCCAAAGTCTTCCTCTTGAGGCATAATCAATGCTCTAGCTCCTGAATAAAGATTAATTAATTTATCTTCTGACACCTCACTAAAAAATTTGATGTTATAACTTGCCATTTGTTTTAATTTGTTTTCCTGCGAACCTTTACCTACAACATATAGCGAATACCTCAATCGATTAAATACCTTTATTGCTAAGTCAACATTCTTATAGGCAACCAGTCTGCTAACAACCAGGTAGTAATTTCCTTTGTTTTTCTTAACTTGTCCTGTGCGTAGTGTTTCTACGGGTGGAAATATTATTTGCGATTCCCGATTATAGTATTTCTTAATTCTGCCCTGTACGGTGTTAGAAATAGCAAGCATAACGTCCGGTCTTTGTGCTGCAATCTTGTCCCAGTTTCTTAAATAGAGTATTACAGGGAAAGCAAAAAACTTAAGAATTGGGTTTCTAAAATAAAAGCTGTATCCACTCCAAAGGTATCTCGTAGGTGTAAGGCAGTAGCAAATGTGCTTTGTTTGTGGTTTTGTAATTATTCCCTTAGCAGCTTCGGATGTTACCGAAATAACCAAATCATATTTATCAAAATTAAAAAGTTCGAAAGCTAAAGGCATGAAGGTTCCAAGAAACTCATGATTTGATTTTGCGAAAGGAATTTTTTGTAAAAAAGAGGTGTAGATTTTAGGAAATACTTTTGCCCAAGGAGCTTTTTTTTCATCACAAACTGAAGTGTATAAGGGAGCATCAGGAAACATCTGATGAAGGGTAAGAAGAACCCTTTCTGCTCCTCCCCACTTATTTACTCTGTCATAAACGAGTGCAACTTTCATATATTTTCAAGGTTTCTTTAGCCATTTTAGCCCATGAATATCTTTCAATAAACTTTGATGCTTTTTTAACCATTTCTTCTCTTTGGCTGTTTGGCATATTAAATACATCCCTCATCGTTCTTTCTATTGCTGAAAAATCAAGAGGGTTAAAATATGTTGCATTATCTTTATAAACTTCTTTAAAAACCGGAATATCTGAAGCTAATAATGGAGTCTTTGCAGTGATTGCTTCAACCCCAGGAAGACCAAAACCTTCTGAAAGTGATGGAAACACAAAAGCTAAGGCATTTTTATATAATTTTTCTAGGTCTTTGTCACTAACAAACCCCAACAGCTCAACAAATTCGTTTGCTTCTAGCCTATCAACCAAACCAAGAAGTCTTTTTGTAAAAACACCCCTTGCGGAAACAATCTTTAACAATATCTTTTCGTTTGATTCTTTATTCAATAAAACTATCGCCTCAACCAATCTGTTCAGATTTTTATGAGGATAGGCATTACCGACATAAAGAAAATATTTACCTGTGCTTTTCTTATTCATAAACTACTTTGACTTTTCCTTGATTTACTTTGTAAAAACTTAATATCTCCTGCTTAACTGCTTCACTTGGAACAATAATTCTTTTTGACCCATAAACCGCTTTCGCAAAGGAAAGATAATATCCCAACCTCCACAATTGATATAATGGAAGTTTCCTGGTTGTTGCATCTTTTCCTCTAAATTTATGCATAGTCATATCATGTATTGTCACAATATATTTCCCAAAATAAAAAATGGGAATATTAAAATGCGGAAAATGAACCAGATCGGGTTTAGATTTATTTATAATAAAAGGCAACTTGATCTGCTCAGTAAGGCTATAGTGCTTAAAATCAGCTAAGATCTTAGTCCAATTTGGTGGAAGCTTCAGTTTTTTATAGTATTTTTTTCTAAGAAGAAGTAAATACTTGTTCTTTTTATCTAATTTGGTTAGTTCAGAAATCAAATTCATGGTATACCTACCGTTTCCTGTATGCTCAGGGCCGTATAGCCTTGCATCTATTAGTATTATCATTTTGTTATTGAAGAAATGACAACCCTTGCGGTTCTTAGTACTTTAAAGATATTAATACCCAAAATTACAAACCAATCAAAGAAAATTGGATATCTTTTCCAAAGATTCTTTCTGAAAAACAATTCCATAGATTCAACGGTAATTAGTTTTATTTTTATTCTTTTAACAAGTGAGCTTTTTACCTTCCATTGCTTACTTTTTCCGGTTGTTACACCTTTAAGATGATATATAAACACCTTAGGATAATAGATTATCTTCCATCCTTTTTGACGTATTTTCCAACAAAGATCAATGTCCTCTCCATTAAAAAAGTAATCCTCATCAAACCAACCAACACTATCAAGAATTTTCTTCCAAGTTAATATAAAAGCTCCCTCAATTGCATCTACCTCATGTACCTTGTTTGCAGAAATATCCTCATACCAATATTTTCTTCCATTTCCTAAAAATAGCTTTGCAAAAGCAATTCCCGGAGTTGGAAAGCGTCGCCTGGCATCTTTGTCTAGTTTGCCTGACGGTAATACAAGTTTACAGCTTAGAGCTCCTACATCTCTGTACTTTTTAAGGTAATTGGTGGTTTCTTTTAATACATTCTTATTTATTTTTGTGTCAGGGTTTAGAAATAAAACCATCTTTCCCCTTGTAAGTTTTCTTGCTCTATTATTTCCTTTTGAAAAGCCTACATTGGGTCCTTGCGTCAGTTTAGCCCAAGGGTATTTTTCTCTTACCATATCTACACTCCCGTCACTTGATGCATTGTCTGAAACAATAACCTCAAGGGATACCTCATCGCTATGTTTCTTAATGGAGCTTAAGCAATCATCAAGAAGTGCTTTGGTGTTGTAACCTAATATTATTATTGAAAGCTCGGGTTTTTTGGATATCATAGCTTATTTTTATAACCTGCTGTCTTTTTGTAAATCCTATCCAGATATTGGCTCATTTTATACCAACTGAACTTATCTTCAACGAGATAACGTGCATTTTCAGCTATCATTTTTGCTTTTTTTGAATCTCCTAAAATCTTAAGAGTCGCTTCGGCAAGTCCTTTTGCATCATCACGAATCAGAATATTCTCTCCATCTTTGGCATTAAGACCCTCCGCACCAACTGATGTTGTTATTAATGGTAGTTTTGCTGCCATAGCCGCAAAGTGTTTAAGTCGTGTTCCGCCAGGACCTTTAAGGGGTGAGACAAAAGCTGAAGATCTAAAGTAAGCATCTCTGATACCCTGCTGGTTATCTTCTTTAAGGTTGTCAACCAAGATATTAACCGATGCTTTATTTCTAATCTCATTGGGGATGTGCTGACCCACAATCCATACCTTAGCAGATTTTTCAGCTTTTTGTACCAAAGGGAAAACATCTTCTAAAAGAACCTTTGTAGCCTCAACATTCTGCATCCATTTGAAATTTGCAACAAAAAGAATCTTTGGGTGTTTTTGACTCCAACTTTTTTTGACTTTAAAAAAATCAAGATTTACCCCATTAGGAACTAGCCCCACATCAAGGTTTCTAACAAGTTTAAGCATTTGCCTTTTGTCTGCCTCCGAAACCGCAACTACCCCATCCGCCTTTTTCCAAAAACTTGTCTCCCAGTACTTTAGTTTGGAAACATCCAAAGACAAAACAAACCTTAATATTGGATTTTTTATATTTTGCACATAGTGTTTGTAGACTAAATATTCAATTGTCTGCTCAACTAGTAAGATTGGAATTTTTGTATCAGGAATGTGAGGCATGACATAAAAAGTCTCGGCATGAATAAGATCATATTTATTTTTCTGTATCTCTTCTTTTACAGCAAATTTTTCCTTAGGTGAGAGGTTTCTAATAACTAAAAAGGGGTAGGGTCCAAGTCCTGTTAATAAAATGTTTCTCAATGTCCAAGGAGATTTTGAGCGTTTAAAAACCAGCACTTTTTTACAATACTTGGATAGTTCCGATATATACTTCCTTTCCAAATCATCCTTAATCAAAGAAAACAAAGTGATCTCGTGTTTTTTACTTAAATGTTTAATTAAATTATATGAGCGTATTTGCCCACCGGATGAATCCGGGAAAGGCAAATATGGAGTAAGCATTAATATCTTCATAGCTTTACAAAGGATTCTGCAAATCAACCAGAACGAAATTAGGTTCTTTTTTAATAACCTTATACTTTTCCATAACGTAGGTAGTATCAGGATCCGTAAAATTTACAGACACATAATAATCAGCGCCTTTTTTAATTAAATTTTCGATAGAATCATCAACTACTGGCCAACCCCACCTGTTGGTTTGGTATAAAAAGGCCGTATCACCGTTATAGGATGCAATTACCAAAGCATCTTTTGGAGTTAAACTATCAACCGCTCGACCCGCTTCAATTATTTCCGGGTGGTCAATTTTATAATATTCCTTTGTTTGATAAAAGGAAACAAAAATCATCATTACAATTGAAAAAATTGTCAACGGTTTGGCAACGTTACTTATAAATTCTTTACTCTTCCACAGATATAAAGTACCTTGAGCTAAAATAAGACTTATTGGAGGAATTAAAAATATCTGGTAGTAATCATGTCTAACGTTAGCTGTTGCTACAACAACTACATATAAGATAGTACCGATGAAAAACATTAAACTAAAAAGCTTACTTTTCTTTACAGTTAAAAGACCAATTGAAAAAGGAACCAGACCCCAAATCCCCAAGATAAGTTTGCCTATCCTTTCCGCAAAGATCCACCTAAAAAAAGCTGGTCTAAACCTAATTCTGTCACCATTAAATGCCCATTCAAAAAAGGGAATACCTGCAGGGAAATTATTTACCCAAACACGCCAAGCAAAAAAAGGTATTATTACAATATCTGCAAAAATCAGAAGCTTAATTAAAGTTTTTGCATCTTTAATGGTTTTTTTCCAGATATATTTTTGAAAATAAAGGTAAAACAAAGGAATAAGATAAAACCCGGTAAATGGTTTAAGAAGCATTGATAAAGACATAAAAACACCGGAGACATAAAGCCAAATCCACCTATTGCCTTCAATAAACCTTACAAAAAACCACATCCCGGACAATGCCAAAGCAACCGCCATGGGTTCAGGAAGAATGACCCTAGAAAAATATATGTTATATGGTAAAAAAAGGAAGAAAAAAGCTGTTAGAATACCTCCCATACTACCTAAAAACTTTTTTCCAATTAAATAAAGGAAAAAGGCAGAGATCAATGAACAAAGAATAGAAACAAACCTTCCCCAAAGCTCTAAACTAAAAATCGGAAAGTTACTAACTAATATGGCGTGTAGTGCGTTATATAAAGGAAGCTCAACAAAACGATAACCCTTGGGGTTATAAATACCACTTTGAATACCTGAAACATCTTGATAGGTAGGATAGAGAAATTTAATACCCTTTGACACAAAACTTCTGGTTACGGAAGCTGTGTCTGCTTGTCTCCAGGAGTGCCAATCTGCAATTGGGTTATTAACTTTATATAACCTTACAATTAAGCCCAATATAAATATTAATGACAGTAAAAAGTACTCAGATTTCATTATTTTGTTCATTTAGTTCTGTTTTAACCAAATATATGCCGTATCCTATCAACAACCAGAAGATAATTGCAAATTTAGAAGCTTCAAATATATCTATAAAAAATGCGTTGGTTAAAATTCCTACACTCCCTCCAACCATTCCTGCAATAAATGCTCTTTTAATAGCTGAAAACTTCTCTAAACAACTACAAGCTTCGGCAAAAACTTTAGCTATCCTAAATAGTATAAGCAAAAACCCGACAAAGCCTAAAATCCCTATTTCTCCCAGTAACCTTAAAAAATCATTGTCTGTTGCCAGAGTTATTGATGAATAACCCGTACCAACGAGCGGGTTTTTTATAAACCCCCTTATCGCCCTTGGCCATTCAACATTTAGTCGAATTGATGTAGACCTGTCCTCAAACACAGGCTGAGGAGTAGGTGTTGGGGTAGAAACTGTGGGATTTGCCTGCAAAAGGGTATTTTCATCTTGCGCCAGCACTACTTTTGGAACCAAGGTTATCTTTTTAACCGCAACATCAATTATCTGATTGTATCTGGCTATCAGATCACTTGAAAAAGTTGAAAATATTAAGGTAATTAAGACAAGGGGAATAATTGCTTTCTTCTTTTTAATAAGGATGAATGCAATAGATGTTGCCAAAAGATAAGAAACAAGAGAAATTCTGGAGGCTGAGTTAACCAAAAGCCAAAGCCCCGCAAAAAAAGAAATTGAAATTGCAACTTTAGTTTTTATTCCTTTTAGAAGAAGAAATAAACTTGCCAAAATTGGCAAAACAATAACCATAAAACTTGCCAGGTCATAGTGTCCGGCGAAGGTTGAGTTAATATGGCTTCCAGGAATCCACCTTAGGGCAATACCTTTTGAATATTCCTCATTCTGAGTGATTATTACAGGAAAATTAAAGTGTTTTTGACCAAAACCATATAGAAAAAGAAAAAAAACAACAACCATTAAAATTTTTAGGTAAAACTCCAAATTGGCCCTGCCTTTTTCCTTACGAAAAATATACATTCCTGCGATAAGTGGAACAAAATATTCAATTCTTCTTACCCAATGTAATATTCCAAGATAGGGAGTTATGGTTTTTGTAACCAAAATTGCTGAAACCAAAGATGCAAGTCCAATCAACAATAAGAATGTAACTGAGCGTACAATCTTGTCCTTTGTAAATATCTCTTTCAGCCTAGGAGCTATCCTAATAGCAACAAAAACAGCAAGGATTGCTATAAGAAAATCTTCTACCCTTATTGCTACGTAGGTCCCGGGAATTCTAATAAATGGAAACTTAGGATAAAGCGGAATAAATATGAAAATTGCCGCTAGCCAATACTTAATCAGTTGATCAGACAGTTTTAAATGCTTTAACATATACTTTTGAAACCCTAGAACCTTTTAATATACCAAAAAGCAAAATCCTAACAACTGCCCCAAGCTTTAGGAAAAATCTTAAAACTGGCATTTTCCATGGTGGTTCATGCTTTTTGTAATAAGTTATTAAACCTTTGTACTCGCTAGTCATGGCATACTCACTGCTCGAAGAAGCTTGACCGTGATGAAGTATCTTCCACCTAGGCAGGTACCATATCTCCCAACCTGCATCTTTTATTCTTTTGGCATATTCAACCTCTTCTACATATGCAAAAAAGTCAGTATCAAAATAACCTACCGTCTTTAATATTTTACCTCTAATTAAATAGAATGCACCGGTTACCCAGTCTTGCTGATGAGATTTCTTAAACAGTATCTCTCCAGAATATAGAAACGACCAGGGATGCATAGGATGAAAGGGTTTAATCAGTTTATCAAGAAAGGGTATATCATCCAAAAATAACATCCAAGCAAAAACTCTAAATAACGTGGGAAAATATCCTCCCGTTCCTTGAATGCTTCGATCGGTATTTAACAAGCAACAAGATGACACACCTACCTTGGGGTGTGTATCCATCCAAGAAATCATTTGTGCAAACATATCCTTCTTTAATATTTCGGTATCGGGATTTAACAGTAAGACATACCTGCCCTTTGCTTTCTTCATAGCGATATTGTTTCCCGCCCCAAAGCCCATATTCGGACTAGCAATTAAGTTAACTTTTGGAAAATGTTTTTCAACCATCTCATATGATCCATCTTGAGAGTCATTTTCAACTACAAATATTTCTGTATTAATTCCTTTTAAGGATTTAAAAACAGAGATAAGACATTTTTTCAAATAATCCTTAGATTTATAATTTACGATTACTATCGATAAATCTATTTTTTCCATTTTGTAATCTCCTTTATTAACAGCCATGAAACAGCAATTGTGGATAAGGTGGCAATAAGTCTGACAATCAGACTGCTTGGAATATATCTAATAATTATTTTTTGACGCCATGCACGTCCTTCAATGTTAATTGCATCCTTAGGACTGCTTGGTTCAAAACCATTTATATAAATACTTTCTCTAAATGGATGAACTATTTCTTGCAAAAAAGTGCTTCTTGTTTGAACTCTAATAATAGTTTGTGCCTCTTCAGGTGGGTAGTTTAAAACTAGGGATGGAAGCTTAAACTTTAGGCTAAATTCTGACTTATAATGACTGATTACCTCATCACGGTTGAAATTCGTAAAGTAGGCACGTCTTAGCGGATCTTCACTGTCTGCAGGCTCGTGGGACTGTATAGAGTCATCAGGTGGATCAGGAAATGCAGGGCTCGGAAGGGTTATATAAACAACTAATAGAAAATAAATAGCAAAAAGTAAAATATAACAAAGTCTCTTCATTGAAAAAGTCTGGCACGTCCAAGTTTATAATTTAGATTTTTATTCTTCCTTTCACCAATGTCTTTTGCAGGAACTCCACCAACTATTAATAAATCAGAAACATCCCTTGTAACAACTGCGCCTGCCGCAACAATTGCACCTTTCCCGATTTTTACTCCTGGAAGAATAATTGCTCGGGGACCGATAAATACATAGTCCCCAATTTCGACAGATTCTTCCCTGGCAGAGAAGTCGTCTTTTAATAAATCATGTTCGGAATTATAAATCATCACAGATGACGCAATATCAACATGGTCTCCTATTATTAGCTTGGCTCTACCATCCAAGAAAGCATGGTCACCAATGATTGAGTCTTTCCCAATTTCAATATTTTTCGGTTGAAAAAAATTAGCCCACATATGAATTGTCGATCCCTTACCCAACTTTACCCCAGCAAGTTTGTAAATAGTATTTCTGAAAAGATGACTTGGTACATGTCCTACCCACCTTAGTAGCATTAGCTCAAAATCCAAAAAGCAATTGCTAAAACGATTTACTATTTTTGGCAGTGCCTCCTTAAAGGTTAGTTTTCTCCCTGTTTTATCGACAAACATTTTCAATTATTGCTATAGTTTTCCTGGCGGTTTCCTCCCAAGAGAACTTTTGTGCTTTAGAAACGCCTTTCTCAACCACTTTATTATACTCAAATTTATCCAACGTTAGAACCTTCTTTAATTTGTCTGCAATATCATCTGAGCTTTTTGGATCAATAAAATATCCTGCATTTCCGACAACCTCAGGTAGTGACCCGACGTTAGAAACTATAACCGGCACACCGCAGGCCATTGCTGATAAAACGTCCAGACCAAAACCTTCCCAGAAAGAGGGTAAAACAAAAACCTTAGCGCCTTTAATAATAGCTGGTTTATCTTTCTCACTAACAAAACCGGTAAAGATAACTTTACCTTCAAGCCCTAATTTTTTTACCTTTTTAAAAATTGTATCGTAGAGCCAACCTTTTTTGCCTGCGATTACAAGCAAAATCTCAGGATGGGAAGTAATTAGTGTTTTGTATGCCTCAATTAAGCCTTCAACATTTTTACTGGGTTTTAGTGTGCCTAAGTAAAGAATATAGTCGTATGCTATGGAGTATCTTTTTTTGACTTTTTGAATTTCTTTTTGCGACACACTCTTACCAAATTTACTTTGGTCATATCCAAGAGATGTAATGTGTGTTTTCCGTACTGCAAATGGGTAGTGTCGTACAATGTCGTCCCTAGTGCTTTCTGAAATTGCTATTACTGCTTTGGATGAAAAAATAGACATAGCAGTCCAGAGTTTTAATTGCCAAAAGTCCTTCTTTCTAAATTGCCCCGAAAACTTGAGGTATCCAAGATCCATAATTGAGCAAACTCTAGGCATGGGCGCAAATGGAGGAATATAGTGACTAGGCGAAAAAAATATGTCGGGACGAGCCTTACCTAAAAATAGATCTGGCATAAGTTTGGTTATTATCCAAAAACCTCCTCCTGGTAAAATTCTGTATTTGAAGTTTGAGTTTTGTTCGGGCATATCAGGAAGCGGTGGATTTTTAAGGTATACTATAAGCTTATATTTTTTGTCCCACTCTTTTTGAAGCTTACTTATAGAACATAATAGCTCAAAAGCATACATGTTTACACCCACCCTGTCTTTTATGTTTGCTTCGTTTCCATCAATTCCAATAATCATATATTTTAAGATTCTTTATAAACACTTAGAGTTTCTTCTGCTGTGTTTCTCCAAGAAAACTTAATTGCTTGCTTTTTTCCTTTTGCTATTAAAGCCTTTGGAGATGATAAAGCTTTTTTAATTCCGTCAGCAATTGATTGAATTTCATACGGATCCACCAAAACAGCTGCATCTCCTGCCACCTCAGGCATTGAGGAAATGTTTGAAGTTACAACCGGTGTCCCACAAACAAATGCATCTAATATTGGTATTCCAAAACCTTCATACAAGGAAGGAAAAACAAGTACCTTTGCACCAGTACAAAGTGCCGCGTATTCGCTGTTGCCAACAAATCCTGTCAACCTAACACCCCTTCTTTGGCCTATTTGGGTATTACTTTGTCTACCAACTATCACTAGTTTTAAATCCTTTCCGGCAGATGATAAATCAAAAGCTTTAACTACACTCTCGGTGTTTTTGTAAAAAACAGATGAAATCGCCAATAGATACTCCCCTGAGATATTATGCTTTCTTTTAATTATCTCTACCTCTTTTTTGGTTGCGGGTTTAATGGAGCTTGCCTCCGGTGTTACTCTTATTTTTTCCTCTCTTACACCTATTTCAATCAAATCTTTTTTTGTTGCCAAAGAAGGAACTATTATTCTGTCAACTTCTTGTTTTACCCTGTTAAGTCTTCTTCTATGAGCTTCAACAACACTTGAGTGAATCATTCTTGGAAACTTTAAAGGAATAAGATCATGTACCGTTGTTACCTTAAAAGCATTAGCAGGAGCTTGGGCCCAGTCAGAAGAGTGGTATACGTCAACTTTTCCTATGAACCTCTCTAAAGGCAGTATATGCAAACGGTTCCAAACTAAGTCTGCTAACTTGGGTGGAAAGGAAAAGACCATACTTGATGGAAATATATCTAAAATATCTTGTTTTCTTCTTAATGATCCTCCAAAAAGAACATATTCGTTCTCTTTGTCAATCTTAAGAAGGTTTTTTATAAGATATTTTGTATAAACAGAAACTCCCGTTCCGTAGATAACCTGGCTTATATCAATTGCTATTTTCATATTCGTATTTCCAAAAAACAACCCCGTTAAAATCGGCTTCTGAAACCTTATTATATCCCAAGCTCTTAAGTTTACTCACCGCTAAGTTGTCGGCATCCGCTACCTGCCAAACATACCTAGATAACCAAACAGCTTGAGCACCTGCTGTAAAATTGTTTATATTTACTATATTATCAGCCTTTTTGTAGTAGGTAAGTGCTTCCTTCTGAAAGTCTGATGGAAAAACTATTGTTTGATTATCGATAATCTCTGCCGCTAACCTCCAATCCTCACGATGAAAACGGGTGTTAAATAAATAGTAGCTTGTAGTTAATATGTTTAAAGCTATAACAAGACACACAAAGATGCTTATCCATGGTTTTTTTAAATAGGTTATACCGTATGCAACCAAAACATAAAAGGCTGGTAACACAAAAAGCAACCTAAAGTAAGAAAGAATAGAAATTTTAATACCCAAGATAATCGCAAAAATAGTAGGAACGGCAAGCCACAACCAAATAAGTTTTGGCTTTTTATTTGATAAAGATTTCAAAAGGGGATACCCAAAAATAAGTGCAGATCCACCAACAACGAGCCCGTAAATACTTTTATTGTAAAAGCTGACCCTCCCTATCATAAACTTAATAGGAATAAGTAAAATATTTTTTAGGTTAGTTAAACCCAAAATATTCCACCATGATGGGGAAGTGGTACTAACAGAAAATCCCAAGGATAGCTGTTTAGCAAAAGTAGGAAGCCATGAAAGAACAACAAGAACTAATATAATGTGCGACGTAACAAATCTTTTTAGGTAAGATTTTTGTTTTTTATTCTTTGCTACATATATCCAATATGCAGGTAAAATTAACACAGCTAAGTAATCCGTAAGAAACAAAAATACAATTGACAAAGTAAACAGCACCCAATCCCCTCTTGTTCCCCTCTTAAGAGTTTTCACGAATGAAAATACTGACAAAGCAGTAAGAAAAGCTGCCAGGCTGTACATTCTTGCTTCCTGAGAGTAGTAGACATGAAGTCCCGATGTCGCCAATAGCAAAGAAGAAATGAAAGCTGCCTTTTTATTAAATAAGTCCTTGGTAATTAAATAAACCAGATATATGGTAACTACTCCAAATATCACAGATGGAACCCTTAATGTAATTTCGCCTGTACCAAAAAGACTAGACCAAGCTTTAAGAAGCAAATAGTAAAAGGGTGGATGAAAATCACCAGGAAGAAACTTACTAAAAATTTGTATCCAAGGCATTCGGGTAACCAAGGCACTCGTTGCTTCATCAAGCCAAAGAGACTGATTAATTGAAATCAACCTAATAATGAGTCCAAAAACAAGAATAATATAAATCATTTGGATGTTTTACCCAACAAATATTGCAAAATTCCAATAAATACTCCCATGTCATATATGGGTTTAAAGACTAAAAACAGGAACGTTTTATGGCTAATTGATTTGTATACACCAATAATCAAAGAAACAAGTAAAGATGCTCTTAGAAGCGCATAAACGGCTCCTAATAGGCCCATTTTATAAGGACGCTTTCCTACCCACCTAGCCTGCTTAAAAACTTCTTCTAAACTCTCTGGATTTTTGTGATAAAAGATAGCACCATTAGCTACTTCCGCCTGATAACCAAGCTTGTCTGACAAAGACCAGTCATCCACATACCCATACCCAGGGTCAAACCCATCAACTTTTTCAAACTCGCTTCTTAGAATAGCTCTAAAAACCTTTTGTTTATTAGGATAATTTGCTGGATGTCGCATCCTCTCCTGCCACCCTTGATTAATGTTCCAACACTTAGCCCAAACATTATCCCAATTTGCCACATACTCCTTTCTACTAAATGTTCCTTTTACCTTTCCTTCTTTAATTGGCTTAACAAGATTTTTTATAAAATCCTTATCAAAAGTCATATCCGCATCGACAAAAGCCAAAATCATACACTTTGCGTGCTTTACCCCTAAATTCCTTGCCTCCCCTGCACCCTTGTGTTTTTGTTTGAAGTATTTAAAATTAGGAATTGTCTTTTTTAGATTTTCTAACACTTTCAAAGTTTCATCGGTTGATCCGTCATCGACCACAATAATTTCAAAATCACTGTAGGTCTGATTACCTAAAGACTCAACACAATCTACAAGGTTTCTACCCTCATTGTATGTTGGAATTATAATAGAGACTTGCATAATGCTTCATACTCCTTTGCTATTTTATCCCAATCAAACTTTTCTGCCTGTTTTCTTGGTTTATCACCCCAATCTTTTTTTAAAGATTTTTCTATTTTATCCGCATATAAATCCGTATCTGTTGGATCAACAAACTCACCTGCCTGCCCCACAATCCCTTTTCTTATTTGATCATTGTTAGTAACAACAGGAAGGCCAGATGCCATTGCTTCAACAAGTACTATACCAAAAGATTCCCAAGAAACTGTAGGAAAAGTAAATAAGTCTGCACTTTTATAAACCTTCGGCATGTCCCTATGGAGAAAGGACATCATTTTAAACCTACCCGGTAGCATCTTTTCTCCAAGTTTTTGAATAGTTTTTTCCCACTTTCCCCTACCCACCAACACAAGAGAACCTTTTTTAAGTTTGGATACAGCTTTTACGGCTAAATCAACCCGCTTTTGTTTATCTATAGCACCAACATAAAGAATAATTGGTGGTTTTAAGTAAATCTTTATTTTTGAACCTTTATTGTTGAATTTATTAAGATCTACCCCGTTTGGGATATACACTGTTTTTACAAGGGGGTTAATTGTCTTTGCCCATTCTTTAGCTTTTGACGAAATTGCTACGAAAACATCGGGAAATGCATAAAGATTAACTCTGTCGTCAAGGCCCATCCCAGACTGGCCTGAAACAATCATTTTGGCACCCTTAATCAAAGATATTAATCTAACCAAGAAAACCTGAAGTCTCCCATTGATAGGAACAATGACGTCAAAGTTACTAAAAAGAAGTTTCATATAATTTATCTTTGAAATAACCTCAACTTCATTTTCTATTGCTAGTCTTTTTGATAGCTCGTTAACAAATGTTTCAGCACCGCGGCTTACCTTGTTCTGATATTTATTTAAAAATATAATTTTCATTATTTTTTCTTCCAAAGCCAAACACCATTTGTTACTTCCTTCTCCTTTGTATAGTTCTCCCTCACCCAATAATAAATATCTTTTGGCCTATACACACCCGGTAAGTACCACTCCCCTTTTAGCTCATCTTTCCAATATATTTCCTCGGGTGGATTTCCTTCCCACGACTTAGTAACTTTTTCCTGTTGACCGGGGATTTCTAAATACCAACCATAATTATCATACCAAGGCTTAGGGGGCAAAACTTGCGCATATGCATAAACACCCGAGTGAATATTTGCCAAATAAATACTTCCTTTCTGTTCTTTGCTAGAATTAATATCTTTCGCAATCTGTATATCGGACGGGTCATAAAATCTATCATCCACCCTCCAATCCCAGTCCAAAATAGTTCTTACTCGAAACCAGTAAAAGAATAACAAAAAGATTAAAACAGCCATCATAATTAACCTTTTCTTTGAATAATTATTTAATAAAACACCTACACAAATTGACCAAAGAGCTATTCCAACAGCCAAATGGTAGTAGGAAAACCTTGGGTAAACCGCAAGTAAACTCCCTAAGAATATCCAAAATACTAACTTATATTTCCTAAACATCACTATCGCAGGAGCAGCCAAACCAGCCAATATTAACCAATCAACTCTGCCTAGTTGAAGTTGCAAATAACTTGGGTACTTTCCCCAGTAGGTAAAAGGATATATCAAATTCCAGTTAATAAAAACATCTACACTACCAGTTTGTAGGAGATATCCCAATAACAACAATCCAAATATTATGGATGGGGTAAGTAGAATAATTACCTCTTTTAATTTTTTATTCCTCAAAAATACTAAAATTGAGGCAATTAAAACATAAAAAATCGCGGTTTGTTTACTAAAAAGAGATATTGTAAGAAAAATACCGGCAAGGAAAAGATTTATTACAAAACCTTTTTTCAATAGAAAATAAACACCAAGAAGAACTGGCAACACCAAGAAAGTATCAAACCAAAGCATGTTCCCTTCAAGAAAGGGTTGAGTAAGAACAAAAAAAGAAACTGCAAGCAAAGAAAATAAATCTTTTTTAGTAATTATCTTTGTTATTTTGTAAATAATAATATCGGATAACAAAATTAGTATCCAAGTAAATACTTTCAAAACTATGATTTGGTAACCGAAAAGTTTATAGACACAAGATAGCAACAATACCAAAAACGGAGGGTATGGAACAACAAAATCCTTATAAAGAACATAGCCTTTCGAAAATAAATAAGGGTAAGATAACATTTCAGGCCACGGGGTGAAACGAAGATTTAAAAGCAAAAACAAGTGAGCTCCTATAAGGATGGCTAAAAACAAGTAGGTTTTCTTCACCTTAACTTATATTGTAGTAGCGAAGCTCTTTTTGAGCAATGCTAAGAGGTTCCGAATAGTCTTGAAGTGAGTGATGATTAATATATCTTGTATATATTTTTCTGTAAGATTCAATTAGCCTGTAAAGATGTAATTTTTTGTCTAAGTCAGGATCGTTAATCACCTCCTTCCAGCCATTAAGGACAAATGATAAATATTTCTCACCCTCTGGCATAACCGAAAAATATGCAAGATCATCCACTGGGTCTCCAATCAATGGCTGTTCAAAATCTCTCAACCCTACAAGTTTCCCATCATCTACAACAATATTTCCAAGATGAACATTTCCGTATAATAAGCTCGAAGGAGCATCATCCATTAGTTTCTTTTCTTTTTCAAGAATAGAAAGAACATCTTTAGATCTACCTAGTAAATTCATCATCAGCTTTCTTTTATCATCAGACAACTCAGTAATATGTTTATCATTAATTTCTTCTTGCTCCAAGACACTTTTCATTTGATCAAATCTAGATTTAGTATTATCAAGAATAAAATTAGACCAACAACTATGACGGCCAACCAACTCTCCTATAGCAAACTTATCGCTGTTAATTAATCCATAGCCGTAACCTTCTACTTTATGAATTTCGCCTAGACACATTCCCAAGGTTGTCATTACGTTCTCAACTTGGTAATTTTCTAAGTAAGTATCCTCAAAAGTATCGCCTCCAGGAGGAAATATTATATTTGTTCTTTCTGTTAGGAATGCAGCTACAAGTCTGGGATCCAATTCTTTCATAATTTCACCCCTATTATACTCATACTGTCTCCATTATCAAATAAAGTTACCAAAAGAGACCAAGGAAATAAAAATAAGTCCGTAACAAATCTTTTTTTAAATCCAATTAAGCTTTGCCATAATTCCAGTATTGGGTTTGCATATTCAAAAAGTCCTGATCTTGATTCAAAATGGATAACTTTAATATTTGATCCTTTTATCAATCTCTCCAAGCTGCCCCTAGTAAATTGCCATTTATGCTCATCAGAAAGCAAATAAGGCCAATGCTTACCCAACAGCCTTGCTCCCAAACCACCTGCATTGGGAACATCAACAAACAAATGACCTTTAGATTTTAGAATCTTATTAATTTTATTCAAAACCTCAGTGGGATTATCCATATGCTCCAAAGTATGATTCATAATTACTAAATCAAAGAAGTTTGTGGGTAGTTTTGCTTTTTCAAAAACACCTTTAAATACTTTGTGGCCTTTATATTTTGCAGCATTTGCTGTATCTGATGGCTCCACTCCCCAAGTTTCCCACCCATCCTCCTTGAAAAGATCTAAAAAAACTCCGTTTGAACAACCTATGTCAAGAACTCTTTTCGTTTCTCCTATTTGGTATTTCTTTATTAGATTAAATCTCTTTTTGAAAATGTTTCTAAACTGGCTCTCCGACGCTAGGTAATCTTTGTCTCTGTGGTAGTTCATCTTATTCTCCTTTTTATTTTTTTAAGAGGTGTTTGCCACACTGCTTGAAATTTATAACCATAATTAGTACACACCCAAGGACTAGGAATTATTTTTGGTCTAGGAATAAACAATACTTCCGGATAGTAAAAATCCAAAGGAAAAGGAATACCCAACTCATATTTTTTCTTTTTTAAGAAACTTGTATGTAAATAGGGTGTATCTGAAAAGTATATTTTTTCCTTAGGAAAATTTTGTATCTTTACACCTTCTTTTGTTACATAAGCCTCATTAGGATAAACCCCCTTAACATGAAGTCCGGGAGCATTTCTAACAAATCTAATATTTAAATGGCCCGTACGGTTGGCTATTTTATACTTCCCAGCTTTACCTTCCTGATAATGAAAAATGTCCCCTACCAACATATAGTTAGGGGTAACTACACAGTCATAATTATTTCTAATACCAGAAACTAATTGCTTAATACTAGATTCCCACCAAATCTCATCCCCATCTAAAATAAGTATCCAATCGGCCTTTGTTTCCTCAAGCATTCTTTGCCTTGCCAAAGATGGGACACCAGCAAAATTATTAAATTTAATTTTTGGAGATTTAATGCTTTGTATAATCTTGATAGTATTGTCGGTACTTCCATTGTCCCAAACAAGAATTTCATCAACAAAGCTTATTACTGAATTAATTGCATACCAAACAAATCTCTCTTCATTTTTTACAAGGGTATGAACTGAAATCTTCATCGCTTTTTAAACTCTTTCATCACCCATATAGCGGGAGCTACAAAGTTAAACACATTCCCTATAAGCATTGTTGCTGCTGCACCCATATAGTTATATTTTCCTATTAAAAAATATCCCAAGGTAGATACAACAACCAAGTTGCTAAGTGATACCCAAACAAAAACGGATGGTTTGGAAAAATAATAATTAATTGATGTATGAACCGGTACAGATATTAAAAATATTGCTTGTGAGAAGATAAGAACTACTAAAGGACCAAAGGAAGCTAGATAATCGCTTCCATATACTCTATTTATCAAAACCTTTCCAATTAATATCCCAATAGGTACACCAACTACAGCAAGCCCTAGCACAAAAATCTGCAATTTCTTTAAATAAACCAAAACGTCATGACTGCTGGTAAAACGGGATAGCTTAGGAGCAACAACTGAGGCCAATGCTAAAACTATCTGAGGAATAATACTGGTAAGGGAAACCGCAACCGAATAAATTCCAACCTGAGCTAGGGTCAAAAGTCTTGTTGTAAGAAAAGTGTCCATTCTTGAAGCAACTGCCATTATTAGGGTAAAAAGAGCAATCCACTTGTTAAAATTCAAAAACTCTCTCAAAACTTCCTTTTCTTTCTTTACCTTCCAAAATGCAGGAAGAAAGAAAAATCCAATAGCAAAACCTATCAGTGGTGCTCCAATGTAGCCATAAAGACCTGCAACAACTCCAAGGCTGCCAACAAAAAGAAGTCCAACAGCAGATAATAATCTTAGGGTATTAGAAAAGATATTCAAAAAACTCCAAAGCCAAAACTTTTCCAAAGCTTGTAGGGCACTTGCAGAAAAAGAAAAAAGTAGAGATGTGGCAACACCCAAAAGGGCTAATCTTAAAGGTAAAACAAGTTCAGGTTTGGCAAAAAGTAGTTTGGTGGCGGGTGGAACAATAAACCAACCTAAAACTAATACAATAACGGAAGAAAATAACTTTATTTTAAGCGCCAACTTTAGATATTTAGACTCACCTCTGAATCTTAAAATACCTGTATCAATACCCACATTGGCAATACTGGCAATAAGAGCAATAGCAGCAACCGAAACAGAAAAAGCTCCATAATCGGCGGGTCCTAAAAACCTGGCCATTAAAATGTAATAGACAACCCCAAGCAAACCATTAGCAATTGTCCCGAAAGATGAAACGGCTGAGTCCTTAAAAGTTGTGGTTGAAATTATTTCAGTTATTTTTTTTCTCATATAAAAAGTAAATTATTAAAGATAATATAGTTAAGATGCTTATCCAAACACCCCATCTAAAGGTTTCTTGGCCTTTAAACTCAATGTGTAAATCATTCCATGTTGGCTCTACATAAAAAGCATTAAGCATTGAATAAACCGGAACTGAAGAGAAATAATCTACCCCTTTCTTTAACTTCCAGAAAGGATTGTAATTGTCGGAAAAAACAATCCAGTAGGTACTTTCATCCTGTGTGACTTTGTACTTTAGAGTTCCCTCTTCTAATACCTCAACCAACCTAATACCTATTTTATTATCAGGATTATTGACAACTCCAAAATCCTTAATTAAACCCTCAGCAAGCTCTTGAGCCTCTTGATAAGCCTCTGCGGGTATAAGGGCAACAACATTCATAACCTGCAAACCGGAATTGTTTACAACTTCATAATCAAAACTTCCCTTTGTGAGTGTTTTTTCTTCTGTTTCCCAGTGAAGGCTCTGTATTTCTTTATCCGAAACTCTTTTAGTTAAAATATAATTACCATTTTTTGGTACTTTAAACTTAAATGAAATAGATTCACCCTTAATGCTTGAAAAGGCAATTCCTTTAGCATAATCAAAATCTTTAAACTGATAACCTCTTATTAAAAGCTCATATTTATACTTCAAATAGTCTTTTGCACCAAAAATTGCCCATTGAGAACTCTTGTTCTCTGACGGGGAGAGAAAATATTTCTGCACAAAACTCATTATTAAGTCTGTTTCGCTTTTGCCGTTAAAGTAGATCTTTAGTGAATCTGGCTTTTTACCGATAAGCTCTCTGGGATCTAATTTCCCATCCTCAAAATAGATACTTGGTATAATGGCGTTGTTTGATTCTAGCCCAGGACCAACTACAGCAAGCAGATTTTCAACTGAATAAAACCTGGGGTAAAGATTGGAAACCTCATATGCAGGAAAATCCAAATCCCAATTAAGCTTTGTAAGCCCGGGCGCCTTTTCAATCAAAGTGTTTATTGCTTGCCAACTTTCGATATCAGCTTTATCAGGACTTAGGTTTCTTGCATTTCCGTTTAAAAAAAGATACTTAATCCCCAAAACCCTAAACCGGTCAATAAAAGAGGTGTTGTTTAAAAAGTTAAAAACATCCTCAGAGGTGTTCAGATTTGCAAACGGAAAATAGCTTGCCAGCTCAATCCCATCAACAGCAGGTTTATCCTTTGATTCATAGCTTAATGGTTCTTTCCTTGTTAACCATACACTTCTAAAGCTTTCCTCTTGTGAACTTAAATTCTGGGCAATTTTCTGATAACTAGGATTGGGAACATGGTTGGATAATAAAAAATTCATTTTTCCAATAATCGCGGGGCTTATAAGTAAGATAATAAAAAGGTATCCCAGCAACCAAGAATGTTTAAATTTAGATTGAAGTTTATCTACTGTCTCTCCAAACAAAATTCCTGCAAAAAGAATAACTAGTACAAAAAACTTACTGGAATCTCTGAATATTAACCCAAGATTAATCCCCAAAGGAGGAGTTAAGCCTTTGGAAAGAAATGCAAAGACCAATAGCAAAAGTGCTATTATTGGAACCTTCTTATTTCTTTCCTTAAAAAGCAGTCCACCAAAAACAATCAAAGGAACAACTACAAAATAATATGGAGGGAAGACAATTTTACCGAAATTGTTAGCCGGCCAGTGAGGAGAAAAAAGAAAAAGAGGATTAATTAAAGACAAAAGACCTAGATTCGAAACGGTAGTGTTTATTACACTAGTACCAAGCTTCAAGAATGGATATATCCAATAAAAATTAAGAAGAATAAGTAAAATCCCAAGGGGTATAAGCCAAAATGTAAACTTCTCCTCCAATGCCGACCATAGAAAAATTGAAAGAAAACAAATTACCAAAATTCTGGGATCAACTAAAGAAAGCGCAAAGGAAAACAAAAGGGCCAAGAAAAAACTGCCCTTTTTAGGCTTATCTGTGAATTTCTTCAAAAAAAGCAGAGTAAAAGGAAATATTCCATATGCTAAAGCTACCCCCACCTGTCCTCCATCAATTAACAGAAGAAAGTAAGTATTAAAAACATATAACAAGGATGCAAAAAACTGAGTAATCTTTCCAAACTTTAAATATCTAGCTAGTAAGTAGGGGCCAACAAAAGACAAAATCAAAGAAGGAAACAAAAACAAAATTCTGACAATTGCATCATTTCCCAAATGAACAAATTTTCCCAAAGCCCCGTAAGCAACCATAATCGGGCCTAGCCAAAGAGCCAGATTGACACCCCCAAAAGCATTTCCTCTTTGAGTCCAAACCAAAGGTTCAGAAAAAAGAGTCTTAAGAGCATTAGGATAAAAATAGGGGGCATCTCCCCCAAAAATAGCTCCGCCTAAAATCAAACTCTTAAACACAAAAACAGCAGGAATAAGAAGTAATATCCAGTAATTATTTTTTAAATATTGTTTCATAGGTAACTCCTATTAAAAGAAGTAAGAAAATATAATTTGTAATTTTAATTGCAAAACCCGGGTGGTTGGTCAAAAGTAGTACGCCAACCACTACTAAGCCCAGAAGTGAAACGGAAATCAAAACTTTTCCTATGTTTGGTACCATCTGAATTATATTATAATCTAAGCAGCTTGAAATGAAAAAGAAATTAATCCCCTATTTAATAATTGCTCTAGCAGTTTCTATCTTTTACCTTCCAATTTTTATTAAACCATACATCCTGCTTGATAGAGGAAATGATTTACAAGAGGTTTTTTGGCCAGTCTTTTATTTTATAAGACAAAACATTCTTATAAATCATCAACTACCCCTTTGGAATAATCTCTTTTTTGCGGGTACCCCTATTCTTCCTGATCCACAATTTTCTCTTTTTTACCCTCCCAATTTCCTTTTTTATTTTCTTCCAACCTCAATAGCATTTATTGTTCATATTTTTATACATCTTCTACTGGGAGCTTGTGGAATGTATTTTTTGACAAAGGAGATCTTTTCTTTAGACAAAAAAGCAAGTATTTTTGCTAGCGTCCTTTATATCCTTACTCCAAGAGTTTCGGGATATCTTGAAGCAGGACATTTCTCTTTAATTGCAGCATATGCTTGGTTGCCTTTTTTAATTGCATCTGCAGTTATGCTGACCAAAAAACCTAAATTTAAATGGATTTTACTTTACTCGGTAAGCTTAGCTGGGCTTTTCTATACTCATACCCTGATTTTCCTTTCTGCACTTATTTTGTCTCTTCTACTAATCTTTTTTCTTTATTTGTATTCCAAAAACAAAAATATAAAAACATTAATATTTGCGACAGTCGGACTTATTATTGCTTTTGGACTAGTTGCAATTACTCTTTTGCCACAACTATCATGGTCGTCTCTTACAACCAGGTTCCTTCTCATAGATCATCCAAAAATATACCCCGAATGGTTAACAATAAAAGAGTTTTTCTTTTCAATCCTGTTCCCATATATGCATGGCCTAAGAGAAATATGGCAGACAGGAACCGAAAAATGGTTAACGTTAGGAATTATTCCGTTTATACTTTCTGTGATTGGTTTTTTCAAAGTTAAAAAGAAATATCGAGTTCTCATATTTATACTCGTCGCAGGAATCTCGATTTTGGCCCTAAACAACCTTTTACCTGGATATTCCTTTTTTGTAAAACAAAAATGGTTTACACTCTTAAGAGTTACAACTAGACTTTGGTATATAAACAACTTTATCACTGCAGTTTTAGGAGGAGTTGCGATAAACACCTTAATCAAGGCTAAAAAGAAACTGCTTTTAACAAATTTAATAATATTGCTTGCTTTGGGAGAAGTTCTAACACTAAGCTGGATTTACATATTCAAACCTCCTTATAAAAATCTAAACCTTGCTCCTAAGCAAGTTTTTGAATTCCTAGGCAAAGATAGTGACCGCTTTAGAGTTTTTTGCACCACCCGTTGCCTATCCCAGCAAGAATCAGCAAAATATAATCTTGAACTAGTTGAGGGTTACAACACCCTTCAACAGACTAATTACTTCAAACAAAGCTGGCAGCTTATGGGAGGATTTTGGAATTACTATACATTAGCTGTACCACCTGTTGACACAAGTATCACTAACCAAATTCAACCAGACGCAAAAGCATTGGGTGAATATAATACAAAATATATTGTCTCACCTTATAAGTTGACTGATTCAGGTTTTGAATTGGTAGACACAACTAATAACTTCTTGATTTACCAAAACAACTTCTTTATACCTCGTGCCAGTGTTCCAATCACCCTTTATACCCCTAATCATATCCGTTTAGACACAAAAGACTTTAGCAATAACCAAATAATTCTTTCCGAAGTTTACAGCCCAGGATGGAAGGCATATCTTAACGAAAGTAAAGAGGTGCGTGTCCAAGAAACCCCCAACGGTTTGCGAGCGGTCGATATTACCACTAACACAAAATTGGTAGATTTAAAATACCTTCCCAATGGATATGTTTGGGGTATGGGAATCAGCTTAACAACTATTTTTATATTAATTGGTTTCTTTTTTCTCAAAAAATTCTCTTTTTTGAACTAAGATTTGCCCAAATGTCAAGGTTTCAACAAGAGTGCTTCTTTCATCGGCCCACTCAACAGCCAAAATCTTGTGAACTTCAGGAATCCTGGGAGAGTCATCTATAATCATGTAGAGGTATTTTTCACTTTCATCTGGTTTTTCCAAACTATCATAAGGATAAAGCTGGTCTCCCCCTGACCAAGAAGGGACATAATTATATCTACTTATACCATACCATTCATAGTTATATGACCAAACAGCATTTATATAAAGAGGATTGGTAACGGAATTGATTGTAAAAGTATCCCCTCCTGATGATTGGTAGGTATAATCAACAACCTTTAATTGATTTGTCAGATAAGAAGACTTATCAGGTTCTAAAATTGAAGTTTGAGAAATCTTGTCTTTCCTTAAAGCACTTAGGTTAACCAAACAGAAAACCACTAAAATTACCGCAAGTAAAATGTTTGATTTAGCTTTATCTAACAAAAAGGCGGTTAAAAGAATCATCGCCGGGGGAAGGGATATCAAAAACCAAGGTGCTCCATGATATCCCAAAAGAAGCATCAGGAAAGGAGAAAAAAGATAAACCCCTAAAAAAGAAAGACCTTTTTTATTTGAATTTTTTCTTATGAGAAAAAATGTAAAAACGACAAAAACAAGAACACCAACAATTTTCCCAAAACTCACAGGAAGAATGGTTTGTGAATATGTTTCAAAAAACCTATCAACAAACAGTTTTAAATTTCCTAAAAAGCCTTGACCTGAAGAAACATCTCTATGAACAAACGAATCAAGTAAAGAGACAACACCAGCAAAGTGATATTTAATTTCAGTTAGTATCATAGTTGATGTTGCTAAGCTAAATATAATAATCCCATAAACAGTGTCTTTGATATTTTTATTTTTAGAAAAGAGGTGGTACAAAATAAAAACAGGAATTAAGTAAAGAAAAAAAAGTTCAAATTGGATACTCAACCCAAGAAAAAAAGCAGCAAATACTACAGCTCTCGATTTTTTACTCCAAAACCTCCACAAAAAATAGAAAAATAATGGCACCGTCAAAAGAGTTGGAGATGGGTTTGAGAGCCAAGGACTATATTCTACAAAATAAAAGGAGGTGCTAGCCAAAATTACTGCAATAATACCTGCTCTTTTACTTTTAAAAAGGTCTTTTGCAAAGAAAAAAAGAACAACAGCAGCTCCGGCATTAAAAATGCTATTCCAAACAGCTACAGCAGCAGGGTTTCCGTTAAAAATAACAAGAGGAGGA
>JBHPHS010000001.1:0-77765 GCA_042571305.1 Patescibacteria group bacterium | reverse complement strand
CGTGGAATGATTGTAATAGTGGATATGATGGGTGTATTCCATACGGACCTGTAATGGGTTGTGATCCAAATATTTAATAAACATTTACATATTAATGTTAAAATACACACACGGGTTTCTTAGAAGTCGGGATGCTCACTTCACTGTCCCGACTTTTGATTTTTGCTTCAAGTTTCAAGTTCCCAAGCCAAACAAAGAGAGAGTTATTTTGGAAAGAGATTGTTGGGGTAGAATCATTCACTCAAGAACCCCAGTTTTGCAGTAAATGGCACATAGGTTTGAGATTTTGTTATAGACACTTTATACTCCATCTGATTCTTTAATTCCTGTTATGGTTGAATACCTAAAAGATAGTTTACTTAATAAGCCTTGGAATTATTTGGACTACCACCATGTAAGAGAAGGGTCTTGGAAGAACTTGGATACGTGGGTTTACGGTTATAGAGCTACACAACCAGATAGAAACATTTGGGATATGATTGAGTTTAATCCAATAACTCCTAAGACTATTGAAAGACTTCATGGAGATAATTGGAAGGTTCATATGTATGAATCTAAAGAGAAGTCGGGCTATTGTTTAAGAGAGAAGAAGGAGTTGGGACTCTCAGAGATTATGAAAGGTTATATGCGTGATATTGTACTATTTCATGAAATTACCCATGCTTGTTACGGTGATGAGTTAAGTGATGATGAAAATCTAAACAGACGTGATGCACTCGCAAATGGAGTTATTGCAGATTGGCTGGCTAGAATGTTAAGGTCAGATTACACGCTGTTGAGAACCGTAATATATACTTTTGGTTTAACTCCTTATATATATGACAAGGTAAGCCATTTTGCATTTGAGAAGAACCCCCCTGACCTAAGAAAACAATATTCATTTCCCTGGGGTAAGGGAAAGAGATATACCTCTTTGAGAGTTCTAATGGGTTTTGAAGGAAAAATTAAGAAGTAAATATATTTTAATGATAAAATACTTCCATGAGTTCCTTAGAAGTTGGGATAGTAGGTTTACCAAATGCAGGGAAAAGTACTCTATTTAATGCTTTAGCAGGAAGACGTCTTGCCGAAACTGCTCCTCGTCCTTTTACTACAATTGATCCTCATGAGGCTGTGGTTGGTGTACCCGATGAAAAACTTCAAAAACTTTCTAATCTGGTTAAACCCGAAAAAACTGTGTCTGCAAGTGTCACTTTTATTGATATTGCAGGTTTGGTTAAAGGAGCAAGTAAAGGCGAGGGGTTGGGAAATCAGTTCTTAGCCAAAATTAGAGAAGTTGATGCAATTGCCCATGTTGCTCGAATTTTTAAAGATGACACAGTGTCACATGTTGGAGGAAAGATAAATCCTCAGGAGGATATTGACATTGTTAATCTGGAGATGGAATTGGGGGGAATAAAGGATAAACCAACAATATATATTTTTAATTGTGATGAGGGTGAGATTAATAATAAAGAAGGAATATATATCTGTTCCAAACTTGAGGAGGAATTGACAGACCTTGATCAGGAAGAAAAGGAAGAGTATTTAAAACAATCCGGAATTAAGGAATCGGGGTTGGAAAGGTTGATTAAAGAAGCGTATTGTCTTTTGGGTCTTATTACTTTTTATACAATTAAAGGAGGAAAAGAGGTTCATGCTTGGAGTTTAAAGAAGGGTTTGACTGCATATGACGCTGCGGCTGTTGTGCATACAGACTTTACCAAGAAGTTTATTAAGGCAGAGGTGATTAACGTAGATGAACTGCTTAAAATTGGTTCTTGGCAGGCTGCAAAGGAAAAAGGAAAGATAAGGCTTGAGGGTAAAGACTATATAATTTCTGAGGGTGATGTGGTAGAATTCAAAGTTGGACAATGAATAAATATGAACTAACTTTAGTTTTGGACGGGAAGGCAACTGCTGCAAAGAAGAAAAAGGTAACAGAATCAATCAAGAAGTTTATTTCTTTGAATAAGGGCAAGGTTGTTAAGGTTGATGAGTGGGGAGTAAAGGATCTTGCCTACAAAATTGAAAAAAGCTCCACTGGTTTATTTTTGTCTTTTATTTTAGAATTAGAGGGAGTTGGGGCAAGGAAACTTAAAGATAAACTAAGAACCGAAGAGGGGGTAATCAGATCCTTGCTTTTAAGGAAAGATTGATAAATGGCAAGAAGTTTAAACAAAGTGCAATTAATTGGAAATCTAACCAGGGATCCGGAAATGCGCTACACACCGGCTGGTACTGCGGTTTGTACTATTGGTATGGCAACAAACAGGCAATGGGTGACGGAGGCTGGGGAAAAGAAAGATGCAGCCGACTTTCATCGGCTGGTTGCCTGGAATAAACTAGCTGAGATTTGTGCACAACTTCTTAAAAAAGGAAGAAAAGTTTATGTTGAGGGAAGACTCTCAACCCGAAGCTGGACTGGGCAAGACGGAGCACAAAGGCAAACCACCGAGATTGTTATTAGTGACATGATTATTTTGGACAGGAAAGGTGACGCTCCTGAGGAAGTTTCCGGGGATCTGGGTATTGATATTCCTGAACCTGAGATTGATGCAGTTAAGGCAAAATCTCCCGTAAAGGAAAAAGAAGAAAAGAAAGGATCCAAGAAAAAAACCAAAAAAGGGAAAAAAGAAGATGCTTCTGAGGAAGAAGATATACCTTTTTAAGAGAATATGGCTAGAAAATCTTCAAGAAAAAAAAGACCTATTAAGCCAAAGTACCACAGAAGTGATATTTGTCCTTTTTGCACCAATAGGATCCAGCCTGATTACAAAGACACAGAAACAATTGCAAGGTTTATTAATGACAGAGCCAGGATTTTAGGTAAAGCAAGAACGGGGGTGTGTGCCAAACATCAAAGAAGACTAACTAAGGCAATTGAAAGAGCAAGGTATTTGGCTCTTCTTCCTTTTTCTCCGTCTATTGAGTAAAATAAAAAACTGTATGAAATTTGCCCAGGTAAGAAAAACAATAGTAACGGTATTTATAATTACCACGTCACTTGGTTTGGGATACTTTTTGGGCTTAAAAGGTTATAGAGCCCAGGTTATCAAAAATTCTCAAGTAACTATTGTCAGAGAACTCCCTCTTGATAAAGAAGATCTGGACTTTAGTCTTTTTTGGAGGGTGTGGGATACTCTAAATCAAAAATATTTTGACAAAACAAAACTTGTTCCTAAAAGCATGGTTTACGGAGCAATTCGGGGAATGGTTGCTGCTGTGGGAGATCCTTACACCGTATTTTTATCACCTCAGGAAAACAAGGTCGTTGAGGAAGATTTAAACGGATCTTTTGAGGGAGTGGGAATTCAGATTGGTTTTAAAGGAACTCGTCTTGCTGTAATTAGCCCTCTTCCTGATTCACCAGCTATTCGTGCCGGGATAAAAGCAGGTGATCTTATACTGGGGATTAAGGATGAGAAAAAGAAGATTGACAAAAGTACCCAAGGAATTACACTTCCATCTGCGGTTGAGGCAATAAGGGGACCCTCCGGAACAACAGTTACCTTAACCTTAATGAGGGATGGAAATGACAATCCGATTGTGGTGGATATAGTAAGAGAAGAGCTAAATATTCCTTCGGTTGCCTTAAAGTACGTTGGTGAAGGGGAATCAATTGCCCATATAAACGTAATTAAATTCTCAGGTGATACACAAAAGGAGTGGGATGAGATAGTTGATGAGATAATAAAAAAAGGTCAAGCAAAAGCAATTGTACTTGATTTAAGAAATAATCCTGGTGGATATCTGCAAGGTGCGGTAGACATTGCTGGAGAGTTTCTCAAAAACGGTTCAGTTGTTGTAATTGAGGAAAAAAGTGATGGATCCAAAAATGACTTTAAAGTGAATCGATTGGGTAAATTTGTTAACACCCCAGTTGTTGTACTAATAAACGCAGGGAGTGCTTCAGCAAGTGAGATTTTGGCGGGTGCTCTTAGGGATCAGCGAGCAATTAAGCTTGTGGGAGAGGCATCTTTTGGTAAAGGAACTATTCAGGAACCACTGCAGTTGGAAGGGGGAAGTGGACTTCATATTACAACTGCCCGTTGGCTTACACCAAAGGAAACTTGGATAAATGAAAAAGGACTTGAACCGGATGTTACAATAGAACCAGACGAGGAAAATGGTGAGGATATTCAGCTTATGGAAGCTATTAAACTGCTTGAATAATATTTAGTTATTTCTTAGTCAGGAGTTGTTAAATAGTTTATATGAAGAAAGAACCCAAAATTAATGTCAAGAAAATACTTATTATTGCTGCAGGTGTTGTCGTTGTTTTAGTAGTAGCTACAGGAGGAGCGGTTGCTGACAGGGTTTTCGGATTAAGACCATTGGACCTACTTTTTCCCTCAAACTCAAATTTACCCTTAATAGATCAGAGGGTTGTTCGGGAAGAAAATGTAGTAATTGATGTTAATAAAAAAGTATCTCCCAGTGTAGTTACTGTATCTGTTGAAACACCGCAAAGAAGGATATTAAGCTTTGATATTTTCGGAGGATTTAGTTCACAAATCCAAGGAGGTCAACCCCAAGATATCGGAACGGGATTTATAGTTTCTTCTGATGGTTTGGTTGTTACCAATAAACATGTGGTTGGAAATACCACTGCAGCTTATAAGGTGATAACAAACGACAATAAAGAATACGAAGTAAAACAAATCAGTCGTGATCCGAATAATGATATAGCAGTTTTAAAGATTGATGCGAATACGCTTTCTCCTGTTATCTTAGGGGATTCTTCAAATCTTCAGGTTGGTCAATATGTAATTGCAATCGGTACAGCACTGGGCGAGTTTAGAAACACCGTTACCCAGGGAGTTATTTCAGGACTGGGTAGGGGAATTCAAGCAGGTAATCCTTTGGAAGGATATGTAGAAAAACTTGATGATGTAATTCAAACAGATGCAGCAATTAATCCGGGAAATTCTGGAGGACCTTTGGTTAACGTAAACGGGGAAGTGATCGGAATTAATGTTGCTGTTGCTCAGGGTGCAAACAGTATTGGTTTTGCAATACCAATAAACACCGTCAAAGAGGCACTGAATCAATACAATGCAAACGGAAAGTTTCCGGCAAAAGCATATCTAGGTGTTCAGTATCAGTTGGTTTCCAAGCAATCAGCAATTTTAAATAACGTTCCACAGGGTGCATATGTGGTTGATGTTATTTCTGGATCACCTGCTGAGGAAGCAGGAATTCAAGTTGATGATATTATTGTCAAACTTGATGACGAAAGTGTGGCAGATAATAAAGATGGTTTAGCAGGAATAATTAATAACAGGAAAGTGGGGGATACGGTGAAGCTGGAAATTTGGAGAAGCGGAGAAACAACTAGTATTACTGTGACTTTTTCGGAGTTTCAGCAGTAGAATCGATAGGTACTGTGGACGTACCAGCTCTTCCTTTTGGTTCTACTAAGCGTACCGCTTCATTACCGACCCTAACGGGGTTTGATACACCCTCTCTGGCAGCCTGCTCGTGAGCCTCTCTAAATTTCTTTACTTCTTGAAATAGAACGTCAACTGGGGGCGTTTTTGTTGGTTTATCAGGATTTTCCATTAAGGAAGATTATAAACGATACACTTAGTTTTTGTCAAAGAATTTTGGTAAGTTCTAAAATCTTATCTAAATTTCCTTCAACTATTGAATCTAGATTACCCCATGATATACCTATTCTGTGGTCAGTTATTCTGTTTTGGGGGTAATTATATGTTCGTATTTTTTCAGCCCTCATACCTCTTCCTACGGCACTTCTAAAACCCGAAACTGTCTTTTCTTTTTCCATCTCCTGTTTTTCCCAAAGCTTTGATCTTAAAAGAGATAGTGCGATCTGGCGGTTTTGTTGTTGGAATCTTTCTTCACGAACTGAAATGGTGATTCCTGTTGGCTTATGGTAAAGTCTTACCGCGGTTGAAACTTTGTTTACATTCTGACCACCATGACCTCCTGAACGGCTAAATTGCCATTCAAGATCATTTGGGTTAATTTGTATTTCTGTTTCTTTTATCTCGGGAAGAACCGCAACGGTTGCTGTCGATGTATGAATTCTTCCTCTTTTTTCAGTTGTGGGAACCCTTTGCACCCTGTGAACACCGGATTCGTTTTTAAGTAAGTCAAATACATGCACACCTTTTACTTTAAGCACACCCTCGTCAACGGCAGTTGTTGTTAAACCTTTCTTTGTAGCATATCGGAAGTACATTCTGTAAAGATCATCAGCCCAAATTTTGGCTTCATCTCCGCCTGTTGCACTTCGTACCTCGATATATACTGTTTGGGGATCCATATAAATTTAGAAGTTATTTTTTCTTCCTTGTCTGCTTTCTAACCGCTTCAAGACTGTCCGGTCTACCCATTTCTTCTTTTAGCCTTTTTAGTTTCTTTATTTTCCTTTTTTCACTTTTTGAAACGGTTTTGGTAACTGCCTTGGATCGTCTTTGTTTAAATGCTTCGACACGCCCTGCCGTATCAACATATTTCATCTGCCCTGTATAAAAAGGATGGCACATCGAACAAACCTCAACCTTAAGTTCAGGCACTGTTGCTCCAACCTCAAAACTGTTACCACAGGCACAGGTTACTTTTGCATTCTCAAACCATTTAGGATGAATTTTAGCCTTCATGATAGGTTCACATTATATCTTTTCTTTTTTATTTCAGCAAGAAAGATTCCGGTAAATGTGATTAAAGAGCCAATGATTATTGGAGTTGTCAGTTTATCTCCCAAAAGAGTTATTGCGAACATGGCCGAAAAAACCTGATTTAGATAACCAAAAGGCGCTGCTTCAGAAAGCTCAATTGAACGCTGTGCCTTGTTTGCTAGAGCATAGGCGATAGTTCCTGAGATAATAGCCATGTAGATAACTCCTAAATGATCGTAAAGTGAAGCATTTTTAATAATTGTTAAAGAATGGGTAAGACCGTATTTGAAAATAATAAAAGGTAAAAACGAGATAAATCCGACAACAAACTGCAGATTTGCCAGGGTTAGTGCATTAATGTCAAGTCTTAGTATTTTCTTTAAAAGTACTCCAGAAAGGGAATTGGTTATAACAAATGCCAAAATTAGTAAGTTGCCAAACACATCTCCAGCTCCACTGTTTGTCCTAAGAAGAGGTGCAACTACAATGATTAACGAACCAATAAAAGCAATCGATATTCCAATTTTTTCTCTTTTGGTTATTCTATCTTTCAGAAACACATAACCAGCAATCGCAATAGCAATGGGTCCAAGCATTGAAATTAAACTCATGTCTAAAAGAGAGGTTTTAGATGTTCCCCAGAATAATAGTCCCAAAGATATGCTGGTATTTAAGAGTGTATAGCCGATTATCAAAGGAATACTTATACTTTTTTTGGGGATTTTAATACCTTTCTGAAAGATAAAAATAATAAGTGCCACCACTGATGCTATAAAAAACCTATAAGTAAGAAATATTGAAGGGGGAAGGTGATTTAAGGTTACCTTAATTACAGGTCCGGCAATACCCCAGATAACAGCAACTATTAATAAAAGCAGGTATGCACGTAGGCGATACTTATTCATTATTAGGGAAGGGTTTCAATTAATCTATCAATTCCGAAAGAAAAACCAACAGCGGCAATATCCCGGCCTGCAAACATTCCGATCAGTTTATCATATCTTCCACCACCACCAATGGAAAGCTCCTCGGGGGATCCGGTTGGTTTTAGTTCAAATACTGTACCTGTATAATAATCAAGACCACGAGCCAGGGATGGATCAAAAAAGAAATCAACATCTCTTTCAAGTTTATATTTTGATGAAAGGATCCTAAAAAGCTCTTCAAGTTTTTCTCCTGTAGTTGCTTTTTCAATGAATTTTAGCAGCTTGGGCTTAACGTTTTGTTTTCCGATTTTGTAAATTTTGTCAATCTCACGAATTTCATCTAATGAAAGATCTCTAAAATTTTGCCTGTCATTTATTGCCATTTTAGCTTTTTCTAATCCAAGCTTTCTTACCGACTCTATCGCTGCAGCAATTACTTTAGCATCCTCGTTAATGCTATCTGATCCAAGAGTGTCAAAGTCAAGTTGGGTAAACTCTCGATATCTTCCTTTTTGTGGATTTTCTCCTCTAAAAGCTTGGCCTATTTGATACCTTGAAAAGGAAGGGTTTAAAAGCCCGAGATTGTTGGCAATAAAGCGAGCAAGAGGAACGGTAAGGTCGTACCTAAGGGCTAGGTTTCGTCCTCCGCGATCTTTAAACTGATATATTAGCTTTTCATCTTCTCCATATTTTCCCAACAATGTTTCTGCAAATTCAATGGTAGGAGTTTCAATGGGAACAAAACCATATGAAGTCAAGACGTTGGCAATTGTGTTAATTGCATTACGCCTTTTTTTAGCCAGGGGGGATTTAACATCCCTAAAACCCTTTGGTGTTACAGGACCTTTAGCTGACATGTTCTTATTTTACGATTTTTAAATTGTTTTTAACAGGGCTTTTATTATAACTATACTGTGGAGGTTTCGAGGGTCTTAATTCTTTTGTCGTGTTCTTGAAGATCATCATTGATTCTTATGTGGGAAAACTGGTGAGCATCAAACTCTTCTCTCATTTCTTTTAGTTCACCAAGTACCTTTACCTCTGTTTCTAAGACAATTGACTTTACCTCTTTCTTTATATCTTCTCTTAAAACTTTTAAATCCTTTTTTGTGGCGAGGTCACTTTTTGTCATTAATTAATCATAACTTATGAAATCTTCCTGTCAATGTATTTTTCATTGAAGGATGAATATTGATTGAGCAGTTAGATCTTCTGGAGTACCTGTGGCAACTAATATTATTTGTAGATCAGAGTCTAAATCAGATGCTTTTCCTATGGAAGCTTTACCATCTTCATAGTTAAATACATCCGTATTCTTATCTAAAGATATTGTTAAATTTTCTTTGTCTTTTGTGGTTGTTAAATCAATAACCCTGGTTGTAACATCGGTAACTTTGGCCAAATAAATACTTAACTTTTCATCTTCGGTTGGGGAGGTAATTAGTATTCTTTGTGCAACAAGAACATCATTTTCGTTTTTGATTCCCATTGCAACTATAAAATCTCCAATGGCAACATCGGAAAGAGTGACCACTTTGGTTGAATCGGTTATTTTAACAACCGTAATATCTTCAGAATCCTTTGCGGATATTTGCATAATTTCACCTTGCTCTGATTTTATTTGTATAGTTGAGTCTGCAAAATCAGTAACTGTACCTATATATGCTTTCGGTTTGTTTAATGCTTCTTCAACCTGTTGCTCTACCTTTTGCCTGATTCCTGATTCATCTGTTGAGGTTTCATCGTTAGTTGGACTTTCTTTGGGAAGTTTTAATTCTGTTGAATAAACCAGATTTAGTTTTTGACTGACTGTTGATCCATCCGTACCAACCGCTATTGCGGTTATATTGTTTAAGGCACTTTCCAAACTGATCTCTTCTGTGAAGACTCCATCTGTAGCTGATTTTGTAAGGTAATCGCCCTTAGGGCTTGACAAAACAACCCAGGAGTTTGGTTTGGTTATTCCCGAAATTGTAACTTTTGAGTCCTGGATAACATCGGCTTCTTCCGGTTTGGCAATTGTAATTTTTAATTCTGTAGTTAAGCCTTGATCTTCTTGCACATCTTGAGTGGTTGTTTGTTCATTTTGCTGAGGTTTGAAAGCAAAGTTTATTCTCCAAACTCCAAAAGCAATGATAAGTCCAAAGACAAGTCCTGCTACAATGGCAAAAAGTACCTCTTTACGCATACGTTTGGCAATATAAGGTAAAAAAAGCATCTTGTCAATCAAAGACACTTGATATATAAATGGAAGACAATGGATATAACCTATCTTGGGCATTCTTCATTCAAAATAAAAACAAAAACTGCTGTATTGGTTTGTGATCCGTTTGATCCTACCTATGTTGGGTTGAAATACTCCGGGGTGGAGGGGGATATAGTAACCATCTCTCATGATCACTCCGATCATAATAAAGCTGAACTTGTTAAAGGAAATAAAAAGGTAGTTAATGGACCCGGAGAGTATGAAATAATGGGAGTTTCTCTTATTGGAATATCCTCATTTCATGATACAAAACATGGGGGAGAGCGAGGTAAAAATACAATTTATGTTATTGAAGCTGATGGATTAAGGCTTGCCCACTTAGGAGATGTTGGACACACCTTATCTGATAACATCCTTGAACAGATAGGGGATATTGATGTTTTAATGATTCCTGTAGGAGGGGAATACACAATAGGACCAAAAGAAGTGGTGGAGACTGTAAATAAAATTGATCCTTACTTTGTAATTCCAATGCATTATCAAACCACTGGCTTAAATCCTCAAACATTCTCAAAATTGGAACCGGCAGATACCTTTTTAAAGCAAATGGGTTTAACAGTTGAGAAAAGCAGTAAATTCTCAATTAAAAAAGAAGAAATAATTAAAGACCAGGGAATTAAAATCATACTTCTTGAGAAGAAGTAAAAATGGCTGACAAAAAAATTTCGGTACGTATCCCGCCCCATTCAACCGAAGCAGAAGAAAGTGTTTTGGGAGCACTTGTTTTGGACAAAGATGCAATTATTGCTGTTGCAGAGTTTTTAACTCCGGAAGATTTCTATGATGAGAGGCACAAAGAAATATTCCAAGCTTGCCTTGATCTTTATGAGGACAGGGTTCCTGTTGATGTTTTAACCGTTGCTGAAAAGCTGAAAAAAAGGAAATCCCTAAAGAAGGTTGGAGGAGCGGCATATCTGGCTGGTTTGGTAAACAAAGTCCCAACTGCTGCCCATGTAGAGCACTATGGCCGTATTGTTAAAGATGCTGCTACAAAAAGATCCCTGATGGCAGCAGCCAGTAAACTTCTTGATTTATCATCCGATGAAGGTCTTGCTGCTGATGAGCTTTTAGATAAAGCGGAAAGTGAAGTATTTGCTTTAACCCAAAGACACTTAACAAGGGCATTTACAGCAGTGAAGGAAGCCTTGGCAGAGAGCTTTGACAGATTAGATGAGCTGCACAAGCAAGGGGAAGGATTAAGGGGTGTTTCAACCGGTTTTAAGTCACTTGATGATGCTTTGGCTGGACTTCAGAAAAGCAATCTTTTAATTCTTGCTGCAAGGCCTGGAGTTGGCAAGACCTCACTTGCACTTAGCATTGCTCAAAATGTCGCTGTTAAATTAAAAAGACCAGTTGGGTTTTTCTCTCTTGAAATGAGCAAGGAAGAGCTGGTTGACAGACTTTTGGTATCTCAGGCTGATATTGATGCTTGGAAGCTAAAGACAGGAAAACTTGATGAGGAAGACTTTACTAAATTAAGTAACGCTATGGGGGAGCTTGCCGAAGCACCGTTGTTTATTGATGACACACCAGCACTGTCCATTATCGAGATGCGTACCAAGGCAAGACGTCTTCAGGTTGAAAGTGGGGTTGATCTGGTTATTGTAGATTATCTGCAACTTGCCAGAAGTAGACAACTTGAGAACAGAGTTCAGGAGGTATCCGAAATTTCCCAAGGATTAAAAAATCTTGCTCGTGAGATTAAGGTCCCTGTTTTGGCAATTTCTCAGCTTTCGCGTGCAGTTGAACAAAGAGGTGTTAAAAAACCACAGCTGGCGGATTTAAGAGAAAGCGGATGTTTATTGGGAAACACCAAGATTTTAGATGCAGATAGTGGAAAGATGGTTGAAATAAAAACATTGGTTGGTAAAAGTAGGTTTAGAACCCTGGCTCTTGATGGAGACCTTAAGTTGGTCAAAACCAAAGTTTCTAGAGTATTTCCTAGTGGAAGAAAAATGGTTTACAAGTTAGTTTTAAAAAGCGGAAGAGAGATAAAAGCTTCAGGAAATCATCCATTTTATAAGTTATGTGGTTGGGAAAGGTTGGATAACCTACAAATTGGAGATAGGGTGGCTGTTCCTAGGTTAACTAATTCAAACCCCAAAAATGTAGCGATTCCAAACACCCACCTAAGCAATATGATTCCGGAAGAGATTTGGCATTATATAGATACGTTGGCAGTAAAAAACAATATAACAGAAGAAGAATTTAATAAAAAAACAGGAAGGGTAAACGACAGGGCCAAGAAGTTTAAATGTGATATAAGAAGAGAAAGACTTAAGAAGATTGCTATTGAACTAGATGATAAATATCTATTGAACTTATCAACCTCCGATATTTATTGGGATGAGGTAAAGGAAATTGAGAAGATTGGGATAAAAAAAGTTTATGATGCAACAGTTCCCAAGTATGCAAACTTTATTGCAAACGATATTATTGTTCACAACAGCATCGAACAAGACTCAGACGTTGTTATGTTTTTGTGGCGTGAGGATGAGGAAAATTCGGAAAATATTATGCTTGAAATAGCAAAGCACAGAAACGGACCCTTAGCTTCAGTTCCTTTGTACTTTAAAGGAGACAGAATCAAATTTTTCGAAAGGGAGACAAAAAGAAAATAACTATATCTGTGCCGAGGAGAGGAGTCGAACCTCCACGGAGTATTATCTCCACAGGTTTTTGAGACCTGAGCGTCTGCCATTCCGCCACCTCGGCTTATTTTTATCTAAGAGCTGCTATATTTTATCATAGTTTTTAGCTAAAATAGCTTCTGGGTATGATTAGGGCAACTAATTTGAAAAATGGGAAAGCTTTCCTGCATTACAAAAAGCCTTACTTGGTATTGAAATATTCATTGATTAAGCTAGGCCGTGGTAGTGCATATGTCAAGATAAATGCAAGAAACCTAGAAACCGGTGGGGTGGAGGATATATCATATCAGTCAAATGCAACGGTTGAGGATGCAGACACTTCAAAAAGAAAACTTCAGTTTTTGTACAAAGATGAAAAAGGAATTTATTTTATGGATACGGCCACTTATGAACAGGTAGAGATAAACGCCAAAGTTCTGGGTGATCAGGTATATTTCTTAAAGGAGGGGGAAAGTGTTGATGTTTTATTTTGGGGTGAGAAGGCCCTTTCCGTTGATTTACCTCCCAAAGTGATTTTAAAAATAGTACAAACCGATCCGGGGGTAAAAGGAAACTCTGCAACAAATATCTACAAACCTGCGGTATTGGAGAACGGTTTAAAATTAAAGGTACCCCTTTTTATTAAGGTAGGGGAGAGTGTTAGGGTTGATACCCGAAGTGGTGAATATCTTGAACGGGCTAGGTAAATATCCAATAAAGGGAGGCTGTTATAACTGCAATTTGGGTCAGAATACCGGGAAGGAAGGATGCGTCAACCTGAATTGATTTTTGAAACTTAATCCAACGCTTTAGTATCGGCGGTCTTATGTTTAGGAAAAAATAGGGAGCCTCCAGAACATCAGGTAAGACAGATGCAAAACAGCAGGCAAATATAGTTATCATTTGTGTTGTGTTGGGTAGCGCACTAAGGGCAATAAATGATCCACCAGCAAGTGCCAAGGTTGAGTCAACTGCAGCAATAATTGTGCTTTTTTTGGTGGGTTTACCGTACTTTTCGGTTTCTGTATTTAGGTGCGGATTCCAATGAGGGACCCTCTCAAGAACAAAATGACTAGCTAAAGATAGGGGAATTGCCAGAAAGGGGTTGCCTATTTTTGTGGCAATTGCTACTCCTACCGCAACGTGTGGGGTTTCAAGCATGTTGGAAATTATCATAATGCATAAGATATAATCAATGCAAATGGTTTATACGATTTCATTTAATTTATTAGGTATCTTTCTTTTTTTGTTTTTGTTTTGGAAAAGACTTAAGGAAGATTATTCAAGTGATATTGTTTTTAGCAGTTCTTTTTATATACTTGCTGCTTTGGGGGTATTTGCAGGGATTTCTTTTAAGTTTTTACCCTTATGGTGGTTCTGGTTTTCACTTTTAGGTATCGCGCTAGGTCTTGGAATTTCATTTTTTAGATTTCATTTAAGAACTTATGAAACTTTAGAGGTAACTGTATTGTCTTTTTTGCCATGGCTTTCTTTACTGTTTTTAAGTGATTCAATAAATAGCTATTCAATTATTTCTTTTGTTGCTTTTGCTTTGTGTTTGGTTTTGATATTCATTTTTTATTTTTTGGATATGCATTATAAAAACTTTAGTTGGTATCGTTCAGGGAAGGTTGGCTTTACCGGACTAACCGTACTGGGAATATTTTTTTTAATCCGAGCTGCTCTTGCCATACCTTTTCATACTGTGCTATCCTTTGTCGGGACAGCTGAGGTGTATATTTCTGCAGTTTTGTCATTCATTTGTTTTGTACTTGTCTTAAATTTATCAAGATGAAAAAAGAAATTCGGAAAAAAGTAAGTAAAACACCGAGATTTCCAAGAAATTTGCTTAATCCGGTAGGTAATTTCTTACAAGAGAAATTAAAACTTTTGGAAAGAAGAAAAAAAGAGATTGCTGAAGAAGATCCTTTTGCAGATGTTTCAAGAGTAACTGATAATGCCTCTCCAGATACCGATGCCGCAGAACAGTTTGGCCATGCAAGAACCTCTGCTATTCAAAAAGAAATAAGCAGAAAGATAGTACAGGTAAGAAAAGCTCTAACCAGAGTAAAAATTGGTAAGTACGGAATATGTGAGGAGTGTGGCAAGATGATTGATACCGACAGGCTGATGGTTTATCCTGAAGCAACACTTTGTGCTAAAGATGCTGCCAAGCGTGAGAAATGACTAGCCCCAAAATAATTTTTGAAGACAAAGATATATTGATTTTAGACAAACCTAGCGGTTGGATAACGGATGATGCAATATCTACAAAGGATCAAAAAACCATTCAAAGCTGGCTTAAGGATAATTTCAAATTCCAAACCTCAAATTTAAAACCATATCGAAACGGAATTGTCCATAGGTTGGACAAAGAAACCAGCGGAGTTCTCGTTGTAGCTAAAACAAAAACTTCTTTTAATAAACTTAAAAATATGTTTAAAGAAAGGAAAATCCAAAAAACATACAAAGCCTTGGTTCATGGACGCATTAGCCCCTCCAGTGGTGAAATTACGGTACCTGTAGGAAGGCTTCCTTGGAGAAGAGACAGGTTTGGAGTTTTACCAGGAGGACGATCTGCCATAACCTCTTATAAGGTAGTTAAATATTTAGAAAAAGACAAAAAAGATTATACACTTGTTAGTCTCGTTCCAAAGACGGGAAGGACCCACCAGATTAGGATTCATCTGAAATATCTAGGCTATCCTGTTGTTTCAGACACCTTCTACGCTGGCAGGAAAACTTCAAGAGCAGATAGGTTATGGTGTCCAAGGCTGTTTTTGCATGCAGGGCAAATTGCTTTTAAACATCCGGTAAAAAGTAGTAATAAACTTACTTATACCTCTGAGCTTCCTTCTGACCTTAAGACTGCTTTACATCATCTTTAAGCTTGTTTAAACTGGATATGTGCTTGATGTAGCTATCGTTAGTTTATTTTTGGTAATAGCCGCCGCAGTTTTGGGTGGACTTTTGGCAAAGAAGCTGCGTTTTCCTCCATTGGTAGGTTATTTATTAGGAGGTGTTGTTATAGGTTCAGTTTTTCCACAACAAACTCATGATGTAGGCAAACTAGCGGAGCTTGGGGTGATTTTGCTTCTTTTTTCCATCGGGCTTGAACTTTCCTTTGATAGACTTTCCAAGTATTTTAGGGTTGCCACCTTTGGGGCTATTATTCAGATTGTTTTGGTAACAGGTGTTAGCTACTTTGTTCTTAGTTTGTTAGGTTTTGAAAATACTTCTGCAATTATTCTTGCTTTAGGTTTTTCACTTTCATCGACTGCGGTCGTGGTAAAGCTTTTGGCGGATGCAGGAGAGTTGGACACGATTCACGGTGGAATAATGTTTGGTTGGCTTCTGGTTCAGGATTTAGCTGTAGTTCCTATTCTCGTTCTTCTTCCTGTGCTTGCAGGCTCAGGTGAATCTATCTTGGTTGCATCTGCACTTTCATTGGGTAAAGCCTTAATAGTAGTGGTTGTGGCGGTTTTGCTTGGTAAAGTGGTTTCACCGTTCTTGATTCATAAGGTTGCATCTGTTAATTCGCGTGAACTTTTAGTTTTAACTTCAGTTGCTTTGGCACTCGGGACCGCCGCAGCAACAGGGTTTTTTGGAATATCTGCTGCTTTGGGGGCATTTTTGGCAGGTGTGGTTATTTCGGAGTCCCAGGAGAACCATGCTGTATTTGCTGAAACAAGACCATTAAGGGATTTGTTTGTTGCTTTGTTTTTTGTCAGTTTAGGTTTTTTGGTTAAACCCGCATTTGTGTTTTCGCATCTACCGATAATTATTACACTTTCAGTATTTGTGATTGTTTTGAAGTTTGTTGTTGTCTTTTTGGTGAATATGGCTTTTGGCTATCGTGGTAAAACCGCAATTGCGAATAGTTTAGGTCTTGCTCAAATCGGTGAATTTGCTTTTGTAATATTTTCCTCATCTTTAGCTTTTTCTCTTCTTTCATCGGACGAGGCTTCAGTTGGTATTGCAACTGTGCTTTTGACACTATTGCTAACACCCATTCTTTTTAAAGCCATTGTACCTTTGTGGAGAAAACTAAGAGGGATTTCTAAAATATTCTCAGCAACTGGGAAAATTAAGACTTTTGATGAGGAACTTGCTGGACATATTATTATCTGTGGTTTTGGTAGAGTAGGGGGTTGGGTCGGTAGGGCAATTGAGGACTTGGGAATTCCTTTTGTAGTTGTTGATTACAATCAAAATGTTGTTAAAGAGCTAAAAAGGCGAGATATTAAAGTTGTCTACGGGGATCCAACGGAACCTGAGGTGTTGGAGACGGTTGGTATTCGCAGTGCAAAAGCAATAGTGTTGGCAATTCCTGATCATGTTGCTCAAGAAACTCTGATTGCCTATATTCAAACGGTTTCTCCGGACACAAAAATAATCTCAAGAGCACACAGGGATATCGAATGGGACAAATTTAGGACCTTGGGAGTAAGCAAAGTGGTTCAGCCTGAGTTTGAAGCTGCAATGGAAATTGTTAAAACAATTCTTCGCATACAAGGAAAGAAGAAAGATGAAATTGGATTAGGTATTAAGAAGCTAAGGTTAATGCATACCAAGGGAAAAAGAAAATGAGGAAAAGATCTGCCCGCAAAATTCAAAAAAAGAAAAGTTTTAACCTCCTTAAGGTAATAATTCCACTTGTTTTATTAATAACTATATTTTTATTTTGGTTTTTTTCTCCTAAACATTGGAACGGAAAAGACAAATTAAGCTTAGTAATTGGAGGAGGCGGGGATATAAAAGTGTCTGTATTTGATCCTGTTAATTCCGAGATTACCTCTTTTATTATTCCAGCAGATACCCAGGTTACAGTTGCTGAAGGAAAGGGAATTTTTAAAATCAAAAACGTTTGGCAGTTGGGTATTGATGAGCACCTTGGAGGAAAACTGTTGGCCGAGACCGTAACTAATAATTTTAACTTTCCGGTATACCTTTGGAAGGGTGAAGGTAAAACCAATATGTCGTTGGTTGATAGTATACTGCTTAGTTTTTTTAAGATGAGTGTTAAAGAGGTTGATAAAAATGAGATAGATTTAGGAAAGAGTCTGTATGTTAAAAAACAGAAACTGGAAGACGGTGAATGGGGGTATGTTTTAAATGGAACAATTCCTGAAAGGCTAACCGTATATTTTTCTGACTACACAATTGCTGAAAATACCCCCAGGGTGCTTATTGAAGACGCAACAGGGAAGATTGGGATTTCCGAAAAGATGGGAGAGATTATTGAGATTATGGGAGGAAAGATTGTTTCAGTTCAGAAAAAACCAAACAATGATACGAATTGTACGATAGGGGGGGGCAAAAAAGAGGTTGTTGAGAAGTTTGCAACCATCTTTTCCTGTCAAAAATCGAAAGACCAAGGGGAGTTTGACGTAACGATTAAGATAGGAAGAGCTTTTGCTAAGAGATTTTAGCCTTCTTCTTCCTCGGAGTTGACAACAAAATGCTCTTCTTTTTTTCGTACAAGCTCAGGTGGGGTAAAAGAAACGTAGTTTATTTTTTCTGAAGAAAATGAAGGGATTTCTTTGGCTCTTTTTCCCCGAATCACTTCTCTAATAAAAACCTTTACCTCACTTTTTTCAATTGATTTAACAAGGATTTGGTATTTATTTCCCATCTTAATAAGCTTTTTGAGTCTTGCAGCGATATCATCAGGAAGTCTGCCTATATATTTTCCTTCATTATTTATTACCGAGACCCTATGTCCATGAGCATTTATTTTTACCTCATCCCCGGAGTCAAGTTTAGCCAATGTCAGTGTATCCCCGGGATAAATTAGAGGAGCAATCTTTGTTTTGCCAGACTCTTCCAAGAAAGATTCAGCAGGAGGGGTGGCGGATGGTTCAAAAGCACCTTTTTTGATTGCTTTCCATTTTTCGTTTGCTTTATCAGCAATTCTATTTAAGGGATCAATTCTTAATACTTTTTGGGTATACTTTTTAGCATTTGAAATGTCTCCAAGTTCTGCATAAGCCCTTGCTATTCGGTTTAAAGAATCAATATCTTTTTTGTTTTTAGAAAGAATCTTTGAGTTTATACTAACTGCTTCTTTCCAGTTGGAGGTAAGTGCTGCTTTTATCGCTTTTTGGGCAAGTTCTTCATTCATAATTTCTCTTCTAGAAGAGTATAAAGGGGTGGGAAAGGATGTCAAGATGAAGTATAATAAACCTAGCTATGAGCGGGCACAGCCACTACGCAACAATAAAAAGAACAAAGGAGGCAAAAGATGCTGCAAAAGGGAAAGTCTTTTCAAGGCTTGCAAAGGAGATTTCTATTGCGGTAAAAGCCGGTGGGGGAAACAAAGATCCTGACTCCAATTACAAATTAAGAATAATTATGGAGAAAGCCAAAGCCGCCAACATGCCTAAAAGTAACATTGAAAGAGCCCTTTCAAAAGGAAGTGAGGGAGCGGCAATGGAAGCCGTTTCTTATGAAGGTTATGGACCTAAGGGAATTTCTGTCATTGTAGAGACGGCAACAGATAATAGAAATAGAACCGCACAAGAAATAAAAAGTATGTTTGAAAGGGTAGGGGGGAGCTTGGGTGGACCGGGATCTGTTTCTTTTAATTTTGAAAGTAAAGGTCTTTTAGTTGTTAAAAAGAGGCAAGATGTTCAAAATCAAATGCTCACGCTTATTGATGAGGGAGTGGAGGATGTTGAAGAAACCACTGATGCGGTAGAGGCGTATGTTGCTCCGGGAAAACTTAAGGAAATGAAAGACAAACTAGAGTCAAAGGGATTTGAGGTAACCTCAATGGAGCTTTATATGAAACCAAAGAATATGCAAGCGGTAACTGAAGGAAAAGATGCAACTAAAATCCTGGAGTTTTTAGACACTTTAGACGAACATGAGGATGTACAAAATGTGTTTACAAATGTAGATATTCCTGACGATTTGGTGGCATAATATGTCGAAACGTAAACGCTTTCTAATTACTTCCTTAATACTTTCTCTTGGATTTGTAGGAATTCAATTTTTGGATAACAGTTTACGCTTTTGGGCTATTGGGCTTTTGGGCCTGACAACTTTGGTAACATTTACCTGGTCGCTTTGGGAAGGTTTGAGTTTAAACATGACACTTCTCGCACTTATTCTTCCAACTATATTTACCTTAGGGGTGGGTATTTTTTGGTTTTTACTTCCTGCAAATATCTTTGCTAGACTTCCTGTGGTGATTTTTTATGGTGTTGGAATTTATGTTCTTTGTTTGACAATGAATATTTATACCGTTTCCGCGATAAGAACGATAGCACTTTTCCGTGCTGCCAGGGGAGTTGGTTTTGTACTCAGTTTAATAACTTTCTTCCTTGTATATGACACTATCTTATCACTTAGAACCTCACTTCCTGTAACACTGAGTCTTGTAAGCTTGTTGTCTCTACCTTTATATGTTCAAGGATTTTGGAGCGTTACTTTAGAGAAGGAATTTAACAAAGATATTTTAATAACCTCATCCGTTGCTGCTTTAATAATGGGGGAGGTGACCACTGCTTTATACTTTTGGCCAGTCACGGTTGTTGTGGGTTCATTGTTTTTAACAGTTGTTGTTTATGTAATTTTAGGTTTAGGTCAAGCAAGGCTGGAGGAAAGGTTCTTTTCTCAAACCGTTAGGGAATACCTGATTGTGGGGTTGTTTGTATTTATTGGAATGTTTTTGGCCACCCATTGGGGTGGATAGTTATTTATAACAATAAATTATTAAAATAATTAATGAGGCATAAGGTGGGGAAGTAGGGTGGACAAAAAGCCTATAATAAAAAGCTGTATATCTTGCTATCAACTTTCTTTCACGAATATTATAGGTAGTTTTCACGAAATGTATGTTAGAGATCTCTCCGAAAGAATACCGAAAAGCCATGCGTGAAGAATTGATATACATTGATATAGTTGATGAAACACAATGTGGATATCTTTCACTCGGAGTGGCAGTGTGCTTAATAAGTAATTAGATGCAACCAAGTAAGGGTACAATCTCTTATATAAAGTGGTATACAGGAGTATTAAAAACATAGACCCCCATTGGAGAGGTGCTTCGAACTATACTGTCGTACAATAATACTTTTACGACGTAGTACAATTCAACAGGGTTGAGCAGGGTTTTTATCTACTTACACCCATACGGCTTAACTGGTTGTTTATAACAACTAATTATTTTTATTTAATTACTCCATTTTTAAAATATGTCTTTATATTTCTACACCGAATAAATACCAAATAATATTTTATGCAATTTGTCACCACTCCCCCATTTTTTCTAAATCTTTCAAAAAACAGCAAAATTATATTTCTAATAATATTTATTATAGTTTCAATGACTAACCAATCATCTTGTAAAAAACAAAGGCTTTAAAATCGATTTAGTGAAGTTTTGTATTTGTGTTTATCCAAAAAAAGCCATCTTCTTGCACACCTGGGAAAATAATCGTAGAATTTCAAAATGTCGCCAGAGTTAGACAGCAATGAAACAGATATTCAAAAAAAGATTGAAGGGTTGTATGAAATATTAAGAAATTCTGTTGTAAGTACTGACATTGATGGTGTTGAGGTTGATTTAGCTAAAAGCGTTATTAATAAGTTAAATGAACGGCTCGGTTCAAACCACAAGGTTTCCGAATTAACAAATTATTGGAGTCTTGCAGATATGTTAACTAAGGACCATCCTCAGATTGTAGATCCAGTTGATTATACATTAGACATTTGGACAGACCCAGAAGTTGTATTACATGCACCACCGCAAGCCGGAGTTTTAAGATTTTCCAAACGCTGGTTTGATAAAGGACTTAAAGTACACAGAATCACATCAAGACCTTCATCTAAAGGAAAGGTTACCTTTGAATGGTATAAAAATAGAATGCCTTGGGTTGACAAAAGCTTAATTCATATACAACAAAATGAAGACAGAATAAATGCTGACTTTAAAATCAGCGAGATAAAAAAGATAGGATCTAATATCCATTTTGAAGATTCACTTGAACACGCAGAAAGGATAGTTGACGAAACAGATTGTGATGTTGTTATGGTACCTCAACCCTGGAATGTTGATTGTAAAGAAAAAAACAGAATCATTGTTGTGCCAGTTGGATACTACAAAGCCCTTCCTAAAATTTACAGGGTGTGGTTTCATCTTGCTGAGACAATAGTGGTTTAACCCATTAAGTCGCACAATATTGACACTCTCTTTCTTATAATATAAACTGATTGTGTAATGTCTGATACTGCTCAAAATCAATCTGATATTTCCAAAAAGGTTGATGATTTTTTAGACTATCTTCAAGTCGAGCGAGGCTCCTCTCCCCTAACGATTAGAAACTACCGTCATTATTTAAACCGCTTTATTAATTGGATGGCAGATTCTGGAATAAGACAAACCGTAAAAGATATTAACCCTGAGGTTATCAGGCTTTACAGGGTTTATTTATCAAATCTTACGGACGGTAAAGGAGGGACTTTGGGAAGGCGCACCCAAGGTTATCATGCAATTGCCTTAAGAAGTTTTCTTAAATGGCTTATTAAAAATGATTACAAAGTTATGGCACCTGATAAGATTGATTTGCCAAAAGTAACCGAAAGACAGGTAAAATTTTTAAGTGGTGAACAGGTGGATAGATTATTAAATGCACCATCTCTTTCAACAATACAAGGGAAACGTGACAAAGCAATTCTAGAAATGTTTTTTTCAACAGGTTTGCGTGTTAGTGAGCTTGTTAAACTTGATAGAGAGAAGGTGGATTTAGATAGAAGAGAATTTGGAGTTGTTGGTAAGGGAGGAAAAGCAAGAGTGGTTTTTCTTTCGCAAAGAGCAGCTGACTGGTTGACAAAATATTTCAACGAAAGAAACGATCATTTCAAGCCAGTATTTATACGACACAAAGGAAAAATTGAACCGACAACACCTGATGAAAAAATGCGCCTATCTCCCCGATCGGTACAAAGAATGATTAAAAAGTATGTTAAGAAGATAAAGCTTCCCGTTGATGCTACCCCCCATATATTAAGACATAGTTTTGCAACAGACTTACTTATGGCAGGAGCTGACATAAGAAGTGTTCAGGAAATGCTGGGACATAAAAACATATCAACTACACAAATTTATACCCATGTAACAAACAGACAATTAAGGGATATTCATAAAGCCTTCCATGGACATGGAGGAAAGTAGATCTTCTATTTCTTGAATTCCTCTTTCGTAGATTATCATTTCATAGTATATATAGACTGTGTTAAAAGAAAAACAAACCACGCCTATTGCTTGGCCGTGCTTTGAAAGTAAAGAGAATAAAGCTCTAGATTATGGGGAAGACTCACGGGTTTTTAGATTTGGAGAGGAATTTGTGTTAAAGACATACCGTGGCGTTTCTGAAGACAGACTTTCGCTTTACTTTAAAACCACAAATTATGCTTCGGAAGAATTAGAAAAAAATAAGTTGTTCCTTTCACTTCCTTTTTCTAAGCAAAGTTTTGAAGTGACTGTAAATCCTTTTTTAGAAAAACGCATCTGTGATAATTGCGGCAATACAAAAGGATTGGCTCCTTTTGTTTCCGGGGAGAGGTTAGACAAACTGAATTTTAGATTTGATCATCTTGAACTATTTATTGCATTAAGAACGTTAAGCGGTAACTTAATGGATTTGTTCGGAGTAATTGGTATTAATATTATTCCTAAAAATGCCAAACTAGGTATGGATGATACAATAATCGTTACGGATCTTTGTTCAAGTATAAACAATCTTAATAGGAAGTATTCTTGATTTAGTTTTCTATTCTTGCTGAGGGACTCCTTTATTGCTTTCACTTCCACCTTCGTCATTGTTGGTTGTTTGATCCTGTTGGACGTCTGGATTGTTTTCAAGATTATAAAGGTGCTCAATAGCTTGTTCAGCTGTCAAATCAATGCACATCGGAGGTGTGGTGTAAAAGTTTTCAATAGCCATAGTCTAAAAATAAAACATTTTTGTTAAAAAGGCAAATCTATTTGCTCCTCTTCTTTAGTATTTGGGTGTGCAAGTTGATCGCCAACATGTCTGTATTGACACCATTTACAGGATTTACTTTCTTCAGGGACAGGACCGCTTAAGAGTTTGTCTATTTTTTTAGCAAAGGCAAAAAATCCTTTTTCATCAACTGGCACCTCAAGCCATTTTGGAGGGAAAGAAAGATGTGCTTCGTTTTTTTCAAATCGCACTTTATCCGGATAAAATATTAAAAGACCTATCTTGGTTATCTTCTTACCCTTTCCGTATTTGGGATTGCCTAGTGCAAATTTATAAGCGGCAAGTTGAGTTTTGTATTTGTCGATCTTATTTATATCAGGTGAGCTTATTTTTAAATCAACAAGCATATAAGATTTATCAGGTTTTCGTACCAATAAATCGTATTTTCCTTTAATATAAACACTTGTTTTGGGGACAAGTGTTGACTCAACCCATCCTTCCTGAATCTCCACTACTCCATCAGGAAGTTTAGATGAAAGTTCACGAAGATTTTTACCAACCAAATTTCCTTGAATCCGAGTATTGATTGCTGAAAAGACACCCGGCATAGGCATACTAGGTTGGTATATTCCGTGTTTAACTTTAAGGTAGTAACAAAGCTTGCACTCTTCATATAGGAAAGCAAAATCTGAAGGACTTAGTTTATACATACCTTGTAATTTTACTACGAAACTCTCCCTAAGCGAAGGTGATAAAATATATTCTGTTAGGTTATACTTAATCAATGGAAGATACGGTGAAAGACGAGGGTTCCAAGAAAGTAGATAATATTTTGGTTAATGATCCTTGGGAGTTAATGGACAGGTTTTACAAAAGCAGTGAATATAAAAAAGGTTTTGAGGACTTTTTCGAAGGCAAGAAACTAACACCTGATGTTACCGAAAAAGAAAAGGAGAAAGAATTCCTAAGCAGTGAAGTTGCGAAGATCGCACTGTTGGATTTTTCGATAATAAATGAGGTGTCATTCAAGTATCGTCCTGAAAAATTTCCTCCTAACGCAAGAGAAGCCATTGGTATTTATATATGCCACTTGAAAGAACAAAAGAAAGTGTTGGAAAAAGACAATGTTGAAGTCTTAGATTCTCTCAGATGGCATTATCACAATGATGCTGCAGATGCTTTGGTAGAGTGTGGAATTGCACCCTCCAGGAAAATAGGTAGGACCATAACGAGGATTGTAGCTATAGAAAAGGGACTGGATACCTATGAGAATGCAAAAAAACCGGATATTAAGGCTATTGAGAGTAAACTTGGTGCTACCGCTATTTAATATAATTTCTTATTAAGATATATTTTTTACCTAACCAATTATTTTTGAACATCTTCATATTGTTGTTATAATAGGCTATGCGTGAGAGGTGTGGTGAGAGTTCTGATAGTGATTTGAGAGAGAAAAATTTTATAAAGAAGTCACTAAGAAGGTTTTTGAAAAAACCAGGTGATTGGAAACAGGTTTCAAAGTTGCTTGATCAAGGGAAACCGCACCATAATATATTTAGAATTATATCTTTTAAGAAAGGAAAAGGTAAATTGCATGCGTCTGGAAAAACAGAAGGAAAAATGAAAGGTAGTTAATAATAATGATAACTTTTATATTACCTGGGTATTCTGCACATAATAAAGAATGGGCTGAAGAGGTAGCTGCTAAGCTTAAACTTGAGGGTCAAATTAGACCCATCTTTTGGGATCATTGGGAAGATCCGAAAGCAGGATTTAAATTAAAAGAAAAGGTTAGACTCTTAGTTTCTGTTGCCTCAGGTGAAAAGGTAAACATAATTGCCAAATCCGTTGGAACTTTAGTTGGGGCACATTTGGTTAAAGAAATTCCTGAAAATGTTGAAAAGGTTATTCTTTGTGGTATTCCTTCTGTTTCCGAGGCAAGATTAAAAACATTTAGTAACTCATATGCTACCCTCTCCCCCGAAAAAATAATTTGCTTTCAAAACACCAAAGATCCTTTTGTTTCATACAATCAATTAAAGGAGTTTTTAAAGAAAGTTTCCTCGAAAATTAAAGTCATTGAAAAACCAAGAACTGATCATAATTACCCTTATTTTGAAGACTTTCAGAAATATTTATCTAGCTAACCTTTTTATTCTTTGCCTTTTTCAAGTACTGCGGCAGCTGCTACAGAATCTGTTTTGTCGGTAAATCTCATTAATATAACCCCTTGGGTGGCCCTTCCCATTTGGGGAATATTTTTAGTAGGAAGCTTAATTACTTGCCCGAACTTTGAGGTGATAACCAGCTGATCAATCTTTTGGGTAACCATGACGGCAACTTTTAACTCTCCAGTCTTTTTATTAACAGCCGCCTCCTTTACACCCTTACCTGCTCTTTTTTGTACAGGGAATAGGTGAACCGGTGTTCTTTTTCCAAGCCCCTTTTCAGATATTGAAAGAATGTCTCTGAAAAACTTTCGCCTTTTGTCTTTAGGTGCGGATTGTTTTGAAGCAAGTACTTCCATTGCAATAACCTCATCATCTGCTTCAAGTCTTATTCCGGTAACTCCGCTTGTTGCTCTGCCCATTGCTCTTGCATCAGATTCTGGGAACCTGATGGACTTCCCTTTTTTGGTAATAAGCATTATATGATCTTCCCCATTTGTTATTTGTGCTGACACAAGCTGATCTTTATCCTTAAGTCTTATTGCAATAAGACCTGATATTCTTAAGTTTTTAAATTGTGAGAGTTTAGTTTTTTTGATATGTCCTTTCCTTGTTGCAAGAATTAGGTTTTTTGCATTTTCATCCGTTTCAAGAGGAATTACAGACCTAATCTCTTCTTGCTGGTCAAGGTTTAAGAAATTAACCAAAGCCTGCCCCCTAGCTTGACGGGAAGATTCTGGAATTTCCCATGCTTTTGATCCAAAAACACGACCTTTGTCAGTGAAAAAAAGAATGGTGTTATGTGTCGTTACCGTTATTAAGTGTTTTATTTCATCTTCTTCCTTGGTGCTCATTCCGATTACTCCTTTTCCACCCCTTCTTTGGGCCCTATAAGTTGTTGTCGGTAAACGCTTAATATAGCCTGTTTTTGTTATCATTATTAGAGCATCTTCTTTAGGGACAAGGTCTTCCTCAGAAAATTCACCGATTGGATTTTTGTAAATTTTTGTACGTCGTACGTCACCAAACTTTTCTTTCAGATCGGTAATTTCCTTGACAATAATGTCCAACACTTTTTTTGGATTATTTAATATTGTGGTTAATTTATCTATTAACTTCTTTATCTCTTCATACTCCTTTTCAATCTTCTCCCGCTCAAGAGCTGCCAAACGCCTTAACTGCATATCCAAAATTGCTGTAGATTGAATTTCGGTTAAGCCGAACTTTTTAATTAAATTGTTTTTGGCATCTTCCTGTGTACGGGAAGCACGGATGGTTTTGATTACCGCATCAAGATTATCAAGTGCGATCTTTAAGCCCTCCAAAATGTGTGCTCTTTTTTTAGCCTCCGTTAACTCAAAGATAGTTCTTCTGGTTACTACCTTTTGTCTGTGCTTGACGTATTCAACCAAGATTTGTTTAAGATTAAGTGTATAAGGGGTACCATCCACAAGTGCTACAAAGTTTGCCGGGAATGTGGTTTGTAAACGGGTGTGTTTAAAGATGTTGTTTAGTACCGCTTTGGGTTTTGCGTCACGTTTTAGATCAACCACCACCCTCATTCCGTCTTTGTCACTCTCATCCCTCAAATCCCCCACTCCGACAATTTTTTTATCCTTTACAAGTCCTGCAATTTTTACCACCAGATCTGATTTGTTTACCTGGTATGGTATTTCGGAAATAACAATTTGTGTTTTTCCTTTTGATCCTTCTTTAATCTCTGCCACTCCCCTAACAACAATTCTTCCCCTTCCTGTTGCGTAAACCTCTTTTAAGGAATTGGCATCATAAATTGCTCCACCTGTTGGAAAATCTGGTGCAGGCAAGATGTTGGTAAGCTCATCAACGGTAATCTCACTTTCAAAAGAAACCGCGGTTGGATTTACCTCTTTTTGAGAAAGATTTTTTTTCTCGCCTGAGGCAACCAGTGAGATCTTTTTTATTACGAAGTCGGTTTGTTTTTGTGCCTTTTGTTTTTCGGAAACAACAGCACCTTTTTGAATAACTGCAACAACAGCATCAACCACCTCTTTTAAATTATGAGGAGGTATCTTTGTTGCCATTCCCACAGCAATCCCCTCAGTTCCCATTAGAAGAAGGTTAGGTAGAAGTGCAGGTAAATAAACCGGCTCTTTCATTGTCGCATCAAAGTTTTCATTAAAATCCACTGTATCCTTTTCGATATCCGTAAGTATGGGGTTGGAGATTGCTGCAAGCTTGACCTCACTGTATCTCATGGCGGCAGGAGGATCCCCGTCAACCGATCCAAAATTTCCCTGCCCTTTTACCAGTGGATATCTCATTGAAAAATCTTGTGCCATTCTCACCATGGCATCATATACCGCCATGTCCCCGTGCGGATGATATTTACCCAAAACCTCACCAACCACCTTTGCCGATTTGGTAAAGGTACCGGTGGATTTAAGTCCCATTAAATGCATGGCATAAAGGATTCTTCTGTGAACCGGTTTAAGTCCATCTCTAACGTCCGGAAGTGCTCGAGCAACAATGACACTCATTGCATAATCCAGATAGGATTTTGAGAGTTCGGTGGTTATTTCGGTGGATTGTACTTTGCCTATATCCATTTATAATGAGGCTTTGTTAGCCTCAGATAATTTTACCTTTTTAGGTATCACTTAACAAGGAGAAAACAACCCTTAATATGTATTAAAATAAGTTAAATGAAATATAAATTAGCTATATTTGCTGTTAATAAACCAAAAGGTTTAACAAGCAGGCAGGTGGTTAATAAAATTCAAAAAGAAACAGGAATTAAAAAGGTGGGACATGCAGGAACTTTGGATCCTTTGGCATCCGGTGTGTTGGTAATTGGGGTGGGAAGAGAAGCAACCAAAAAACTTTCATTGGAGGTTGTCAAAGAAAAAGAATATATAGCAAAGATAAAATTAGGAAAGATATCTACCACAGATGATTCCGAAGGTGAAAAAACTACAATTAAAATAGATAAAATTCCGAAAAAAGATGAGATTGAAAATAAACTCAATACTTTTAGTGGAGAAATTATGCAAACTCCACCTTTATACAGTGCTGTTAAGGTAAAAGGAAAAGAAGCATACAAACTTGCAAGAAAAGGAAAAACTTTTAGACTAAAACCCCGCAAGGTTTACATAAAGGAAATTGAAATTATTGAGTATAAATGGCCGACACTAAAATTAAGAATCATAACCGGACCTGGTGTTTATATAAGATCAATTGCCAGAGATTTAGGAGGATATATGACTGACTTACAAAGAATAAGGGTTGGAAACTTTAAACTGAAAGATGCCTACACTCTAACTTTTTGAGAACGGTAGATAGAAAAGATTAGAAGAATAAATCCTGGAATAACGATGGTCCAATAAAGAGGAGAAAATGCCTTTGTTGTGATAATAAGAGGAGCCGCTAATATTGAAACCAAGTTCATTACCTTAATAAGCGGGTTCATGGCAGGACCTGAAGTGTCTTTTAGAGGATCCCCCACAGTATCTCCAACAACAGCAGCCTTATGATTGTCAGTGCCTTTTCCTCCCATAGCACCAGCTTCGATCATTTTCTTGGCATTATCCCAAGCTCCCCCTGTATTGGACATAAATACTGCCAAAAGTTGCCCCGTAAGAATTGTTCCAGCAAGGTATCCTCCAAGTGCCTCAATGCGTAGTAAAAATCCAACTAAGACAGGAACAACAATGGCAATAATTGCTGGAGAAAATAAAGCTGAAAGAGCAGATTTTGTAGTTAAGTCAACAACTTTCGCATAATCGGGTTTTTGGGTACCTTTCATAATTCCCGGCATTTCTTTAAACTGACGCCTTACTTCATTGATTACCGCATAGGCAGAATCAGAAACAGCCTTGATGGTCAAGGATGAGAAAAGGAAAGGTATAGCACCCCCTATTAAGAATCCGACAAAAACCTGGGGGTGAGCGATGTTAATTCCCACTAAATGATTGTCTGAAAGGAATGATTCAAACAAAGATACAGCTGCAATAACCGCTGAGGCAATTGCAAAACCTTTGGTGGTTGCTTTGGTGGTGTTGCCTATTGAGTCAAGTTTATTTAAAACCAAAAGAGCACTTCCCTTCATTGAAGCAAGCTCTGATATTCCCTGAGCGTTATCCGCGATAGGACCAAAAGAGTCCATGGATACAATAAGACCGGTTGTTGTTAACATTCCCATCCCGGCAAGAGCTACTCCGTAGGCTGCGGTCAAAGGATCATTAAAAAGAAGGAAAGAAGCAATAATAGTAACTCCAATTGCCAAAATTGCCCATACTGATGAAGAAAAGCCAGAAACCATACCTGATAAAATTACAGTTGCTGGACCGGTTTTACTTTGTTTGACGATATCCTTTACTGGTTGATGATCCCCTGTTGCGTAATCGGTTAACAAAAATATTGCAACTGAAAGAACTATCCCCACCGTGGTGGCAACAGCTAGTCGATAATCACTTACAATATAGGAGGAAAGAACAAAGAAGCCCAAGATAGAAATTCCTGTTGCTACTCCGAAAGCCGAAAGTATTGCATTAATACCACTTTTAATTGAGTTACCCTTAGGGTTAACCATTATAATTCCAATTATGGATGTTGCGATCCCCAAAGCTCTAACCGCTAAAGGAAAAAGGACTCCAGCAAGACCAAAAGTCGCACCACCTAATATCATTGCTGCAACCAAGGTTACCTCATAGCTTTCAAAAAGATCAGCCGCCATTCCGGCACAATCTCCGACATTATCCCCCACCTGATCGGCTATAACCGCTGCGTTTCTCGGATCATCCTCTGGAATTCCTTTTTCTACCTTTCCAACCAAATCAGCTCCTACATCAGCCGCCTTCGTATAAATTCCACCACCAACCCTCATAAAAAGAGCCAGTAAACTTCCTCCGAAACCAAAACCAATAAGAACTTCGGTTGCAAGATTTCCATAATGCCAATAGATTAATGTTGCCCCCAAAAGACCAAGTCCTACGGTCAACATTCCAGTGGTTGCCCCGGCTCTGAATGCTAAAGATAGCGCTTCACCAAAGCTCCTTTTTGCAGCCTGTGCTGTTTTGACATTAGCGCGTGTGGCAATGTTCATTCCGATGGTTCCAATCAAGGCAGAAAAAATACCACCCAACAAAAATGCCCCGGCACGACCTACGGCTAGTTCTTTAATGGGAGCACTGAAATACAAAAACACCGTAAGAACAACAATGATCGGAGCTATTGTTTTAAATTGCCTTTTAAGATAAGCATTTGATCCTTCCTTAATTGCTTGGCCGACCTCTTCCATTTTCTTATCTCCCCCTTCTTTGGAAAGAACCTGTTTAGCAAGCCAAAAAGCTACAAAAATTCCAGCAATGGAAAAGGAGAGAATCGTTGTCAAAAAAATGTTTGATGTCAAAGACGACATAGCGCTTATTTTAATTTAATGCTTTTTTATTATCAATAAGTAAATGTAAATTAACTAAATATCCAAAGTGGCAAGTTTGGCATGGGTTTGTATATATTTTTTTCTTGGGGGAACCTCTTGACCCATGAGAATTGTAAACATACGATCCGCCTCTTCCCCGTCCTCAACGTTGATTTGTTTTAAAATTCTATTTTTGGGATCCATGGTAGTTTCCCAAAGCTGTGATGGATTCATCTCACCCAAACCCTTATATCTTTGAATCTTATAGGTTTTACCTTTATTTTCAGCAATTTTTTGTTCTTTCTCTTCATCAGAATATGCATAATACACTTCTTTACCAAAGGTAATTTTATATAGAGGGGGGAGAGCAGCATACAAATATCCTTTGTCAACAATCTCCCTCATGTGTCTGAAGAAAAATGTCAAAAGAAGAGTTTTAATATGCCCTCCATCAACATCTGCATCTGCCATTATTATAATTCTGTGGTATCTGAGTTTTGAGTAGTTAAGAGAATCCCCCACCCCAGCACCAAGTGCGATAATTAAATCTCTTATTTCTTCAAACTTAACAATTTTATCCAAGTGCGCCCTTTCGGTGTTAAGAATCTTTCCACCTAAGGGTAAAATAGCCTGAAATCTTCTGTCTCTTCCTTGTTTTGCACTACCACCGGCTGAATCGCCTTCCACTATATATAGTTCAGATACTGAAGGATCCCTGCTTTGGCAGTCGGAAAGTTTACCTGGTAAGGTTCCACCTTCCAAAGCACCTTTTCTTAACACTGCTTCCTTTGCAGCTCTTGCCGCAATTCTTGCCCTTGCCGCCAAAAGCACCTTTTCAATTATTCTTTTTGCATCAGAGGGATGCTCCTCAAAATAGGTGTCAAGCCCCTCCTTAGTGGCTGTTGTTACAAAGCCTTGTACTTCGGGGTTATTTAATCTTGTTTTGGTTTGGCTTTCAAACTGCAAAGCCTCTGAGGGCATCTTTACATAAATAACCGCGGTTAGCCCTTCTTTTAAATCATCACCCGTAAGATTGTTTACTACTTTTCCATTTCCGTTTTCATTAATGCGTTTTAGATAATCATTAATTGCCCGGGTAAGTGCCATTCTAAAACCTGTGATATGAGTTCCGCCATCTGTGGTATATATTCCGTTTACAAACCCTTTTACATTTTCTGTGTATGAATCTGTATATTGTATAGCAATCTCACAAGCAATGTTATCTTGTTCTTTTTGCATATATACAACGTTTGATATTTTTTCTTTGTTGCGGTTGGAATGAATAACCAAGGACTTTATTCCTCCCTCAAAGTAGTAGGTTGCTTCTTCTCCACTTGTTTCATCAATAAGGTTAAAGGTAAGCCCTGCAACCAAATATGCCCTATCCTTAAGTAGGTTTTTTGTTTTTGTTTTGTTGAATTCAATACCTTTAAATATATCTTTGTCAGGGGTAAAAAATGTTATTGTTCCGGTTTCTCCTTCTCCAAGCTTTATCTTCCAGTGGTCAGGAAGCCAGTTGTCAAGCTGCTTTTGGGTTGCCTCGCCAACATCCTTTAAAGGTGAGCCCTTTTTATACTCTTGGTAATATGCTTTTTTATCTCTTAGTACTACAACCCTAAAAAAAGAAGAGAGTGCATTAACAACAGAAGCACCAACACCGTGTAAACCCCCTGAAATTTTGTATGCTCCCCCGCCAAATTTTCCTCCAGCATGAAGCTTGGTCATAGTAAGCTCAAGTGCACTGATTCCGCTTTTGTGTTTATCAACAGGAATTCCACGACCGTTATCCCTAACAATTACGGACCCTTCTTTAGTAAGGGTCACCCAAATATTATCGGCAATACCAGCAAAGCTTTCATCAACGGAGTTGTCAACAATTTCCCTTAAGCATTCATGAAGTCCCCTTGAGTCTGTTGAGCCGACGTACATCCCTGGTCTTTTTCTGACAGGTTCCAACCCTTCCAATACTTGTATTTGTTCAGCTGTATAATCACTTACCTTCATATATTTTATATTTTATAACACACCCAGATACCTAATTATATCTTTGATTTACCTCTTAAACAAGGCTAATTACGAGGTTAGCAAGTTGAAAATTAACGTTTCCGTTTGCCTTTAACCTTTTGAAAGTAAGTAGAGAAACTTCCAAATTATATCCATTTTTAGCCACATCTTTATGTAAAAATGTAATTAAGCTTTCAACAAACTCTTTAGCTTTTTCTCTTTCTTTTATTGTATTAATGTACGCTAGTTTTTTTCCAACTGAAAGTTTACAAAAATTCACTACTTGTTGATTGTCTGTTTGAGTTTTTTGTTTTTTAACTTTAATTATTTGGCATCGGGAGATAATAGTTGGAAGGATATTATTAAAAGAGTCAGCTACTAACATATAGTATAAGTTATCCTGAGGCTCTTCCAGGTTTTTTAAAAAAGCATTTTGTGCTTCTTCCGTTGCTTGGCTTAAACCATCACACACAACCACTGTTGGTTTATCAATACCGAGTCGGCTGAATTGGTTTAAACTTCTGACATCAGCTATTTTGGCTAGTGGGAAATCAAAACGAGTTGCTTTGAGTTTTATAATAAGTTGTTTAACCTCTTCCTGCTTAGAAGTTTCCGATGGACCTACTATTAAAAATGCATGCATGACGGTTTTATGATAACATAAATTATGCCTGCTCAGAGTGCAAATACTGCTAATAATCTTGTTGATATATTACTTAGCCTTGGAGCTTTGGATGAAGCTAAAGCCAAGCAAATTAAACTTAAAGAGGTTGAAAGCGGAACTTCTCAAGAAGATATAATCAAAAAGGAAAATTTTGTTTCGGAAAGCAAACTCACGGAGGCCAAAGCAAAACTTTATAACATTCCATATGTAAATTTGGCAAAAATACCTATTTCTCCTGTTGCTTTAGCAGCTCTTTCCACAGATATTGCTGAAAGGTTTAAGGTGGTTCCAGTTGCCTATGATAAAGCGAGTAAAACCATTACCTTGGCAATGGCAGATCCTTTGAACCTTAACGCTATTGAATTTATTGAGCAAAAAACTGGAATGAGGGTAAAACCCGAAGCGGCGGATCCTTCCGCAATTGAAGACTTTATTCAAACAAAATACTCCACTTCCCTATCAGAAGAGGTAACCGAAGCACTTAAGGATGTAGAACCTGAAACAAAGCAAATGAACATACTGGAAAGCTCTAAGGGGGGCTTTATCAGGGAGGAAAAAATAGCCGAGATAGTAAGCCATATTTTGGAATTTGCAATGAAAGCAAGAGCATCCGACATTCATATAGAACCTGAAGAAAAAATTACCAGAATAAGATACCGCATTGACGGGATCTTGCAAGAAAAACTAACCGTTCCCAGAGAACTTCATGATTCACTAATTTCCAGAATAAAAATATTGGGGGGTATGAAGATTGATGAAAAAAGAATTCCACAAGACGGGAGATTTAACTATAAAAGTACGGATGCGGAGGTTGACTTGCGTGTTTCTTCCTTGCCTACCACCTGGGGGGAAAAGATAGTAATGAGACTTCTGAAAAAAAGCGGAGGTGTACCTGACCTTCCAGAATTGGGCCTTAGAGGAAGGGGTTTAAAAAATCTCCAAGATTCCATACTAAGGCCTCATGGAATTATATTAATTTGTGGTCCAACCGGATCGGGTAAAACCACAACACTTTATTCGATAATTTCTAAACTTAATACTCCAAAGGTCAATATAATTACACTAGAAGATCCTATTGAGTATAAAATTGCTGGGGTAAATCAGGTACAGGTTAATCCAGCAGTCGGGCTTACCTTTGCCTCTGGTTTAAGGGCATTTTTAAGACAAGATCCTAACATTATATTGGTTGGAGAAATAAGAGACCAAGAAACCGCCGACTTGGCAATTCAGGCAGCCTTAACCGGACATTTGGTTTTTTCAACACTTCACACCAATGATGCATCAGGTGCTCTCCCCAGACTTCTTGATATGGGAGCAGAACCCTATCTTTTAGCATCGACTATTACCTGTATTGTTGCCCAAAGGGTTGTTAGGAAAATTCACGAACCATGTAAGGTGTCATATGTTCCTGACACAAAGATAGTTGAGGAGTTAAAGGGAGTTTTGGGAGGTCTTTGGACCCCATCCGGAGAAGTAAAATTATACAAAGGATCGGGAGATACCGAGGATGGAAATTCCGGTTATTACGGAAGGATAGGGATGTTTGAGGTCTTGCCAACAACCGAAAAGATAAGTAGGCTTATATTGGAAAGGGCATCTTCCTCAGATATTGAAAAAGCAGCTAAAGAGGAAGGAATGATTTCTCTTAAACAGGATGGTTTTTTGAAGGTGGTTGAGGGGGTTACCACGATTGAGGAGGTATTAAGGGTTGCCCAGGAATAAATATGAACATAAAACAACTTTTGCAATACACGGTTGATGCGAACGCTTCGGATTTGCATCTAATCAGTGGTTTGGCACCCAATGTTCGGGTTGATGGTGTATTGTCGATCGTCTCCGGAGCTGGCGTAATGACCCCCGAAACAATATCTGCACTCTTAAAGGAGGTGTTAAAAGCTGAGCAGCTGCAGCGATTGGAGGTTAATAAAGAAATTGATTTTGCCCTAGCTTTTTCGGATAAAGCCAGGTTTAGGGTAAATGCCTATACTCAAAGAGGAACGCTAGCTGCAGCATTTAGGAAAATTCCTTTGGAGATTCCCGCGGTTGATAGTTTAGGTCTTCCCAAAATAATTCATACATTTACAGCACTAAGACAAGGGCTTATTTTGGTTACCGGTCCAACCGGTCATGGGAAATCAACCACACTTGCTGCAATCTTAAATGAAATTAACACAAATCGTGCAGAGCACATTGTAACAATTGAAGACCCTGTTGAGTTTATTTTTAAACCCATAAAATCAATAATTTCCCAGCGTGAGATGAGAAGCGATACACACTCTTGGGAGATTGCCCTAAGAAGTGTATTAAGAGAAGATCCTAATGTAGTTTTGGTTGGAGAGATGAGGGATAAAGAAACAATTGCTTCAGCCTTAACAGTTGCTGAGACAGGACATTTGGTATTTGCAACACTTCATACCAACAGTGCTGCCCAAACGATTGACAGAATAGTTGACGTTTTTCCCGAAGAGCAGCAAGGTCAGGTTAAGCTTCAACTATCTAACGTGATTGAGGCAGTATTTTCCCAAAGATTAATCCCCGCCCAACCCAAAGGAAGAGTTGTTGCCTATGAGGTAATGCTTGGAACAAATGCTATTAAAACAACAATAAGAGAAGGAAAGACACATCAGATAGATAGTATAATTCAGACCTCGTTTGAAGCAGGAATGAGCACTTTAGAAAGATCCCTTATTGCTCTTGTTAAGGATGGAAAGATTGCTATGGAAACTGCCCAAAGCTGGTCCTTAAGACCTGAAGAAATATCTCGCTTAATGAGGACAGCTTAGATAAAAAGTGAAAAGATATAACTACAAAGCCAAAGATTCAAACGGGAGATTGGTTACCGGAGAGGTAGAAGCAACATCCCCAAGCCACGCCGCTAAGCTTGTAAAACAAAAGGGGTTTGTGGTAATTTCCATAAAACCCAAAACTGACTCTATTTTTTCTTTTGTTAAAAAATTACAAGACAGAATAACCCAGGAGGATATTACAAATTTTACCCGTCAGCTTGCAACCATGTTTAATGCAGGACTTCCTATTACCGAGGCACTTCTTATACTGCGTACCCAAACAAAAGGAAGTATGCAAAAGGTGGTTGCACAAATCTTAGCCGATGTTGAAGCAGGAGACTCTTTGTCAGGATCATTATCCAGACACAAAAAAATATTTTCACCTACCTATATCGCTCTTATAAAATCCGGTGAGGTAGGAGGGGTTATGGATAAAGTACTGATCAGGCTTGCCGATGACATGGAGAAAAATCAGGAATTCAAAGGAAAGGTAAAAGGTGCCTTGATCTATCCGGTAATTATTATTGTAGGAATGATCGTGGTTTCTTTTATTATGATGATTTTTGTAATTCCAAGACTGACCTCTCTTTATGGAGAATTTGATGCAACACTTCCTTTACCTACAAGGATTTTAATTGGAACCTCAAACCTAACAACCAAATTTTGGCCTGTGGTCTTGGTTCTTATTGGTGCTGGTGCTTACGGATATCAAGCCTATAGAAAAACCAAAGCTGGTAGAAGAAAAACTGATGAATGGGCTTTTAAAATACCCATCTTTGGTGAGCTTTCCCGACAAATTTTATTAACAGAACTAACAAGAACACTTTCTTTGATGGTTGGATCGGGAGTTTCAATTTTGGAAGGATTAAATATAACCGCCTCAGTTATTTCAAACACGGTAATATCTGATGCTCTAAAAGATGCGGCTAAGCAGGTTGAAAAGGGATTTCCTGTTGCTTTTGCTTTTGCAAGGCATCCCGATGCTTTCCCTTATATACTTTCTCAAATGATTGCTGTAGGTGAGGAAACCGGTAAGATGGATGATGTGTTAGCTAAGGTAAGTCACATATTTGAGGTTGAAAGTGATCAAAAAGTTAAAACCTTAACAAGTGCGATTGAGCCTATTGTAATGGTTATTTTGGGTTTGGGTGTGGGATTTTTGGTAATTGCAATAATTTTGCCTATATACAACTTGACAAGCCAGTTTTAAATATACATACTTAATTAAGTAGATGAAAAAGTATCTGTCTAAGGGTTTTACGCTTGTTGAACTTCTAATAGTTATTGCTCTTCTTGGTGCGATTGCTCTTATTGTAATTGCAGCCATTAACCCTATTGAACAAACAAACAGAGCCAGAGATGCAAGGTTTAAAGCAGATAGTGCACAGCTTCTTTCGGCAATTGACAGATATTATGCTTCACACAGTAAATTTCCTTGGGAGGGTTGTCTCGGTGCTAGCTGTACGACCACGTCAGAGGATCCATTTGATTTTGTCTCGGCCGAGGATGATGCGGTAGGGCTTTGTGGAGATTCGTCATGTTCTTCGCAAGGTCTTTTAATAACAAGTCAAGAGTTAAAGAATGCCTTTTTAAGTAGGGACTGGATTACCGATACAACTGGTGCTGAGGATAAGAAAATTTATGTAGGCAAGGCTTCGGGTTCTTCGTCAAGCGTTTATACCTGTTTTGTTCCTTTGGCCAAATCCAACAGAGACAAAGCAATCGAAGAAGAAAAGGTGAGAAGTAAATCTTTCGACACAAACGGGGTACCCGCCGCTACGACATTGTGCGCAACTTCATCCGTTGACTGGTCTACTCTTGGTTGCTACGTTTGTGTACCTGAGTAATGTTTGTTAATCTTCTTTATGCTCTAATGGGGGCCTTAGTTGGTTCCTTTGTTTCGGCGGTCTCCTTTAGATATCCGCGAGGTATTAACTTTGTTTCGGGACGTTCCTTTTGTCCTAAATGTAGAAGTAATATTTCTTTTTATGACAATATTCCATTAATTTCTTTTTCTTTACTCGGTGCAAAATGCAGAAGTTGTAAGAAAAAGATAAGTATCAGATATCCCCTAATTGAAATTTCTTGTGCACTGGGTTTTTTGGCAATTCATTTAATGACCCTTCCTTTTTATATTTACCTTGTTTTTATTGTTTTAATTTCACTGTTTGTCATGGATATAGAAGAAAGAATTATTCCTGATGAATTTGTGTTTGTTACGTCTTTTTTGGTTTTAACGGTTTTTTTAATCACTGATTTTTCAGGGTTATACAGCCATCTTTTAAGTGGATTTTTGGCGGCTGTATTTTTGCTTTTGATTCATCTTGTTACCCGCGGTAAAGGAATGGGATTGGGGGATGTTAAGTTTGCTATTTTAGCAGGGATTATTTTAGGCTATCCACTATTTGTTATTTGGCTGTTTTTGTCTTTCTTGACAGGTGCGCTGGTGGCAATCATACTGATTTTGACAAGGAAAGCAGGATTGAAGGACAAAATTGCCTTTGGTCCTTTTTTAATAGTTTCTTTGGTAATTTCCTACTTATGGGGAGAAGCAATTTTAAGGGCAATATTTTGAAAAAAGGCTTTACCTTAGTTGAGCTGATGATTGTAATTTCCATCCTTTCCTTTCTAGTTCTTGTTTCAGTTCTTGCTTCAAGAACACAGATATTTAAAGGATACGATGCCAGAAGAAAGGGTGATATTCACAAAATCCAGGTTGCAGTTGAAGAATACGAAAAAGACAACAACTGCTATCCCCTACCTCAATATGTCGCTTGCAATCCCGGAGTAAACTTAAAGCCTTACACAAACAAGGTTCCTTGTGACCCAAGAACCAACGCATCCTATTTCTATGATCATCAGGATTCGGCTTGTCCCCAGTGGTACAGAATATACTCCAAACTGGAAAACGAAAACGATGAAAGCATAATCTCAAATATTGGACCTAATGGAGCTTTTAATTATTCTGCTTCAAGTCCTAACGCTCCTAGTGTTGTCCAGGTAGCTGGTGGAAGCCCCACAGCTGCCCCATCAGGAGGGGGAGAAGAAGAAGAAGAAGAGCCTCCTTTGGTAGAAACGGACTTTTACGGTTGCAGAAGTGGGGTGTGTACTCCAATATTATGGGACGTGGAAAGAGGGGCGCCGGAGTGTGATCCGAACTTTCAAAACCCAACATGTTACGATGTTTGTGATAATCCTGGCAATGAATGCACCCCTTGGAAATAATATATGAAATTATTCAGTAAAAAGGAATTTAAGGCAATTTTAATAATCTTTGTTTTTCTTATTCTTGTCTGTATTCCTGGATTTAGGGAAAGTTTGATGCTCTCAAGAGATCTGCAGCGTAAAAACGATTTTTGGGATATATACAGTGCACTTTCTGCCTATCATGAAGATTTTGGAGTTTATCCTCTATCACAAGATAGTAAGATATTGGCCTGTAAAAAGCCAGATACTGAAGTAATAAATGATCCAATAAAGGGTTATATTGTGGATTACATTCCCTGTGAATGGGGAGGAGGATCTATTACCAATGTGCTAGATGAATCAAAAACTCCCTACATAAAAGATCTTCCAGCTGATCCTCAAGCTGATAAAGGACTTTATTATGTCTATTTATCAAATGGTACAAGGTATCAACTGTATGCATCATTGGAAAGCTCTAAGCAAGATGAATTTAGTTTAGAAATTAAGAATCTAAACATCAACTGTGGGAAAAGGGTATGTAATTTCGGAAGATCACCCGGAAAAACACCACTTGATAAAAGTATTGAGGAATACGAGAATGAACTTAATGAGAAAAATAAATAAGCAAAGTTTAGGTATATATCAAAAAGGCTTTACTTTGGTTGAACTGTTGGTAGTTATGGCGATACTGGGGATTTTGGTTACCTTGGTTGCAGGTACTTTCAGAAATTCACAAATTAGAGGAAGGGATGTTCAGAGAAAATCAGACATTAAACAAATTTCCAATGCACTTGAGCTTTTTTATTCCGATTATGGAAAATATCCAGACTCTTCATCCGGTTTAATTGCGGCTTGCCCATACAATCCCACCACCGAAAGTGGTGCTGCCTGTACTTGGGGATCAGGAGAGTTTACAGACTCAAAAACGATATATTTTAAGACTGTCCCGGCTGACCCTGCTGATGACTTTGTTTATAATTACAGGGTAGTTGACTCTCCCTTTAACCAGAAATACCAACTTTTTGCCAGAATTGAAAATCCTGAAGACATTAACTGTTTAGGTGGAGATTGTGCAGCTTCTCCGGTCACCTATAGCTGCGGAAGTTTTGTTTGTAACTTTGCACAAACCAGTCCCAACACAACCCCAACGGATTAGTAGATTATTGTGTTACAATAAATTAACATGCCTAAAGCTTCAAATAAAGGATTTACCCTAATTGAACTTTTGGTTGTTATTGCCCTTGTAGGAATACTCTCCACTCTAGCCTTGGCCAACATAAGTGCAGCAAGGGGAAGAAGCCGTGATGCCCAAAGAAAATCTGATTTAAGAAGTATAGAGACTGCCCTTAGGCTTTATTACAACGATAATAACTACTACCCTTTAAGTGATACAACAGGGAATATACTAGGTTGTGGAGTGGATGGTACAAGCGTTTGTACGTGGGGTGAGCAGTGGTCGGTAGGTACCACCGTTTATATGCCCAAACTTCCCGGTGATCCCCTTTCAGTTCAGAGTTACCAATATGAGGTTTTGGATAGTGGGGATTCCTTTACTCTTTCATCGTGCTTGGAAAATGAAAGTGATGACAAGGGAGAGTCAACAACTGACACAACCTGGTGCCCTAGTGGTTGGATGTATCAGGTAACATTATGATTAAAACTAAATTAAATAAAGGATTTACTTTAATTGAGCTTCTGGTGGTAATTTCAATGATTGGAATATTGTCTTCTCTAGCTCTTGTGTCTTTTACTACAAGTCAAAAGCAGACCAAAGATGTTCAAAGAAAATCTGAAATAAAGCAGTACGCAACCTCACTTGAAGGTTTTGCCAATCAAAATTTAGGTTTTTTCCCTTCCCGATCTAGCGCGGCAGAAAGTAGTGCATCAGTTTTTCTTTGTGAGGATTTAGGCTTAACTGGTTGCAGTGAAGATCCTAAAGCGGAAAGAGATGAAAGCTTTACCTATAAATACAACTCAAACGGATCTTCAGATGGAGAGGCTACAGCAACCGACTATGTACTGTGGGCAAAGCTTGAAGGGTCTGATAATTATTGGGTAGCATGTTCAACCGGAAAGGTCGGAACAATGCCTCAAGCTGGTTTTAGTGTGTCGGGTGGAGTGTGTCCGTTATGAAAAAAGGTTTTACCCTGATTGAAATGCTTGTTGTGATTTCCATAATTGGAATCCTAATTGGGATTTCGATTTTTGGTGTCCAGGGGGCAAGAGAATCATCAAGGGATGCAAAAAGAAAGTCTGATATTGAGCTTATAAGAAGTGGTATTGAGATTTATAAATCAGACTGTGGGGTTTATCCTGCAACTTTGGGTGATTCCTTGGTTGGTGATGGAAGCGGTCTGTCATGCCCTGTTACAAACTCCTATATTAATCAAATTCCAAGCGATCCGGTTGCTCCGGAAAGAAGCTATCTATACTACTCTGATGGAGCTGTCTATGAAATCTGTGCAGCTTTGGAAAAAGAAGGTGAAGTGGTTACCTGCGGAGCCTCCAGTGACTGCGGGGAAACCTGTAACTACCAAGTGACAAACCCATGAGGAAAGGTTACACACTGATTGAGATACTGATTTCCTTAACCATTATCAGTATACTTTTTGGTATTGGATATGTGAGTTTTAGAGATTTTTCCAGAAGACAAGCCATACAAGGAGCATCCAAAAATATTATTGGAGATTTAAGACTTACTCAAGAGCTTGCCCTTTCGGGAGAAAAACCCTCATCTTTAAATTGTGAAACCTCACACTCTTTAAATGGGTATTATTTTAGAGTTTCTGTTGATGGGAATAGCTATTCTATAGAAGCATTCTGCACAGGCGGGGTTGTTGAGAAAAAGACGGTTAATTTAGCTGAAGGATTATCTTTTTCAACGACCAGTCCCAATCCAATTCTATTTAAGGTATTGGGGGAAGGTACAAACATTAACGGTTCGTATGCAACAATTACCTTAAATCAAGAAAATACAGAAAATACAGTTATCGTCACGGTAGGAAAAGAAGGAGAAATAAAATAATAAAGAAGAGAAACATAAAAGGACAATCTCTTTTTGAGGTTGTACTGGCTTTGGGGGTAAGTACTTTAATTATTGTTGCCCTAGTTGCGCTAACCGCGGTATCTATTAGAAACGCAACATATTCAAAAAATAAAACTCTAGCATCAAGATATAACCAAGAAGCTGTTGAGTGGCTAAGGGGTGAAAGGGATAAGGATTTTGATACCTTTGTGGGAAATGCAACGAATATAGTGTGGTGTATATCCGAGCTTAATTGGGAAAGTAACACCCGGTGCTCATCTTCTCAAAAAATTGAATCAACCCCTTTTGTACGAGAGGTTGAATTTTCAGTCGATACAGCTGAAAAAACCATAATTGAGGCTAATGTAAGTGTTGCCTGGGAAGATTCACAAGGAATGCATGATGTAAGAAGTTCAACGAATTTTACAGACTGGAGGGATAGATGAAAAAAAGAATAAAAGGTTTAAGCTTAATTGAGGTATTGGTAGTTGTTGGTGTTTTTGCGATTCTTTCCGTAATTATTACCAGATCAGTTTTTTTAACACTAAGGGGATCTGCTAAAAGTGAGACACAGGTAAAGGTTAGAGAAAATATAAATTATGCACTCTCTGTAATGGAGCGAGGAATAAGAAATGCTGACTCAATTGCGGATTGCCCTAACCCTGATACAAAGGTATTAAATTATACAGACTCATTTGGAGTAAATGCTTCTTTTTCCTGTGTAGGTATTGGAGAAGATGATTCATATATTGCCTCATCCTCAGCAAGACTAACCTCCTCAGAAATAAAAATAAACTCCTGCGTGATAGAATGTACTCAAGAAGAATCAGGTCTTCCACCCAAGATAATCATAGACTTGGTGGCTGCAGATGCAAAGGCAATGGCAGTCAATGAAACAAACGTTTCTGTGTCAACTCAAATATTTTTGAGAACCTACTGACCTTACGGAGCAACTTCCTTCCACCTCATTATGTAGTCTGTGAGTGCTTTGGGATAGTTAAGTACAAGATCAGGGGCATATTCAAAAAACTCTGAAGGATTATCCCCATTAAGATCATCTCCCAAGTCTCTAGGTAAGGATATTCCTCCCCAAGCTGCAACTGAACCTCTAACATAAAGTGGGGTTGATGCCTCTCCAGCACTAAATGTTCCATCAGCCATATATAGTCCTTCTAGATTAGGATTTATCTCACTCCCTCCCCCAACTGCAGGATTAACCATTATGTTTCCCTTTCCTCCTGAATCATTCTTGCCAACAATTGCCATGAAGAAACCTGACCCTTTGGTTAGATTAATATCTCCATTAATGTGCAAATCCGCACCTTTAACAAAAAGTATTGCCTTTCTTGATCCCAGGCTAACATTTGAATTAATGGTTAAATCAAATCCGGTTGATTCCCCATCAAACATGTACCAGGAATACCCTGAGGAGTCTTCAGTTCCACTTTCAAGCTGACTTCCTTCAATTGTGTCTGAGGCAAGATCGTTAAACACAACACTTGTTGGAACAAGCCTGGAAAAGTAAGAATAATCATATATTTTATTCCATTTATACGTACTGTTTGCTATCCAACCTTTCAAAGAAACATTAGAGGAGGTTAGATCACTACTTCCTCCATATACAGGAATTCCTGGATATTCTCCATCTCCTTCAAGATTAAATACATTGGAACTAGGAACTCCTGTTATTAAACTTCCATTACTAAATACATCAGCATCTTTTACCTGCCACCAGGGATCCGGGTTTATTTCTTGTACATCAAAGTAAAGATGAGTCCAGCAGGATCGAGGATATCCTCCGGTTGTTTCCAGGTTATTTTGCATTATCATGTAAACAGTACCTGGGGATACACCAGTAATAGTGTATGTATGATATGGTCGATAATAGTTTAATCCAGATACTCCACTTGCTGTTACTACCATTTCATATTCACCTTCACTTATTTGAGGAACAGGTCTGACAAACCCTGATTGCCAGCATATTGACGTGAACTGAGTGTCTACATTAATACTCTCACCAACTCCCAAAATAAAATTATTGGGACTGGTGACAGCAGAAGTGCACTCGGGTCTTACATTCTGACACGGATGAGTTTGTTGATACTCCCAAGTAGCAGTAACATCGGGAGTGGAATCATCACCATGATCTATCAAATCAGTAACGACAGAACCAACTGGATAATATCGACCATTATTTGCTTGATAATAACCTTCTAGATATCCAGTGACACTGACAGTACTTGTAATAGTTTCGCCATTTTCATCTATATATGTGTATTCACCTACTGTGGTTTGTTGGTAGACCAAAGAACCAGTATAGGTTGTAGTTTCTACTCCCCATTCATCGGTGTTACCCACTTCTCCTTCTATTCCTGCTTCGGTATATGTTGATTCAGGTGAAACGTCACCTGTATTAACCAATTCTGTCCCCAAATCGCCTTCCTGGCTATTTACATTAGCCATCGTACCTGAAAATAGTAAAAGTGTAAACAACAATAATATTGAAAGAATAATTTTTATTAATTTGTTTGATTTTTTATATACCATCCTTTTATATTATTTAATTTTTTGCCATATTACAGCGTTCATTTACCAAAATAACTACAAATGCTTTGTAAAAGGAATCCTCAGTCTCGGGAGCAGAGAGAAAAACTTTAGCTAGATCTTTCCTGGTAGCTACATTTTTAAACCTCTCCCAGGCAGTTTCCCCTTTAAGGCCAATCGGTGTTACTTTGTAAAAAAACTCAATTTTGTCAAATTCTTTTCTCCAATCAACGTTTTCTTCTGTTCTAAGGGTAACTTTGTTAAAACATATAAGACTTGTTTCTTCTCTCCAGCTATAGTTTCTTACCACTCCAGTTTTATAATCCTCCCCTGAGAATTCGTGGTTCCCAACACTCTCCATTCTTATAGTATTTGTATATTTGGGAACATAATTAATTGTGCCATTATCGGTTTTTACTTGATAGAAAGCTTGAGAGAGGATGTTTACTTCTTGTTCCTTAGATGAAACTATCTTAATGTTTTTATTGTTTCTTATTTCTCTTGCTAAATTTGAAGAAAAATCCTCGGTTTGGAAAACTTTAAGTTCAATCTCGTTAATGAGACCTTTGGGAGTAAAACGACTGAACCAAAATAAATAAGCAAGAACAAAAGCAATTGCCAAGATGAGCACTAAAACCAAAATAATTATGTTTTTCCGAGAAAAGAATTTTTTATTTTGAGCTATATACTCCTGAGCAGTTTCCATAATATAATATTAATAATAAATAAGGGCAATTGCAACAATCAAGCCTTTTGTTTATCTGTCTAACTTAGTATCTACCAAATTTTGAGACTTATTGTTTGTATGACAATTTTTTAAACCAAGACGGTCCTCTAAGTAGAGTTGTTCGCTCAATCTGTTTAGCTGTTTCAGCTGAAGCGGTATAGTTTTTTTTAATTTCATCAAGATATCTAATCAGAAGATAGGCAGTTTGGCCTGCTATTTCGTTGGTGTCTTCATTGTTACTGTATCTTCCATCGTTAAAGAAGGTGTAATCAAGCCCAGGTATTTTGCTGAAATATATAGTTACTGGAAAATGTCCTTTATCTTTAGCTATAGATTTATAAAAATCGCTTATCTGATTAACTGTTCCATATTTTCCTATTCTTGCTCTATCAAAAAGATGAAACAAAATATAAGGAACCTCGGGCTCTCTTTGGATTATAATCTGGGTAGACATAACAACAGGCGCCTTTTCATCAATTTTGACCTGATATAAGAATAAAAACGCTTGAGGTGGGATTATGTTGAATTGCTTGCGAGCTTCATATGAGTAACCATTTACATATATATGAGCATACATTTCATTTCCGGCTTTAAATCCATGATATTTTTCACCCGAATTGTGTAAAATTTCTATGTCCGGAAAAGTATAAACATTATTTGTTTCTATCTCAAATTTTTCTCGATTTGTAACCCTTCCCGACTCAATGTCTTCAACTGTGATTGTGGGAAGTTTATCAACCAGCATATCTTTTTCAACAAACATTTTTGCTGACACAAGATCAATATCTAAATATTCTCCCCATTCACCTTCATTATTAAGGTAAATTCCTGTTTTCGTTCCTTCTTGATTGACAATGAATTTGTAGGTTGTGTTATTAAAGTTCAGTTCTGTTATGGTTCCACCTAGCATATATTCTGTTATACCGTTTTCTCCAATAAATCTTTCTGTTACAACATCACCTGTTTGAAGTTGGTACTCTTCCCATTGTGCTGTTTCCATATTAAGAACCTGAGTTATGTTTCCTTCTTGGGATACTTTAATTACTTTTCCATTAATGTAGGCAAAGTCACTTATTTCTAGAGGTCCGTTTCCTACTCCTATGTACCATGTTTTTTCTAAGAGAGTTCTTGAGGATAATATTTCATCTTTTGAGTAGACAACTCCGTTTTCATCAACATAGGTGGTTGGAGGAACTGTTGCAAACTCTCCGTTTATGATGGGAGGAAGGAATTTTTTTTGCTGTCCCTCCATATTTGCTTGTAAACAAACTAATGCACTTCCTGGATTTTCTGGATCAAAATAATAAACCGTGTGAAGGTCTGCCGATATAGGATCAAAGGGGGTGTTGCCAACTTTTATTTTTCCATCACCTGACCAGTAAGAAAGAAAATCGTTATAAGATTTAATTTGATCAAAAGCAAAATCATTTTCAATAAGACTTAACTGATTTTGGTTATAAGGGCCTCCAGAAGCTTCATAGTATTTACCTGCTGAAACTGTTGGTACCATCGTGGGTTCGGTTGTGGGAGCTTCTGTAGGTAAAAGTGTAGGTTCTACAGTAGGAGGATCTATCTGAGGAGGTGCTTGTTCAGAGGATGGGTTTTTAGTGTCACAACTAGCCAATCCTAAGGATGCGATTAGCAACAAATTTACTGATTTGTGATATATACTTTCTCCTTCTTTATGCATATTTAACTATAGAGCAGAAATACACTTATAGTATGTGTATATTATAGTGGCTAGGTATACCTATGGTCAACTTTCTGCAAACCTGGAGTAAAGATTGACGTCGGTGTTAATATCTTGCTAAACTGTATTAATTATGTCTAAGCTGCCTAGGGGTAAAAATTATCAAGGTCAGGCTCTTCTTCTTGTTCTTCTTTCTTTAGCTGTAATTCTTACTGTTGTTTTGTATGTTCTTTCCAGATCAATTACAGACATATACACAACATCTCGTTCAGAAGAGTCAGTTAGAGCTTTTTCTGCTGCTGAGGCAGGAATAGAAAGAGCTTTAATTGCAGGTTCAACCGTGGGGGATCTTGAAAATGCAAGTTTTAATGCATCAGTTTCCGATGTTGCTTTTGGAGGTAAGTATTTTAATTTTCCTCTCCCTCTTCCTTCTGGAGGTTCAGCTGTTTTGTTTTTTGTATCCCATGATGAAGATGGTGGTTTATCTTGTGATGACGGATCCTGTTTTACCGGAGGGAAGCTTGAGATTTGTTGGGGTAATCCCGGAACATCAGCCTCATCCGAAACTACTCCAGCGATTGAGGCAAGTATTTATTATGTATCATCCCCTGGAGATTATTCCACAGTTAAGGTTGCCAGAGCAGCAATTGACCCCAACGATTCAAGGAGAGGTAGTAATTCTTTTGAGGCACCCGATAACGGAAGCTGCAGTATTGGAGATGAAAATTATGAATTTAAGGAAACTTTGAATTTTTCCAATTTGAAAATTCATCCATCTTCATATGGTAACGAAAATGGCCTTCAGCTTGTAAAGGTTAACATCTTCTACAGTACAGATACTGAGCACAAGGTTGGTTTTAATGTGGATTTGGGGGGAAATTCACCTCTACCTTCTCAGGGTGTGAGGATTGAATCTGTTGGAACATCGGGGGAAGCAAATCGCAAGATTGAGGTTTTCCAAGGTTGGGGTGAGGTTCCTCAGGTCTTTGACTCGGTTGTCTTCAGCGGAACTGGAATAGTTAAATAACATGGTAGGTTTGGATATAGGTAGCAAAACCATAAAAATAGTTGAGCTTGAGGTTAAAGCGGATAAAATTACTCTTAAATCCTCTGGTGTTGTAGGCTATTCGGGAGTAACTCCTGATAAACTTGGAGACGATAAATCCGCAGCAACACTTGCCCAAGCTATAAAAAAACTTCACAAAGAGTCAGGGATAACCTCAAAAGATGTTTCTCTTTCAATTCCCGAAAATCATGTTTTCACAAGAACTATCAAGTTTCCCCTGTTAACTGATTCAGAAATAGTATCTGCAGTTAAGTGGGAAGCAGATCAGTATATTCCCATACCTGCTGCGGAAGCTGTTATTCAGCATGTTGTTTTGGAAAGAAGGGAAAACGCGACACCTCCCGAGGTTGTGGTACTTTTGGTTGCTGCCCCTAAGGCAATTGTTGAAAAGTATGTCAATGTTGTGGGCCTGGCGGGATTAAATACCACTGTTGTGGAAACGGAACTTATGGCACTAAGTAGGTCCCTTTCCCCACCCGGAAAAACCGTGCTACTTGTGGATTTGGGTGCCTTCTCAACCGATATTGCTGTTTGTAGAAACGGTATGCTTTCCTTTTCCCGATCAGTTGCTGTTGCTGGTGATGCTCTAACAAGATCAGTTGCTAAAGGGTTGGGGGTAACCTACCAACAAGCTGAAGAATACAAAAAAGCATATGGACTTGGGGTTAAAAAGTCCGAGGGTAAGGTAAAAACTGTCATTGCCCCGGTTGTAAAGATGATTGCTGACGAGATTAAAAAAGCAATTCATTTTTACCAGAGTGAAGACAAAGGAGATGCACCTAATGCAGTTATTATCTGCGGAGGAACGGTAGGAATGCCGGCACTTGTTCCCTACTTAACGGAACTTTTGGGAATGGAAGTTGCTGTGGGAAATCCCTTTGCCAAAGTTGCACTTACCCCCCAGGCTGCAAAAAGTGTAGCCCCATATGCACCAATTTATGCAGTTGCGGTTGGCCTGGCAATGAGGGAGGAGTAGCATGGCTATTAAACTAAATTTATTACCACCGGAGTTGGCTGTCAGAGGCGGAGTTGTAAAGATAGCCAGGGTTTTGACAAGTTTAGCAATAGCGGCTATTGCAGGCTTTATTATATTCACAGTAGGAATGATTGCTTTTTTTGTGGTTAGTTCATATGAGCTAAGAAGTCTCTCAACTACGGTGAGTAAGCTAAAAAGTGAAGTAAGAGCACAAGAATCCACTGAACAAAAGATCGTACTTTTAAAAGACAGGGTAGGTAAAATTAGATCCCTTTCAAGTTATGATTCATCGGATAAAGATATTGTTAATGTAGAATCCGTTCTTTCTGCTGTTGGTACACAAACCTCGGTAGGGCAGCTTGGAGTTGAGCCTAAGAAGATTGATCTTTCTTTAGTGTTTAAGGATCCTTCTGAATTATCTAACTTTATTAGATCTGTTACCGATTCAAAGATTTACAAAAATGTTATCATGCCGTCTTTGGGTTTTAGCCCAATAAATGGTTATTCTATTTCATTAGGTTTTACACAAAAATGAAAAGTAGTTTTAGTTTCATACCACCTAAGGTACGGGTCTTGATTAAACCCATTGCTGCACTTTTGGTATTAAGTGTTCTTTTTTTCTTTGCAGGTAAGTTTGGATTTTCAAAGATTAAAGATATTAGAGCCCAGGTTAAAAAAGAAGAGACAAATAAAAACGTACTGACACAAAAGCTTAATATATTAACCTCGGTGGGTGCCGATGCTTCAGAAAATGCTGATATTGCAACACTTGCACTTCCTTCTCAAAATCCAATACTTATTATGATTTCACAGATTAGAAGTCTGGCCTTTGCCAGCTCTGTTAGTGTCTCCAGTCTTAAAGGAGGGTCTGAGGTTAAAGGTAAGGGAGGAATATCCAAGGTTGATTTAACCTTTGATGTTGAAGGAGCAAGGCCTCAGGTTATGGAGTTTCTTAAAAATATCAGCAAACTTGCACCTATAACAAAGGTGGGAAAGATAAAAATGAGTGAGAGTTTAGGAATTGTTAGAGCAAGTGTGGTAACCAACTCTTTTTGGGCGGAGCTTCCCAGTAAACTTCCTGCCTTAACTGATCCAATTAAAACTCTAAGTACTGATGAGCAGGAAATTCTTCTGGGAGTACTTGATATGAAGCTGCCAACCTTTTCTGATGTATTACCTCCAGAAACAACTTCAAGGAGTGATCCTTTTAATTAATAAATTAAGCTTCCTCAACGTTTAAAGAAACGCTTTTTTTCTCTAAAGTGGCCTTAACCTTAAGGATGTTTCTTAGAGCTTTGATGGTTGACCCACCTTTTCCGATTACAATTCCGATATTTTCAGGTTTTGTGGTAATGGTGTATGAGGTGTGCTCTCCCTCAACAGCTTCTTTTAGGTTAAACTCTCCCTTACCAAGAATTTTACCTAGTATATATTCGATTAGTTTTTTCATTTTGTTAGCTTTCTTACCCCTTGGGTTATTTGTGCACCTTTTTTAACCCATGCATCAACCTTCTTTTTATCAAGCAAAAACTTATTTTGCTGAGGATCCCACCAACCTAAGTTTTCCAAGACCCCTCCTGATCTTTTTTTTCGTGAATCAACGGCAACAATTCTGTAAAAAGGGGCATTTTTCTTTCCTCTTCTTGCCAGTCTTATTTTTACCATGGGTCGTATTTTACCTTATTTTAGATCCTTTTCACAGTAGTTTTTAATAGCATTCTTTGCAGCTTCTTGCTCGGAGGTGCTTTTATTGGTTCCCACTCCCCTTCCCCAAACCTCATTACCTACCCAAACATCGGTCACAAACTTTTTGTCATGATCGGGTCCTGATTCTTCTACAACTTGGTACCTTGGTGTGGAAAATCCTTTTGCTTGAACATACTCCTGAAGAGTACTTTTAGAATCTTTTAAAGGTTCTTTGGCCTTTTTTGAAAGGTCGTTAAGAATGTTTTTTTCGATAAAGGTAGTTGCTCCGTCAAGTCCAGAGTCCAAGTAAACCGCTCCAATTAATGCCTCAACCGTATCGGCAAGAAGAGATGTGTTTTCTCGTCCTCCCCCTTCTTCTTCGCCTTTTGAAAGATGTATTTGACTACCTAATTTAAGTTTTTTGGCAACAGCAGCTAATGATACCGTGTTTACCAAACTTGCACGAAGTGCAGTTAGGTATCCTTCTTCTTTTTGGGTAAACCGCTGATAAAGAATGTATGAAACCACATATTCCAAGATCGCATCTCCCAGAAACTCCAGTCTTTCGTTAGAACGCCTTACCCCTGTGTGCTCATTTACCCAAGAGCGGTGAGTCATTGCCATATCAAACAGGCTTTTGTCTGAGAAAGAATCTTTAATTATTTTTAAATCAGTCATTCGGTATGGGTTATTAAAAAATCTGCAAGCTCATCAAATGTTTCAATTTCAGTTAAATCAAGTCCGGTTATATCATATCCTTTCTCTTCCATAACGGAAAGAAAGTCAGTTGCATCAGACGGTGACATATGTAGATCCTGCATTATGTTGTCCTGGCTATCTATATCATCAGTGTCAACACCCAAAAACTCAGCTAAATCTTTTTTAATCTTTTCCTTAATTTTATTCGTTTTGTCCACTAATTTCCCCTTTCTGCTTTTTATAAATTGTACCTAAAACTCCGTTTACAAAGGAAGATGAATTTTCTCCTCCATACTCTTTTGCCAGCTCAACCGCTTCATCAATTACTACCTTAGGAGGGGTTTTCTCTTCTTCAAGCTCATATACGGCAAGTCTTAGTATTGCATGATCAATCTTGTTAAGCTTCTCAACAGGCCAGGTCTCAGCAGCGCTTTGGATTTTTTTATCAAGGGTGCTTTTTTTCTTTAAAACCTCTCTTGCAAGTTCAACTTTAACAGGTTGGGTGGCAAAGCTTTGGGCAAATAATGCCTTTACAGCATCTCTTCTTCTTTTGTGTCGTGGGTCAGAGGAGGTTTTCATTTATAAAAGCCACAATAACGGCAAGCCTGATGGGATTGTTTTAGTTTTTTGCACTTAGGACAACGACTTAAGTTTGGAATTGCGGTTTTAACCTGTCCACCCCTTCTTCTTCCGGACCTTCCTTTCGTGTGTTTCTTTTTCGGTAATGGTGTCATATACAGCCGTAATTTTAAATCAACAAAGCCTTCTTAAGCAACAGGTAAAAGCTTTAGGGCAACTTCTTTTGCCTTTTTAATTAAATCAAAATTGCTCCAGGAGGCAATCTTTAAATCAACAAATCCATGCTGAAGTTTACCAAAAACCTCACCGGGTCCTCTTAATTTCAAATCAAGCTCCGCAAGTTCAAAACCATTTAAGTTTCTAGTCATTGCCGAGATTCTTTTGGTTGGTTTTTTTGCAAAAAGCATACAATATGATTTCTTCTCTCCCCTTCCGACTCTTCCTCTTAATTGATGTAGCTGTGCAAGACCAAATCTCTCCGATTCCTCAATTACCATGATTGTTGCGTTGGGCATATCAATTCCTACCTCAACAACGGGGGTTGAAACCAAAATATCAATTTCCCCTTTTTTGAATTTGGAAAGAATCTTGTTTTTTTCTTCTGCTTTCATTCTTCCATGAAGTCCCTCAAGTTTAAATGCCTTAAATACCTTTTTAAGATCTGTCAGTTCTTTGGTGACAGCTTTCACCTCCTGCATACCCTCTTTTTCACTTTCCTCAATTAATGGGCAAATCACAAAAGCTTGAGAGTTTTGGTTTTTGATATGTTTTTTAATCCAGCCAAATGCGGATTTCCTTTTTGTTTGTGGTACAACCCAAGTAGTTATAATTTGCCTTCCTTCTGGCATTTCTTTTAAGGTTGAAAGGTCTAAATCTCCATATGCGGTTAGGGCAATGGTTCTGGGGATGGGAGTTGCTGTCATGGTTAATACATGCGGAATTTTGCCGGATTTTGAGGATTTTTTTACAAGATGTGCCCTTTGTTCTACTCCGAAGCGGTGTTGTTCATCAATTACCACCAATCCAACTCTATCAAAATTAATTTTATTGTGAATTAATGAATGTGTTCCTACAAAGATATCAGCTCTTCCTAAAGGGATATCTTTGGTTGCTGATGTTAAAAGAGTGATTCTTACTTTAAACTTTTTAAAAAGTGAATTTAATGTGTTGAAGTGTTGCCTGGCAAGAATTTGGGTAGGTGCCATAACCACGGTTTGCAAACCTACCAAAAAGGTTTCAAAAGCAGCAATTGCGGCAACAACTGTTTTCCCAGACCCTACATCCCCCTCCAGAAGTCTATTCATTGGATAGGCTTTGGTCATATCGGAAACAATTTCATCAACCGCTGTCTTTTGAGACTTGGTAAGTTTGAAGGGAAGAGAATCAATGAAAGGCTTTTTGTTTATTTGTTTAGGGTCAAGCCTAAATTGTGATTTGTTTTTTTGCCAGTTTTGCTTTCTTTTAATACTTTTAACTTGCAGATCTAAAAGCTCATCAAAAGCAAGTCTTTTCCTTGCCTCGTTAATTGGGTCGTTTTCTTTTGGGAAATGAATTACCTCAAGTGCTTTTTTAACGGACATGAGACTTTCTTCTTTTAATATTTCTTTTGGAAGAGTTTCCTTTATTTTTATATCCTTAAGTGCAGTTTTAATTTTGTGCCTCAACCATTTTGAGGAAACTCCAGAGGTTTCCGGATAAATTGGTACAATCCTTCCGGTGTGGGTTGTATCAGTTGCCTCTCCAAGAATTTCATATTCCGGAGAAATCAAAGCTTTTTGTGCACCAAAAAACCCCACCTTACCGGAAAGAGAAACGCTTCGTCCCGGATATAAGGTTTTTATTAAAAATGGCTGGTTAAACCAAACGACCAACATCTTTCCGCTTTCATCTTCAAATGATCCTATTTGCATTTTAAGGCCACGTCTTGAGTATTGATTTTTTAAAGAAACCATTTTTCCTTTTACTGTTATGATTTCATCAACCTTCGCATTTATAACTTTTGAAAGCTGGCTAAAATCAAGGTATCTATGAGGAATATGAAGAAGAAGATCCTGTAGGCAGTTTATTCCGAGCTTTGTTAACCTTTGGCTGTAGACAGGTCCAACCGAGGGAAACTCAGAGATTGGGGTATCTAGCTTCATCTATAAATAAGATATGGAAGGATGGCTCCGGCCAAAAGTGCTAAAAAAGCAATCACGGTAACAACTACAAATATTTTCTTAGCTCGTTTTGAAAGCATCATGATTTTACTATTTTAACAAATTTTGTTTTTCCAATCTTTAAAACCGCGGGAAGCTTTACCTCATGGGTTGTATCATTTATTGTTTTTTCGTTTACATCCACAGCTTTTTGATTTATAAGTCTTTTGGCCTCTGATCTGCTTGATACCAATTTGCTTGCAAAAACCAAATCCAGTAAAGGAAGACTATTTTCCTTGAGCTTAATCTCTTTCATATTTTTTGGAAGTTGCCCTTTTTGAAAAGTTTTTTCAAAAGTACCTTGAGAATCTTTTGCATTTTTTTCTCCCCAAAACATTTTTACTATTTCAAAAGCAAGTTTTTTCTTGGAAGTCATGGGGTCTTTTTTAATTTCTTTTTCTATATTTTCAAGAGAGACACTGGTTAAAAGCTCAAAACCAAGATATATCACCTCATCCGGAAAGGACATTATTCCTGCATACAATATCTCGGGTGTTGAATCAAGAAATAAAGCGTTACCTGTGGTCTTACCAACCTTATTACCCTCTTTATCGATCAAGAGTTTTGTTGTTAGTACGTATTTCTCCTTACCTTTAACAGATTTCATCAAGGTTCTACCAGCCATTATGTTAAACAGTTGGTCGTTGCCACCTATTTCCAAATCAACATCCATTTCAACACAATCTTGGGCTTGAGCTACGGGATATAAAAGTTCATGTAAATAGATAGGTTCATTCTTCTTCAGTCTTTCTTGAAACATGTCTCTCTCAAGCATCTGTTGAACCGTAAACTTTGAGGTTATTTCAATTAAATCCTTAAAGTTTGTTTTGTCGCTCCACTCGGAGTTAAAAAGAATCTTAGCGGGATTTTTCCCTTCAAAATCAAGAAGTTTAGATGCTTGCTGTTTCCAAGATTTTGCATTTTCCATTACTTGCTTTCTTGTTAATTGTTTTCTGGTTGCCAATTTATCGGTTGGGTCTCCTATCATTCCTGTAAAATCACCAACCAAAAATATTACCTCATGACCTAGTTTCTGAAATTGGGCAAGTTTGACAAGTCCAACAAGATTACCCAGGTGCAAGGAAGGCATGGATGGATCAAATCCTTGATATAGCTTAATTTTCTTTTTTAACATAAGGTCAGCTAATCCTTTTTTGTCAGGCAGGATCTTTTCAACCCCTCTTGTTAACACTTCATCCAGCTTATTCATAATTTAATTTTACTATGTGTGAGTATTTGTTACAATGTAGTATAGGTAATCTATGTGGAAGGATAAAATAAGAAGAAGAAAGTCAGTTAAAAGAGCAAGAAGAATTGCTGCTCTAGCGAAGCTTGTGTTTATTGGTGTAGTTGGACTTTTTTTGCTTCTATTTTTTGTTTTTCCTTTATTTGCCTTTAATCTTCCCTCACCCGATAAAATTGTCAGGCGTGAAGGATTTTCCACAAAGATTTTAGACAGGAACGGTGAGGCTTTGTATGATATTTACTCTAGTGAAAGAAGGTCTCCTGTTAATCTGGATGAAGTTCCACTTTATTTAAGACAAGCCACAATTGCTATTGAGGATAAAAACTTTTACAAGCATAGTGGTTTTGATCCTTTTGGAATGGCAAGAGGTGCACTGAGGCTTTTTACCAGAGGGCGTGCTCAGGGTGGATCAACTCTAACCCAGCAGCTTGTAAAAAATGTACTTTTAACACCGGAGCGAAGTATCTTTCGAAAAATTAAGGAATTCGTTTTAGCTGTTCAGATTGAAAGGAAATATTCAAAAGATGAGATTTTGCAGATGTATCTTAATGAAGCCCCATATGGTGGGACTGCTTGGGGGGTTGAATCTGCTAGTGAAATGTATTTTGGTACAAGTGTGAAGGATTTGAACTTAACCCAAAGTGCAATTTTAGCAGGACTTCCCCAAAGACCATCTTCCTATTCTCCCTATTCCTCAACACCGGATGCATATATTGCAAGAACAAAAGAGGTTTTAAGAAGAATGAGAGAAGATGATTACATTACCAAAGATCAAGAGGAAGAGGTTGGAAATCAGCTTGAGAATGTAAAATTCCAAGCAAGAGGAGCGGATTTTAAAGCTCCGCACTTTGTTCAGTTTGTTCAAAAGGTGCTCGAGGATAGGTACGGGGAAAACATTGTTGAGCAAGGTGGTCTTCAGGTTACCACCACGCTTGATCTTGCGCTTCAGGAAGAAGCACAGGATATTGTAGCTGCTGAGATTGCTAAAGTTGAAGGACAGCACATTACAAATGGCGCAGCCGTGGTGATTAATCCAGAAACTGGAGAAATTTTGGCAATGGTGGGCTCTAAAAACTTTAATGATCCTGATTATGACGGACAGGTTAATGTTACAACCTCACTCAGACAACCCGGAAGTGCAATAAAACCAATTACTTATGCTACTGCGTTTAAAAAAGGTTACACAGCCTCAACCATGCTGATGGATGTACCAACCACATTTCCTGGTGGTACGGGTCAACCCGATTATAAACCTGAAAACTATGATGGAGAATATAGGGGACCGATACAGTTAAGATATGCACTGGCTAATTCCATAAACTTAATTGCAGTAAAAACACTTGCCTTGGTTGGAATTAAAGATACTTTAAAAACTGCTTATGATTTAGGACTTACCACTCTTGAACCAACAAAGGAAAATTTGAGCAGGTTAGGTCTTTCAATGACCCTTGGAGGCGGAGAGGTTAAACTGCTTGAACTAACTGATGCCTATTGTACATTTGTAAATAAGGGGTATCACGTTGAACCTATCTCAGTTCTAAAAGTTGAGGATTCAAACGGTAAGGTTTTAGAGGAGGTAAAACCTAAAAAGGCATCATCCGATGGCAAAAAAGTACTTACCTCCGAACAAGCATTTTTAATTGCAAATATACTTTCCGATAATGATGCCAGAAAAGAAATATTCGGCACAAACTCTCTTCTTAATTTAGCCGGTGTAATGGTTAAAACAGGTACAACCAATGACAAAAGAGATAACTGGGCTGTGGGAGGAAACAACAGCGCCATGGTTGGTGTTTGGGTGGGTAATAACGATAACTCCCCTATGAAATCTGTCGCCTCAGGAATCTCAGGAGCAACACCTATTTGGAGGAAAATTACCCAGGAAGCTTTAAAAGGAAAATCAAACGCAGGATTTGAAATTCCGGATGGAGTTGTAACAGCCTCGGTGGATAGTGTATCTGGATATCGGGAACATGATGGGTATTCCTCAAGAACAGAGTATTTTATTAAAGGAACGGAACCAGGTGAGGATACAGTGCACACAAAGCTTAAGGTTTGTAAATCCGATGGAAAGCTAGCAACACCATCAGATGTTGCAGCAGGAAATTATGAAGAAAAAGAGTTTTTTGTATTTAAGGAGGAGGATCCAACCGCAGGATCCGGTGGACAAAACAGGTGGCAGGAAGGAATTCTAAACTGGCTAAATACGCAAAGTGATTCCAAGTATCATCCTCCAACTGATTACTGTGGAACCCAAATTCCAATAAATGTTGAGTTTGTCAACCCAACAGATAGAACCTCAAACATCCCAAATACCTTTACGGTTAAAGTAAAAGCTGATTCAACAAGTACCATTGTTCAGATTGAACTTGAGATTGATGGAACTAAGATGAGAACCTTTGATGCTCCCCCATATGAATATCAAGCTGATCTTTCTGATGGAATTCATACCCTTCGTGCTAAAGCAAAAGATTCCAGTGGAAATGAGTCTGACAGGAATATAACCATTGGCGTTAATATTGCCTGGGATGCTACACCTTCACCCACTCCTTGACCCGATAGTGTAAAATACCTTAATTATGGAGAGATACGTAACAACTGGCAATTGGGGTGTTGTCGAGAGTTTATTACCAGCTGAGGTTGATGAAAAACAGAAGGGTTGGCTTAAGAGTTATTTTAATGCTCAGATAGCAGTTGCGGATAAGAAGTTTGAACGTGCCTATAGAATCTTTCATAAATTAGATAACACCGAAGGTTTTAATGACTTCGAAGTTGAAAACGAGTCTTTGTTTGCCGCAATAGATATTGCAGTCAGAAAGACTACAAATAGAGATGTTGAACCATCCTTCAAACTTATTAGGTCTTAAGCAAGGCTCCAAACTTTGATTTAATTGACTGAAGCATTTTATTTCTTATCTTTTCAACATCTTTATTAGTTAGTGTCTTTGTGGGGTGAAGGAAGCGAACATTAAATGTATACGCACCTTTGTAGATGTTTGCCAAACTAGCTGTAATATTTTCAGAGTTTATGTTTATTTCTTCCAATACATCCCCAATTCTGGTTTTTGCAGGAAAGGAAAGTGTAATATCTTCAATCTGCGGAGGATATTTAGGTATGGATTTGTAAGAAACTGTATCTGAACCTAACTTTAATAAATCCTTAATTGGAAACTCAAAGTATCCCAAGTTTTTCTTTTCTAAGATCCCCAGTATTCCGATCTTTTGTTTTTTTGCTTCAATAGTAACCCTCTTGCTAGGTATAAAAAACTTTGCATCTTCAGGTACAAACTTTGCTTTTATATGAAGCTCATCCAATAATGCTTCAGCAACGCCTTTCATCTTTCTGTAGCTGGTATTTGAAAATATCACACCAAGCATCAATTTCTCATCTGGAAGATTTTCTTTTTTTGGAATGTAAATATTGGCAACTTCAAAAAGAAAGAATGGTTTTGCTTCCTGAGAATTTTGTTTAGCTGCATTAACCAAAGAAGGTAGAAATGAGTTTCTTAAATATTCAGACTCAGCACCTAATGGGTTTGTTAGTTTAAGTGCATTTGCCTCAACTTGCTCTCCTGAGACAAGAGAGGGTGTGTATACTTCAGTTCCACCAAATCCTTTAAGAATATTTTTAATTTTGTTTTCAAAGTCAAAAATGGTGTCTTTAACCAAACCAGGTATTTCTCCAGGCATTAGTTTAGCTGTTAGGTTGTAATAACCGTAAATCCTGGCTATCTCTTCAACTATATCTTCGGGTATATTAATATCCTTTGCTCTAAATGAGGGAATTAGGACAGAAAGATTATTTCCTTTCCATAATGTTTCAAATCCTAAACCCTGAAGAATTTTTGTGATATCTTTTTTGGCAATATTTATACCTATAACCTTATTAATAAAATCAATATTTGTTACAACCTTTTTAACTTTGTAGGGATTAGGGTAAATATCTAGTATTTCTTTTTGGTGAGTACCATTTGTCAGCTCATTAAATAAGTCAATTGCTTTCTTCATCGTAGGCTCAACTAGTTCTGTGTCAAGATCCTTTTCAAATAAAACTGCTGCATCAGTTCTTTGGGATTGTTGCATATAGGTTTTTCTAATGTTTACGGGATTATAGGTTTGAACAAAAAGAAGAACATTTTTGGTTTTTGCATCAACAGCTGAATTTTCCCCTCCCATTATTCCAGCAAGATCAATCAATCTTCTCTCACCGTCCTCAATTACAATATCACCCCCCAAAAGGGAGTGTTTTTTACCATCAAGTGTGGTTATTTCCTCTCCCTTTTTTGAAGCTCTTAAAATCATTTTCTGGTTTTTTATTTTGTCGTAATCAAAAGTGTGAACTGGCTGGCCCAACTCATGCATAATATAGTTAGAAATATCCACAACATTGTTAATTGGTCGAACCCCAGCCTCTTTAAGTCTTTCTTGCATCCATTTCGGGGAAGGTTTGATATTTACGTTTTTAATTAAAACCGCGGTAAATCTGAAGCATAGTTTATTATCAACAACGGCACTCAGGTAATTTACTTTTTTGACAAATTTAACATTACATTTTGGTTTAATGGTTGATAATGTTGCTTTTATTCCATATCTAGGAAGTATCGCACTTGCTTCTCTGGCGATTCCGTAAACGCTTGCAGAGTCAACCCTGTTGGTTGTTACCTCAACCGAATAAACAAGACTACCTCCTGCCTTTGATATCTTTTCAAAAGAAGGCCCGGACAAAGAAACACACTTGGCAATTTGTTTGGAAGTTGCCTTTGTTTTTAAAAACTCTCTAAGCCAAGAATCAGGAATTATTAAATCCATATATTTAAAATTGTCTTAAAAATCTTAAGTCTGAATTGTAAAGAATTCTAATGTCTGGTATATTAATTCCCGCCTTCATCATAAAGACCCTCTCTACTCCCCAACCGAAAGCAAACCCGGTATATTTTGAAGGATTTATTCCACCATTTTTTAGAACGTTGGGATGAACCATACCAGATCCTCCCATCTCAAGCCATCCTTCCTTACAAAGCCTGCATCCTTTGCCATCACAAATCCCACAACTTACATCAACCTCAAAGGATGGTTCAGTAAATTGAAAATGGAAAGGTCTTAATCTGGTTTTTCTTTTGGCTCCAAAAAATGATTTTGCAAACCAATCAAGTGTACCTTTTAAATGAACTATAGAAATATCTTTATCAATTACAAGTCCTTCAAACTGATGAAACATTGGAACGTGGGATATATCCGATTGGCGTCTAAAACATTTTGCAATATTAATCATCCTTATAGGTGGTGTTTTAACCCTTTGCATCTCTCTTACCTGACCGTTTGAGGTATGAGGTGTTAATACCACTTGTCCTAATTTGGAATTTGGTGGCTGATCTACAAAAAAGGTCTCCCACTCATCCCTTGCCGGATGATTGGCAGGCATGTTAAGTGACTCAAAAGCAAACCAGTCCCATTCAACTTCAGGATATCTAACTCTGCTAAATCCAATATTTTCAAAAGCGGTGGAGATTTCGTTAATTGCCAAGGTTACAGGATGCGTGTGACCGATGGGAGGTTTTATTCCGGGAACAGTAGGATCAAACCACACCCTTACTGTTTCTTTTATTTTATTTTTTTGAGTATTTAATAATTTTTCAATAGTATCTTTAGTTTCGTTTAATAAAATACCAATATGTTTTTTTTCGGAAGGATTAAGACTTTTTATATCCTTGGAATAGCTGGCAATTTTACCGTTTCTACCAAGGTAGCTAACTCTGATATCTTCCAGTTCAGAAATGTCTCTTACAGACATAATCTGAGCCATTGCTTCGTTTTTAATGTTAATTATTTCTTCTCTCATAAATGTATATATAAATAAAAAAAACTCCCCCGGTGGAGAGTTATTGTTTAATAATACCTATCCCCACCAGCTTAGATCATTTTAAATGAAAAGTTGGTAGAGAAAAAGGTTATCATTTTAATTCTTTAATGATTTGACTAAAGGTATCAGGATCCTTAAGTGCGATATCTGAGAGAATCTTTCTGTTTATTTCGATTTTTGCTTTCTTTAGGGAAGCTATAAATTTTGAATAAGAAAGATCACTTTCCCTAACCGCAGCATTTAGTCTTGTAATCCAAAGAGACCTTAAATCTCTTTTTCTTAATTTTCTTCCGTGGTAGGCATAGGCACCTGCATGAAGTAATGCCTCTTTTGCCACCTTTACCCTTTGTTTCCGGGATTGTTTAAATCCTTTAGCCCTTTTTAATATCTTTCTGTGTTTTCTTTGAGCGATTGTTTTTGTTCTGGCCATTTATATTTTCTTCTTTGGTTTTTTTACACCTAGTGATTTTTTTATCTTTTTAGCATAAAAACCTTTAAGCTCCTTTACCCTTTTAAGATTGGTTAGCTTTTTTGAGCTTTTTTTAACACTCAAATGACGCCTAAAACCTTGGCGCCTTAACACTTTACCTGTTTTGGTAACTTTAAACCTTTTTGTTATCGATTTTCTTGTCTTTTGTTTTGGCATTGCTTTTAAAAACTGGTGAAACTATAGTTACCAAGTGTCTTCCTAAAAACTTAGGTTGCATATCGGTTATAACTTTGTCTCCCAAGTCTTTTAATATTCTGTCTATAAGGTCATATCCAAACCTTTTGCTATTCATTTGCCTGCCCATAAACACTACTACAACTTTGACCTTATTTTTCTCTTCTAAAAACTCTTTAACCTTCTCAAACCTGGTATTGTAATCATTTTCAGCAATAAATGGTGAAAATCTTACCTCTTTTAATTCACCAGCTTTTGTCTTTTTTGCTTCCCGTCTTGCCTTTTTTTCTTCCTGGTACTTAAACTTACCGAATTCAACAAGTTTGGCAACAGGCGGTTTGGCAGAGGTTGCAATCTCAACAAGATCCAGTCCATCATCTTTTGCCTTTTGCAAGGCCTCATCCTTTCCCATCACACCTATTTGTTTTCCTTCCGCGGTAATTACTCTAAGCTCAGGGGCACGGATTGCTTCGTTTATTAGCCAAAAGGTTTTTTGTTTTCTTCTCAACTTCTAAGTGTAGATTATATCAGTCAATTTTCTTTTCTTCAATCTCTTTTTTAATATCCTTAATAAAGCTATCTAGCTTGAGTGCTCCTAAATCTTTTCCGTTTCTTTTTCTAACTGATACACCTTTTGTCTTTTCTTCCTTATCTCCCACAATAAGCATGTAAGCAACCTTTTCAAGCTGGGCATCTCTTATTTTTGCCTGCAATGTTTCATTTCGATCATCCAATTCAACTCGAATATTATTATCTGTTAAGGATTTAACAACTTGTTTAGCATAATCAACATTCCTTTCGGTAATCGGTAAGACCTTGACTTGGGTAGGGGTTAGCCATGTTGGGAAATTGCCTCCAAAGTGTTCTATTAAAAAGCCGATAAATCTTTCGTGTGAACCAAGAGGAGCTCTATGGATAACAACAGCCAATTTTTCTTGACCGTATTTGTTTGTGTAGGTCAGATTAAAACGTGTAGGCATGTATAAATCAAGTTGGTTTGTGGAAATACCAAACTCTCTTCCGACTGAGGAAACTACATTAAAATCCACCTTTGGACCATAAAATGCTGCACCTCCAATATCATCAACACTCTTTATTCCTGATTTCTTTATTGCCGATGTCATCATTTTTTCTGCCTTAACCCAAAGTTTTTTATCTCCGTGGTATTTATTTCTCATTTTTTCATCTGGTAAACCTACAACAACGTGATAATTGTCTCTAGTTAAACCAAGTGTGTTGTAGTAATACTCATGAAGTTTAAGCACATCTAAAAATTCCTTCTCTGCATCCTCTTCAGAACAGTAAATATGAGCGTCATTCTGTTGAATAAAACGAACCCTCATTAAACCAAAAAGTGTTCCTGATTGTTCAAAGCGATACACCTCCCCATACTCAGCGTATCTTAAGGGTAAATCCTTGTATGATTTGGGTGAAGATTTGTAAATCAAATGATGGTGTGGACAATTCATACCTTTAAGGTAGTAATCATCCCCGTCAACATTCATGGGAGGGTACATATCCTCCATGTAATACGGCAGATGTCCGGAAGTTTCATAAAGAGTATGTTTTGCAATATGGGGTGTACGAACACGAACGTATCCCCACTTTTTTTCTGTTTCTTCAGCCCAGTCTCTTAATTCCTGCTGAATGATTGTTCCTTTTGGGGTCCATAAAGGTAAACCCGGACCAACATCCTCAGAAAATGTAAAAAGATCTAATTCTTTACCAATCTTCCTATGATCCCTCTTTTTAGCTTCTTTAAGCATATTAAGGTATTCATCAAGCTCTTTTTGGGTTGGAAAACAAGTTCCATAAATTCGGGTAAGCATTTTATTTTTCTCACTCCCCCGCCAGTAAGCACCAGCAACTGACAAAAGTTTGAAATATTTTAATTTGCTTTTGGGGCTATCTGTATGACCACCCTTGCATAAATCCAAAAACTTCCCTGATTCGTAGAATGTTATTTTTTGTTTTTCCTTTTGAAGGTCTTTTATTAATTCTTGTTTATAGGGATTATTTTTGTATATCTTTTCTGCTTCTTTAGCTGTCATTTCAATCTTTTCAAAAACTCCCCAATTAGGAAGAAGTTCCTTCATTTTCTTTTCAATTTTAGGAAGATCCTTTTCGGACAATTTAGCCCCACCCATATCAAAATCATAGTAAAACCCGTTTTCAATAACAGGTCCTATGGTGGGTTGTACCTTTGGCCACAAATTAACAACTGCAGCAGCAAGCAGGTGTGAACAGGAGTGTCTTAGGTTATCCATGCATTAATCATACTAAAAAACACGCTCTTTGAACAGATAATTATAAATTATCAAACAAGCTTGAGAAAACATAATAAGTATTATAAAATACTCCAATCATGACAAACCAGGAGATCGATTTGGGAAATTTGGATGAAGATAGATTTAAGATTACACGCGAAGCCATAAAAAATGGTGATGAGGACGTAAGTAATGATATGCTAAATTTAGTAATAAATGCTTCTGAAGATTCTGGAGTTGATGAAGGTTTAAAGAACTCAGCCGAAAACCTAAGAAACTCTAGAGGATAACTTCATTAAAAGTTTTAAAAAGTTGCGCATACAATCAAATCTTTGTACACTAAAAGTGTATGGTTGATACTCCTGCTGATAATCAAGATCCTCCTTTGGTAGATGTAAAGGTTACAAACCCCATAACTTATTTGAAAAAATGGTGGAATAAAGTAATAGGTAATGAAGGTGTAGAGTTTAGACTTAGAGTTAAACCTCTTACGGCAATTGCAATATCTCTTGTTATCTTTACCGTTGCTTTTGGTTTGGGTAGGGTTGTTTTACCTTTCAAGATTCCTTTCTTTGAACAAGCTGTTGAAGTTAAGGAAACACCAACTCCCGCTCCTGAAATTTGGAGGGATACCGCCTATACAGGTAAGCTTCAATACAGTGAGGCAACGAACAAGTTCTATCTTGTGACGACCTCCGCCGAGGCAATTACCTTAGATGTTCCTTATGGATTGGATTTGATGGATTTGGTAGGAAGAAGAGTTCTTGCTGCGGGAAGTTACAACAAAACAGAGAAACTGCTGAAAGTTGCTGATGCAAAAAATATGGAGGTATTACCCAAAAGTCCTGAGCCTATTCCTACAAGTTTACCTACCCCGACATCAACCGTTTCTCCTACTCCTACTGCATCTTCAAGTGCTGAACCTCTTTGAGTGGACCCAGAGGGATTTGAACCCTCAACCTCTTCAATGCCATTGAAGCGCGCTAGCCAGTTGCGCCATGGGCCCTCGTGGTGATCGCGGCAGGGCTCGAACCTGCGACCTCATCGATGTCAACGATGCGCTCTAACCAGACTGAGCTACGCGATCTTGAGACTATATTCTATCAAATGTGAGGTGTAATTATCCAGCCGCCCTTGAGACGTAATGATCAGGGGCCAAAAGGAAGGAGCTTCCCTTTTTCTTGTACATTGCCCAGTAGTTCTTCTTTTCAGCTCTTTTGTTGGAAGCAGAAAGCCATATGGAGGCATCTTCAATCTTTTCTCTGAATGATTTAAGAAAACTCAAAACATTTTCAAAGAATGTTATATGATAAACTCCCGGACTTGCTGGTGCATGAATCATTGCAACTTGGGTCTCCTTTGCAATATCGGTTGTTGCCTTGGCAAGTGAGGTAATTTCTTGGATTAAAGCTTGAAGCTGAACCTTTAATTGATTTGATTTGTTTTCAGAAAGAACCCTTTCTTCCTCTGATAATCTTTTTTCAAGCATCATTTGTCCTTTGAGTTTTTTATTCTCTTCGAGAGTGCCTTTGAAAACCTCATTCATTTCCAAACTCTCACCTTGGGCAAGGTCACCAGAGTATTTCTTTTCTTGCGTGGGAATACCCATTAGCCGGTTTAATAAATCTTTAGAAACAGGTGTATTTAGCTCACGAAGATTCTCAAGAACATTTGCTCTTTTTGTGTTTTTATCACTCTTTTTTTGACTGTTTGCCGGCTGATTCATTTTATAGCGGCAGTTTAGCTCAAATTAACCAATTTTTCAAGCGCTGAGTTTCTTCTAAGAATGGATTCAACCAGTCTTTTTTGACCTTCCCGATCCTCTTCTTTGGGATTTGCCTGTTTTCTTAACTTTAATGCCTCCTCAACCTGCTTTGGGTCAGCTTGAATATCTTGATCCTCGACAACTTTATTAAGAATCAAATCAAGGGAAATTGCATCCTTTGCACCCTTTTCATACTCATCCCTTAACTGGTCTGAGGTTTTGCCTAATGATTTTAGATATCCTTCAAGTGCAAGGCCCAGCTTTTCTAGTCTTGAAAGAAGGCTAGAAAGGCGGCTGTTAACCTCTTCCTCAACAAGAACACTTGGAATGTTTATTTTAGTACTTTCAAGAAGGGTTTTTATCACAAGCTGTTCTTTTTCTTCTTTGGAAAGCTCTTTTTTCAAACTCGCAGCCCTGATTTCTCCTGGAATTATCTTTTTATAGTCTCCCAACTCAACCTTAGGCAGCTCACAGGTAACGGCTCTTATTTGCCAATCTTGATTTTCTTTGGCACTTATTAGCTCAAATCTAGGATAAATTGCAGGTTTAATGTCGTGTTTCTTTATTGCATCGGAAAGGGCTTTTGGTAGAATTTGTGCAAGAGACTTTTCGATTAATGTATTTTGTGGAATCTTTTCAGCAACTTTGGAAACAGGAGCCTTTCCCTTTCTAAAACCGGGAATTTCAGCCTCTTTTGCATATTCGGCAATAGTTTTATCCTGAGCTTGTTTAATTTCAGAAAAAGGAACAACAAAGTTTATTTGTATACTTCCGTCTTCTTGTTTGGCTATGGTTGATGTGATCATAGGAGGCTATTTTAGCACATTTTAATGTCCACCGCTTTTATGCTGAATCCTAAACCGTGACTGATTAAATTTAGACCCTGCCCTTTTACCGCTAAAATTACTTTCCTTGAAAAAATCAGGAGTTCTAAAGCCAAGTGTAGGACCTTTCTTTTTCTTGATATATTTTTTCATTTACCTATTATATAATACATTGACTTTATCTTTAAGTGAAAGAGAGTGAGAAACTTCGATAAGTAAGTAATCCTCCTTTTAACGAAAGAAAGTTAAAAATGAGAAAGGAGGTGAAAAATTTCTTTAAGTAAATAAATATGGCAGCTAAACTTTTTGTTGGCAATCTTGACTATACCGTAACAGGTGATGATTTAAAGCAAGCATTTGCACAGGTTGGTAGTGTTGTTGATGCGGTTGTAATCATGGACAAAATGTCCGGAAGAAGCCGTGGATTCGGTTTTGTTGAAATGAGCTCAGATGATGAGGCTAAAGCAGCAATTGAAAAAATAAACGGATCAGACCTTAAGGGTCGCAAGATTAACGTAAACGAGGCAAAACCGATGGAACCCCGTTAAATAGGCAAGATTAAATCTTGCATGAGTATTTCCAGATGTAAGTTTAGGAAGCGGGGTTTTAGTAGTTTAAACTAGTTTGATGCTAATTTGTGAAGAAACCAAGAAACCAAAGAAAGCACGATTGATGCAATAATTGCAGTCTCAAAGCTCGCAATTTCAAAGCCTGGTACAAACATTGAAGTTCCCCAAAGCAATAGTACGTTAATTAGAAAAGCAAATATTCCAAAGGTTAGAATGGAAATAGGCAGTGCAACAACCTGCAAAACCGGTTTAATGAAAGTATTAACAACACCAATAACGACAGCAGCAACAATAGCTGTCCAATAATCCCTTAAAATAAACCCAGGAACTAGATATTCAACGACAAGAAGCGCAAAAACGTTTATGGCCAACCTTATTATTAGTCTCATTAATTCATTTTAATATGATTTCTATAAAATTGTAAATCCCTAACAACTACATTGTTCCAAGAAGGTGTCATATTATGATCAGCTCCTGGGTAGGTTATGTAAGTTATATCTTTTTCCTGTTTTTTAAGCGTGTCGTTAAGCCAATCACTCCATGACACAGGTACCGCATCATCTAAAGTTCCTTGTTGCAGTAAAATTGGTGCTGTAATTTTGTCAAGATAAGTATGTATTGAGTAAAGATCCGTATCGTAAGTATCCTCAAAATTAGCAAGTTCAGCTCTTAAGAATTTTCCTTTATCATCTGCTTCATCGGTGTAGTATAGAACTGAGTATGGAAATGGTTTGGATACAGGTGCCCAAAGAACCGTAGGGTAGGCTTGCCCCGTTATTTCAAGGATTGTTAAAGCAATTTGACCACCATTACTATGTCCCCAGATAAAGATGTTTTCCCCGTCCCATTCAGGGATTGTTTTAACTGAGGAAAGAATTGCTAGTGCTGTAGTGTAGGTTTGGAATCTTGCTTCAAAGACATTTTCGGATTCACGGTCTGAATCTGCATAACCCAAAAAATCAGGTGCAATTGTGATATAGCCGTTGTTTGCAAAAACCTCTCCTGAATGTTGTGTTCCTGTACCGGTTTGGTACTGATTAACATCAACATATCCCCTAAACATAACAATTATCGGAAATTGCCCTTTTGCCTTGGGAATATTGATAAGTCCCGAGACCTTCTTCTCATCGATATTTATAAAAATCTTATAAGAGGTAAATTTTGGATATTCGTTAATAACCTCCATTCTTTCAATTGGAGTTGCTTCGTATTTGGTTTTGGATAAATTCTCAATAGTGTATTTATCCAGTGGTCTGGGTTTGATTACATTAATTACCTGAGAATCAGACTCACCAATACTGTTGTAAAGTTGATTTAGGTACCATCCCATGACAACCAACAAAATACAAATTACAAAACTTATGAAAATCTTCTTCATTTGAATATATATCCAGAAACGGTAATTGCACTAAAGACTCCGTAGAAGATAATTGCAAAAATTACAAGAAAGCTTCTTATGAAATTAGGCCTTAGGGGTTTTTTAAGCCTTGTTTTGTTTAACCACAAGACAAGCCCGCTAAAAACAAACATGGCAATTGCGTTAAGTACCGCACCAATTACTATTAAGGTAAAAGGTTGGGTTACCCCTAAAGAAAATATCAATACCCCCAAGCTAATCTGTAGCCATAAAAAGGTGTAGTAATATTTAGGAAGTGAGCTAATTTTAAATACCTTAGGTGAAAAGATTATTATATTTTCAGACAAAATTCTGCTGGTTGCATCAAGAATCGAAAACTGGGTTGAAAAAAGCATTAAAGCGGCAATTAATACAAAAAAGATGCCTACAAAAGGTAGTGTATGTTGGCCGATAAATAAGCCTTCTTTTAAGATAAAACCAATTCCTTCGATTGTTTCATTTGAGTTAAAGACAGTTGTATATGCTAAAAAGCTAAGCATTACCATGGTTAAGGCACCAGTTGCCCAAAATACCAAAGCATGCTCAATGTTGATGCGTCTCCACCAAGCTTTAAAGCGCTTAAGGTTTTTGGGAGTAATCTTAAAAGTAGTTCCTTTAAGTGTCAGATTTTCCTTTTTTCCTGTTAAGATACTGGTTATTCTTCCGGAAAACTTTCCCATGCCGTATCCTTTTTCTTTGATATAAAAAGATTGTGCCAAATTCAGATTACCACCAGCACCCGAATAGGCAAATGCACCCAAAAAGGCAGCCAAGGAAATTCCACTTGGCAAAAACCAAAAATCAATTCCTTTTCCGATTATTCCATGTGCTAAAGCTTGCCAGTCAGGTGCCTTGGCAAAGATAATCGCAAGAATAAAAATAAAAGGAACACTAACAAGGACCAGTGTTCTTTGGAATACCTCCTGAGTTTTGTAGATGATGGGTCCTAGTGTCAAAACTATACCTATAAACACAAGAAGGGCAATGGGTATGATGGGTGAATACTTAATACCAAAGATGCTTGCTAAAAGAACGGCTGAGGAAGCAACAATCCCCGGCCACATCCAAGGAATAATGGTGGATACAATAAACCAAACAGGAGAAACCTTCTTTAGTTTTCTTGCCAATCCCACAAAGATACTCTCACCGGTAATTAAGGCATATCTTTCTATCTCCATGTTGATGAAAAACTGAAAGGTTATTCCTAAGATTGCACCCCAGATAATTCCCATACCGAACCTAGAAGCAAGATAAGGCCAAAGAATTAATTCCCCGCTTCCTAAACCCAGTCCTAACAAGATAAAACTTGGACCAAGAAGTTTTCTAAGAGAGGGGGGTTTGGGAAGATCCTTCATCAATAAAAGTTTAAATGATTTTAGCTTTCTCTACAAGAAAATCCTCTTGACTTCGGGTTTTATTAGGTTGTTAAATAAGATATATGAGTGAGACAATATCAGAACCTGTTGAGGTAGGATTAAGCTCTTCTCCTAAATGGGTTGCCTGGAGGGGAAGAGTTTATAAAATAGACAAAGTTGGTTTTCATCACAGTTTTTGGGAGGGATCAATCTTAATTCATATATTCTCGGTTGTTAGTGGGACACTCTTTTTGAAACTTAAGCTAAATACCCAGAGTCTTAAGTGGGTCCTTGAGGAGGTGTCAGATGAATTTTAACCCTATACAACCTAAGATAATGCATATTGACATCAATTCCTGCTTTGCAACCTGTGAACAGCAGGCAAATCCCCTGCTTCGGGGAAAGCCTGTTGCGGTTGCCGCATATCTTGGTCCTTCGGGATGTGTTCTGGCGGCTTCCACTGAAGCAAAAAGATTAGGCATAAAAACAGGAATGAGGGTTAGGGCTGCAAAGGGAGTTTGTCCGAAACTAACAGTTCTTCTTCCTGACCCCGACAAATACAGAAACATTCATTTAAAGCTGAAAAATTTGCTTTGTAATTATTCAGATGAGGTTTATCCCAAATCCATAGATGAGTTTGTACTTGAGCCCAAAGTTAAAGGGAGTATGTTTGAAATTGCCAAAGAAATAAAACAGAGAATAAAGGCAGATATTGGTGAGTACATAAGCGTTTCAATCGGTATTTCAACAAACAGATTTTTGGCCAAAACCGCTTCAAACTTGCAAAAACCGGACGGATTAAGGCAAATAGACAAGCATAATTTTGCTAAGGTTTATGCCGATCTTTCCTTAACTGATTTTTGTGGAATTAAATTTCAAAATGCAACGAGGCTGCAGGGGGTGGGTATTTATACACCCTGGGATTTCTATCAAGCGCCTGTTTGGAAGCTTAGGGCCGCTTTTGGTTCAATTGTGGGCTATTATTGGCATTTAAGGCTACATGGTTATGAGATAGATGATGTAGCTTCTACAAGGGGAAGTTTTGGTAATTCTTACGTTCTTCCAAAGGCAGCTTATGACAAAAGAGAGTTTTTACCAATATTGGCCAAGCTTACCCAGAAAATGGGAATGCGCTTAAGGGAAGCTGGGTATAAAGCCCAAGGGGTGCATCTTAGCCTGGGATTTAAGGACCAAACCTATTGGCACAAAGGGACAAAAACGGCTAGGGTTTTGTTTGATTCTAGAGATTTTTTTAAAGAAGCCCTGAGAATTTTACAAGTTTGTCCCTTTAAAAAACCAGTTGCCAGTTTGGCCATCTCTGTTTTTAATTTGGTTTCATCCCAAGCTCTTCAGCTTGATCTTTTTGAAGATGTAGACAAGAAAAAAAGTCTCACCGAGGCGGTAGATTCTCTAAATAAACGTTGGGGAATATTTTGTGTAACATCCGCAAAAATGCTGGGAACTAATGATTTGGTTCCTGACAGAATTGCCTTCGGAAGCGTTAAGGAATTGGAGGAATTTGTACAGGCTCCCCTATCTTAAGGGAGTATTTATCTGAAAATCCGCCGTTAACCTCTAGGACATAATCAACAAACCCATCTGGATTATATCTCGTTAGTTTATCATCAGGAATCCCGGGTTCAGGTTGAACATTCTTGGTTATGTCAATAACCATCCCGTCCTTAATCCAAATAAGATCAAGTGCAATTTGGGTATCTTTCATCCAGAAAACAGGAGTAACATTTTTTTCAAAAACAAAAAGCATCCCTTTATTCTCATCAAGTGAGCTGCGGTTTGATAAACCAACCTGTCTTTCCTTTTGAGTTTTAGCAATTTCAACATCAACCTTGGTTTCACCAACTGTCATTTCGTAGAAAGTTGGAGAAGGGGAAGCTATTGATAGCAGGTTAAAGTTTGAATTATTTGACGATTGAGATAAAAATCCTACCAATATAATAAAGGCAATGGTTGCAAGGATAGGAAGGAATATCTGTTTAAACATAATCTTTATTTAGGGATTTTGTGTCTGGGAACTAAGAACACTCTCGCTTCTGTCAAATCTAAACCACAATACAGTCAATAGAGTTACAAATGCAATTATTGGAACAAAGAGAAGAAAAAAACTTTTTTTTGTACCTAATCTACCACAGTGAATATGAATAGGTTTAACACTCATTAATTTATTATATACTTTTTTATCTGTGCAGATGAGAGGACTCGAACCTCTACAGGATATTATCCCACAGGATCCTAAATCCTGCGCGTCTGCCAATTCCGCCACATCTGCTTAAGTTTATATTATACCTCAAGAGTAAAAGAAACAGCTAAAGGATCTATCTTATTCATAAAATACTTTACCTTATAACTCCAAGTTGAAGATGGAGGTGCATAACGTCTTGCAATTTGGGAAATACTCACCGCTCCTTTTTCAATGTATTTTTCTTTTAAGGTTTTTGAAACGATCTCAATAGAATCATCCCAGGATTCAAATTGATAATTTCCATTTGCCCATCCATAGGCGTTGTATGAACCTTGTGGAATTCTTTTTCCAAAGGTTGACTCAACACCCGAGATTGCAGCAACCATCCTCCAGTCAAGTTCATAGGTATCTGCATAATCAACAAGCTCCTTTGCATAATCCGCTAAGGGAGAGTTGTGTTTTTGAAGATAGTTTTTAAGTATTTCTACCCTTATATCATAACTATCCTGTGAAATTTGAGATTTAAGTAAAGCCGATCTTTCTGCCACGTTAGCCTCAGCTCTTATTAATTTAGGACTAATAAGAACAAGGATCAAAATTAGTATTGAAATATAGATTGCTTTTTTCATATAATTGGCCTCTTAAGCAAAAAAGAGGGAGTACCGTAAAGTACTCCCCCAGGAAAATTTCAACGCTCGACATGTAACCATGCTTGCCTTGAAACGTGATGCGAACTATATCATAACATTATAGGTTTGTCAAGCCTTGGAGAGTATTAACCCATTTTCTGGGCTAGAAGAAAAATAGAAGGACCAAAGTTATATCTGGATAATAAAATTTGAAGTTTATCCTCAAGGTATAAAAGAATATCTATAGGTATAATACTTTTTAATAGTGTGCTTCTGATATTTGAGACACTCCTTTTTTCAATTATTTCAAAGCCGTTATCTGTTAGTTTTTTGTTTATTTCTTCAGGATGGTAATTTGAAAAGGGTATACATTTGTCTTTTTTTGACTTTTTACTTCTTAAATCAGAGGGAAAGATGTCAATAGGAAAGGTAAGGTTTCCTTTAAACATTTGAGATATGGTTGCCTTAAAATGACTTTTATTGGCAAACTCAAGAATTAGAAAACCGTTAGGTCTTAGAGTTTTATTAATTTGGGCAAAAGCTTTATCAAGGTTGTCAAGATGATGAAGTACCCTAATCATAATAACCAGGTTTATCTTTTTACCTTTTACTTTTTTAACCACAGTTTTAAGACAGCACGGAATAAAGCTAATGTTTTTTTTGTTTTTTAATGCTTTTCTTGCAAGAGAAAGAAGTTTTGAAGAAGGATCCGACAGGATAATGTTTTTGGCTCTATAACCATAGTAAGGAGTTAACCTGCCATAACCTGCGCCTACATCAACTACGGTGTGAATTTTAGGAACCTTTTCAAGCAAACTTTTAAGGGCGATTATTTCTGACTTGTGCTCATAATCTCTTCCTTCCCAGTAGGCTGGATAATCGTAGTTATCGTAGTAGGTGCTCATGAAGTCACATTATACCTCCTTACTGCATCTCATCCATAAAACGGTTAACCCCTTCCGCCCAGGAGCCTTTAGACAAAGGAGTATATTTGCTCATTATCTCTTCAACCGTTGCATATCCTTTGTCTATATAATTTAGCTTAATTCCTTTGGAAACTGTTTCAATTCCTTCTTCAAATGAGGAAAATCCGAGTGTACCTTTTGAGTGTATCCCCCATCCCCAGCAGTTGTATGATGAAGGTGGAATAACTTTACATAGATTTGATTCTTTTTGGGCAATTGCGGTAATCAGTCTATAGTCAAGATCGTATCTATCGGCAGATTCCACTATTTGATAAGCATATGGCTCAAGAGGTGATCTGTTCTCTTTAAGATAGTTTTTAATTATTTCAGTTCTTGCATCAGATGACTCTGCATATCCAGAAAACGAAGGAAAGGAGCTGGGAAGTGATGCATATACCCTGACTCCTTTTTCAATTGAATCATCAGAGGTTGTTTCATATGCTAACACCTCCGGTTTAGCTTGAGAGAGGTTTATTGAAAAAAGAGAATAAAGACTTACCCCTAAAGTTATTGGGGCTATGGTAAAAAAGATTGCGGAGAGAATAAACCCTTTCCAAAACGTACGATCACTTTCCATATGTCTTAATATACAGAGTGCCACAAAGAGCCTTACAGTGTCAAGTTTAACACTCATTTGGTATAATTGCCTTACTTATTAGCCGAGGTGCTGAAATTGGCAGACAGGCACGTCTCAGAAGCGTGTGCTCTTTTAACGAGCGTGTGGGTTCAAATCCCACTCTCGGCACAAAAACATAAGCGGGAGTGCTGAAATTGGTATACAGGCACGCTTGAGGTGCGTGTGTCTTTACGACGTGCAGGTTCAAGTCCTGTCTCCCGCACACATAGGGCTTGAAAGTGGCGTGATATTGGGAAAATAGAAATCTCCGACACACTTCACTGTCTCAAATTAGGCTTAGCTAATTTAATCTGGTATAGGCTTTCACACTTTACCAATTACCCAATCCTTTTCGTAGAGGACTTCCATATATAAGTCCGCTTCCGCTTTCAGTTTCTTGAATAATGGCAAATGCTCCCCAGATTTCAGGTCCTATTTCAGTTCCGTCTGCTGTATACCAAATACCATCAACTAAAACCGCATCTTCTGGTACAGCAACTATCTTTACAAAATAAGTCCATTTATCCTTACCTGTTCCGCCAGACATATGATTTGTTGTCCAAGCACCAGAACCTATATACGAATCAAATCCATAGTATCTATCAAGTAAACCATCACCGTCGCAATCTTTGTTCGAAAGCCAGGCGTCATTCCACTTCATTGACAAGTGCACATCGCTATAATTAGCTATGCACCAATCATGATTTGCTCCACCTGGTCTATAAACTGGATGGTAATCGCAATACATTCCGTTATATGTCCTTCCTTGATAGTTATAACCCCATTCATTAAAACCAACCGTTAGTAACGAACTATCACTACCATATAATTCTCCACTTTGAATAGTTGTACAAGTTGATTTTTTTGCTTGAATGTCTCCGGTAAATACCAATCCCAGTAAACAAAGAATTGAAATTAGCAATACAATTTTTTTCATTTTTATCACCTCCTTTCTTTTCCAATAAAAAACCGCCAACCCCGGCGGTTATCCGTAACCAACCTTCAGTGACAAAGGTTTAAACATTGCAAATTATGTATACATCTCTTTATATTACCTGTCAAATAATTATTGTGATTGGCTTTATAGAAGTTCTCCGTATAGTTCGCTAGCTCGATCAAATAAACTGAGTTTTATAGTTTGGATATGCTAAAATAAGAAGCTGGAAGAAGGAAAGGATTGGTTCAATCCTAGTAAACTTCCTCGCACAAAAGCCTGGATATTTTTGACTTTATAATATTCCAATGTAATATAATCCATAATTATATGTCTCCCTTTAGTGTTGAAAGAAAATTACCTGACAGAAGTCAACTGGAGGGTGTTATTGAGGAGTTTGAAGATGGGACAACCGAAGCATATGAATTGGGTGAAGACAATCATGGTCAAGAAATTATTGTCTGTATTGGAATATATGAAAAAAATGAGATTGGCTACAATATTGCAGGTAAAGCTTGGGTTTACATAAATGAATTACCAGTAAATGAAGAAGAAAGTGGATCTGGAACAATTCGCTTTGATGAAAATCTAAAAGTTACAAATCCGAATACCAGAGACTCTATAGAGGTAACTTATTCTAAAAGTAAAGAAAGAGATTGAATTATTTTTATTTGCAACTTACTTTATGATAACTGCACTTCAAGATCAGAATATGCTAAAATAAGAGGCTAGAAATAAGCAAGGATTGGTTCAATCCAAGTTCTGTATCACACACTAAAGGTCGATTAGCTCAGCTGGTTAGAGCGTACGGTTTACATCCGTAAGGTCGCAGGTTCGATCCCTGCATCGACCACAAATTGTAAATTTTTAAGTTATAATAACAAAAATGAATTGCGAAATATTAAGTGACGAGTGTTCGACGAATGAGGATGGTTGTTCTTATTGTCCAAATGCAAAAGTTGTCTTGGAAGAGATAACCAAAGAACAGTTGAGGTTAAGCGGTATTGTTTCTAGTTTTCAGACAAAGAGATTAATAAATGATGATGGCACAAAAGAGATTGCCACCTTTTGGTCTGGTATACCGATTGCAAGGATATGTGATGGTGTATTAGACATATTTGATTAACTTGATAAATTTTAAGCCGAGCTAGCCAAGGTGGTCACGGCGGGCGCCTGAAGAGCGTCAGATTTCAGTTCGACTCTGAGGCTCGGCACAGCGCGGGTATAGCATAGTGGTAGTGCGCTTCGTTGCCAACGAAGATAGAGGGGTTCGATTCCCCTTACCCGCTCTAAATATAAATAATCTCCGATCCTTCGATTTATTTATTATGTGTTAAACTTTGTTTGCTATGACTACTTTTTACTTGATCCGACACGGAGAGAAGATTGATAGATTCAAAGATATAGGGTTAACAGAAAAAGGTAAACTTCAAGCTAATAAGATTGGTAAATATTTAAGAAATAAGAAAATAGATAGTTTATTTTCAAGTCCATACACACGAACAAAAGAAACCGCAAAGATTATAAATAAATATCTTTTTTTAAACATTGAGATTGATGAAAGATTAAAAGAGAGAACCAACTGGGAAAATTTCAGCCCTCAGTTATTAAAGGATTTGAAAAAAGAGTGGGATTATTCTACAAAACATAGACACTATGTGCCAAGAGGTGGAATATCG